>DAIRXT010000131.1:0-1505 GCA_036819575.1 Candidatus Nanopelagicales bacterium | reverse complement strand
CCTTTTACCCATTGACCACTTCTTTCAATTTGCCAATGACGCTCAGAAACATCTTGAGAAATGGTGTAGCCAAGGATGTGCTCTTTAGCTTTGGCAGGAGATTCTAAATAAAGTGCATCTTTACCAATTACTACACAAATTTCTACTTCATAATCTGTCTTAACTGAGTTTGGTGGAATAACAATGTCATCAAATCCACCAACAACAGTGTCTGGTGCTTTCATAAAAATCACTGGTTCTTTTGGAGGTTCAGCTCCTGATTCTTTAGCGTGCTTGGCGTAATTAAGTCCTACACATATTGCCTTTGTTGGTCTTGCAACTGGAGAACCAAGTCTGTAATCAGAAATCTTAACTTTTGGTCTAGTTGTTAGATCAAGTTTCTTTAATTTTTCAATTGCTCCATTGGAAAGTGTTTCACGATTAAAATCTGCAACTACATCATCTACAAAAACTGCTTCAGTATCACTTATAACTATGGCCGGTTTTTCAGAACCAAAATTTCCCAAGCGAGCTAATTTCATGTTTCTACCTTTCTATGCAAAGCCTAGTCTTTCGCTTAACTCTTTTTACAAACCAAATAGGGTGGTCTTTTTTCCTTTAATTCCTGGCTTACAAATGAAAGTCATCCCGGCTTGAGGATGCTTTCCCATTTCGTTGTTGTGAGCTGTTGTAATCACCAATTGGTCTAAATCTTTACCAGCAAAGGTGCATGATGTGGTGTATGAGACAGGAAGATCAATTTTCTCACTTAGTTTGTATTTCTCGTCATATCTTCTAACTTGTGATCCATCCCAAAAAGCAATCCAGAGTCCATCTTCACTATCCACACACATTCCATCAGGTATTTCATTTTCCCCAAATTTAATAACAGTTCTTCGATCAGTTATTTCTTGACCATCGTAGGAAAAAGCATCAACGCAATGTTCAAGGGAATCAATGAAGTAAAAAGTTTGAGTATCTACTGACCAATCAAGTCCATTGGCAAGAGTTAATTCACTGAGTAATTTCTTTATTTCACTGCCATCTTTGGATATTCGATACAGCCCACTGGCTTTAGGCACAAGATCATAGGAAAGAGTTCCAAGAAATAAATCTCCTGTGTGAGAAACTTTGGCATCATTCCAACGTGATTTGAATTTATCCTTTTCTCGACCAGGAAGTTTGGTGATTTCTCTGTCTGTATTTCTTAAAACAGGTCCATTAGCTGTTCCTAAAACATCTCCCCCATTAGTTCTAGGAATTGCAAAACCAACATGATCATCTAATTTGTATTCAGAAGTTTTACTTGTTTCAAGATTTTTACTTAAGACTTTGCCGTTTAAAATATCAACCCATTGCACATGGTTGTTATTTTCACCAGTTGCTGTTGGACCTTCTCCTAACCAGCAACGACGATCATCAAATACTTCAACTGAAATCATTTATTTAGGTGGGACTCTTAATCCACCAACTCCACCATCAACATTTAAACCAATTCCAGTTGTGGAAGAAGAAAGAGGTGAAGC
>DAIRXT010000130.1:0-1564 GCA_036819575.1 Candidatus Nanopelagicales bacterium | reverse complement strand
GAATGATTGCCCCAGTTTATGACTATGTATTAGTCACCGAAGTCTTAACTGAAGAACAAAAACAATCAATTGGCTGGAATGAACCATTTGGTTGCAGTGATGCATTTAATCAATTTCATTATTTCCGTTTAACAAAAGACGGAAGAATGCTTTGGGGTGGTTATGACGCGGTTTATCACTATGGAAACGAAGTAATCAAGGAATATGAACAATCAGATGAATCTTTTGCCATGTTGGCAGAACATCTATATAGAACATTTCCAGCTTTAAGAGGAATTGGTTTCTCCCATAAATGGGGAGGAGCAATTGATACTTGTTCTAGGTTCACACCTTTTTGGGGAACATCAATGCGTGGAAAAGTTGCATATGCGGCAGGTTTCACAGGTTTAGGTGTTGGTTCATCCAGGTTTGCAGCGTTAACGCTTTTAGATTTGGTTTATGGCAGAAAAAGTGAAAGAACCAAACTATCCATGGTTAGAACCAAGCCACTGCCATTTCCTCCAGAGCCTTTTAAGACTTGGGTAATAAATTTGACGCGCTGGTCGATTGATAGAGCAGATCACAACGGGGGAAAAAGAAATTTGTGGCTAAAACTGCTTGACTGGTTAGGCTTAGGCTTTGACTCCTGATTACGCTTACTACCAAGATTAATTAACAATTAAATTTAAAGGGGATAACCTCAAATGACCAATCACATCACCCACTGGATAAATGGTGCAAGTTGGTCAGGCACAGCTAAGCGAAAAGGTGAAGTTTTTAATCCTGCCACAGGTTTAAAAACAGGTGAAGTTGATTTTGCTGAACTTTCCACAATAGATGAAGCAATCGAGTCAGCAGCAAAAGCATTTCCTATGTGGCGTGATACTTCTTTAACAAAACGAGCTCAAATTGTTTTTAAATTCAGAGAATTATTAAATAATAAAAAAGAAGAATTAGCAGCCATAATTACTAGTGAACATGGCAAAGTTTTATCTGATGCACTCGGTGAAGTAACTCGAGGCCAAGAAGTCGTTGAATTTGCTTGCGGTATTCCTCACCTGTTAAAAGGTGGATTTAGTGAAGGAGTAAGTAACGGTGTTGATGTTTATTCCATAAGACAACCCGTTGGAGTTGTAGCAGGAATTACCCCGTTTAATTTCCCGGCAATGGTGCCAATGTGGTTTTTCCCCATTGCAATAGCGGCAGGAAACACTTTTATTTTGAAACCAAGTGAGAAAGATCCAAGTGCTGCGATTTGGTTAGCAAAACTTTGGAAAGAAGCAGGATTACCTGATGGTGTTTTCACAGTTATCAATGGCGACAAGGTAGCAGTAGATCGTTTACTAGAACATCCAAAAGTTAAAGCAATTTCATTTGTTGGTTCTACTCCAATTGCAAAATATGTTTATGAAACAGGAACAAAAAACGGTAAACGTGTTCAAGCTTTAGGTGGAGCAAAAAACCATATGGTTGTTTTACCTGATGCAGATCTTGAATTAACTGCTGATGCTGCAATTAACGCAGGATTTGGTTCAGCAGGAGAAAGATGTATGGCCATTTCTGTTGTGGTTGCCGTTGAGCCAGT
>DAIRXT010000129.1:0-1643 GCA_036819575.1 Candidatus Nanopelagicales bacterium | reverse complement strand
GCTGGATTCTTTTCTGGCTTATCAGCAATTACTGCTTCTGTTGTTAGAAACAGTGCTGCAATTGATGCAGCATTTTGTAATGCAGAACGGGTTACTTTTGCTGGATCAATAATTCCTGCTTTGATCATGTCAACATATTCACCAGTTGCAGCATTCAAACCTTCACCAGCTTTTAAGTTAGCAACGCGTTCAGCAACAACGCCACCTTCTAAACCAGCATTGGTTGCGATTTGTTTCAACGGAGCTTCAATTGCAACGCGCACAATATTTACTCCAGTTGCTTCATCACCCTCTAGTTTGATGTCTTTTAATGCTTCTTTGCCTGCTTGAATTAAAGCAACGCCACCACCGGCAACGATTCCTTCTTCAACAGCAGCTTTTGCAT
Source organism: Candidatus Nanopelagicales bacterium (assembly GCA_036819575.1). Lineage (GTDB taxonomy): Bacteria > Actinomycetota > Actinomycetes > S36-B12 > UBA5976 > ATZT02. The sequence goes on along the minus strand of DAIRXT010000129.1, from coordinate 1,258 downwards.
TTCGAACAGCATCTTCAATGCGGTGCTTGCGTTCCTTTAGTTCAACTTCTGTAGCAGCACCAACCTTGATAACTGCAACTCCGCCAGCTAATTTTGCTAAGCGTTCTTGTAGTTTTTCACGGTCATAATCTGAATCACTGTTTTCAATTTCAGCACGAATTTGAGCAACACGTCCTGCGATTTGATCAGCAGAACCTGCACCTTCCACAATTGTGGTTTCGTCTTTTGTTGAAACAACTTTGCGAGCTTTACCAAGCATGTCAAGACCAGTGTTTTCAAGTTTCAAACCAACTTCTTCACTGATTACTTGAGCACCTGTCAAAATTGCAATGTCTTGCAACATTGCTTTGCGGCGATCACCAAATCCAGGTGCTTTTACAGCAACTGAACGGAAAGTTCCCTTAATTTTGTTAACAATCAATGTTGCTAAAGCTTCGCCTTCAACATCTTCAGCCAAAATAACAAGTGGTTTACCACTTTGCATTACTTTTTCTAAGATTGGCAAAACATCTTTAACAGCAGAGATTTTTGCGTTAGCAATTAAAATATATGGATCTTCAATAACTGTTTCCATTCTTTCTGGATCAGTTACGAAATATGGTGAAATGTAACCTTTATCAAAGCGCATACCTTCAGTTAGTTCTAATTCCAAACCAAAAGTGTTGCTTTCTTCAACTGTGATTACACCTTCTTTACCAACTTTGTCCATGGCTTCAGCGATGATGCCACCAACTTCAGAATCTCCACCTGCAGAAATTGATGCAGTTGAAGCAATCTGTTCTTTGGTTTCAACATCTTTTGCCATTTCTAATAACTTGGCAACAATTTTTTCCACAGCTGTTTCAATGCCTCGTTTTAATGACATTGGGTTTGCTCCAGCTGCTACGTTTCTTAAGCCTTCGCGAACTAAAGCTTGGGCAAGAACTGTTGCAGTGGTAGTTCCGTCTCCTGCTACGTCATCTGTTTTCTTTGCTACTTCTTTAACAAGATCAGCACCGATTTTTTCGTATGGATCTTCCAAATCAATTTCTTTAGCGATGGAAACACCATCGTTAGTAATAGTTGGAGCTCCCCATTTCTTTTCCAAAACGACGTTACGTCCCTTTGGTCCAAGGGTTACTCGAACTGCGTCAGCCAAGATATTCATGCCACGTTCCATGGAACGTCTGGCGTCTTCGTCAAAAGCGATCATTTTCGCCATTGTTAGGTTCCTTCTTTAAGAGATAGTTTTTGTCACTCTCATAGGTCGAGTGCTAAA
>DAIRXT010000128.1:0-1668 GCA_036819575.1 Candidatus Nanopelagicales bacterium | reverse complement strand
GCACGTCTTAAATAAAGTTTTGTAATGTGCCAATCAGCACCTGGTCTTGATTGCTCCATTGCAATATCAAGCAAAGTCACTTCTTCGCCGGTATGTTTCATTTTCATTTTGCGATCAAGTAGTTCACCAACAACTCTTGATTCTGATTCTCTTTGCTCAAAACGGCGCATGTTTACAACACCTGTGGAAATTATTTGTCTTGCATCAAAATCTGTAACTCTTGACATTGGTAAAAAAACAAGACGACGTTGTGGAACTTCAACTAATAAACCAATTATTCTTGGCGGATTATTACTGTGTCGTAAATGGACAACAGTGTCACGCACTTTGCCCAGCTGATCACCCTGTGGATCGAATACAGCTGTGCCAGTGAGGCGCGAGATGAATATACGGTCAGACACATGGAAATGTTACTGCTGGGACATGATTGACTAACAACTCACATGAAACCTACGACAGCAAATAGCAAATTTTCCATAGATTTCATAATTTTGGCTATTGCAATATTGGCAATCTCAACATCTGGACCTTTAATTACTGTGACAGCAGCACCTGCCATCGCTATAGCTTTTTGGCGTTGTTTTCTGGGAGCTGTTGCAACAGCACCTTTTGCATTTAAAGATGGTTTGGAAAATATAAATAGAAAAACTTTTTTAACATCAGCTAGTGCTGGTTTGTTGTTAGGAATACATTTTGCTGTGTGGATTCCAAGTCTTAGATTTACAACAGTGGCAGCTTCAACTGCGATGGTGGCAACACAACCTGCATGGGCTGCATTAATTGCCAGAATTAGGGGAGAGCGTTTTCCAAATAAAGTTTGGTTTGGAATATTTGTGGCACTATCAGGTGCACTACTACTAACAGGTATTGATATTTCTTTAGATAGAAGAGCGGTTATTGGAGATCTTTTAGCACTCTTAGGTGCAATCTTTGCAGCTTTGTATGTAACAGTTGGTCAAAGTGCCCGCGCAAAATTAACGACAGCGCAATACACAGTTATTGCTTATGCATCAGCTGCTTTAGCGCTTCTTGTTTTAGCAATTGGTGTGGGAACCAATTTAACTGGATTTAGTAGGCAAGCTTGGTTTTATATCTTTTTACTAACCTTGTTAGCTCAAATTCTGGGTCACACATTGTTCAACATAACTTTGAGATCGCTATCTGCAACAGTTGTGAGTATGGGAATTCTTTTTGAAATGCCTGGCTCAACAATTATTGCTGCTATCGCCATTGGACAAATTCCACCTTGGCAAACTTTGCCTGCAATTGCCTTATTAATGGTGGGAATGTTTTATGTTGTTACTGGGTATAAAACTAAATAGATTTTAAAAACGTATCTAATTCAATTGCGGTTTTGTCTGGAAGCTCTCGTGCTGGAGAATGTGCTGCCCCAATAATCTCAACAAAATTAGCCTCAAGGGTTATGGCCATTTCTTGTTGTTCACTTCTAGGCCAAGCATCATCATTTTCTCCACGTAACACCAAAACAGGTAATTTATGATTTTCTAAGGTTTGCTTAAGTTTATTTGTCACATTTTCAACGTTCATTAATAACTCAGACATAACCTTAAGTGACAAAGGATTGGTATTTAGCCATCGTTGTTTGCGCCATTTTCTAACAGGTTTAGAAAAACTTTGTTTTCGTAAAATTGTTAAAGTAACAGTTTT
>DAIRXT010000127.1:0-1675 GCA_036819575.1 Candidatus Nanopelagicales bacterium | reverse complement strand
CGAATAAGTGTTATTGCTGACTGGATGTGGAATTACATCGCTTGGGGTGTCGGACCAAGACGAACGGTTATTGATTAAAACAGTTATTTCTGCTTCACTTACAATTACATCTTTAGGAGAATTATGAAATTGTCCAAATTGTCTGCAATGTTATTAACTCTAACTTTATCTGTATTTATGGCAGTACCTTCTTATGCTGAAGAAGTAGCTCCTGAAACTCCAACTGAAACAAGTGCTCCAGCTCCTACTGAAACAACTCCTGCATACGAACCACCTGCAGAAGCATTAAATGGTGTTGGTGGTTGGGCTGTAGTAGATCCTGTGACAGGAAATGTTCATGGCGTAATTGTTTGTACAAATGATGTATGTGGACCAAGTGGCAGCTTTGCAGGAAAATTACCTGGTGAATATATGGGTTGTACAAATTGTAATTTAAGATTTCAAACCAGAGCAACTGATGATGGCAATGTGGCAGGTTGGCACGGTACACAAACAAATATCGATGCAAACGGAAATGCTTCTCAAACAAATGATGGCAGTGTGAAATGGGATGACACCACAAAGAATTTTACAATCAAAAATTCTTCAACTGATTCTACAAAATCAAAAGTAACTAGAACGCAAACTTTAATCCCAGAAAAAACTGCAAGTGATGGCAAGAATCTTCACACTGGAATAGTAGATATAAATACTGAATACGAATCTTCAACTATTGCTGGACAACGGGTCAAAGGCTCAACAAAGCAACAAAACTTAGAAGATAAGAATTCAACAATAAATGTTGAATTCCCAAACTGGTCTGAAGGAAAAAATTTCACTTATGAAAACCCAAACTTACTTGTAGAAAATATTGATTCCGATGTTGATAATGAACTTAACAAAGACGGATTTACCACCGACTCGAAAGAAGATGCGAGTGATGAATTAGTTGAAGAAAGTGAAGATGTGATCTTTGTTAAAGCCATAAAAGCCTTAACTGAGAATGTGAAGTCATTTTTCTCAAGCTTGTTTGGATTTAGAACAGAAATTGCTCTTAAAGATTAAAGGCCTTCGATTTCTCGAAGGCCTTTAAAAACTTCTCAAATTATCTTTGATTTGCACCTGAGTCGAAATCATCCAAAGGCACAGCTTGTCCGCCACCTACACCAAATGAGGTGTAATCAATATCGTCATAACTTGACATTGAGGCATACATTGCTGCTTTTGCTTCTTCGGTTGGTTCAACTCGAACATGTCGATAACGTGGCAAACCAGTTCCAGCTGGAATTAGTTTTCCAATAATCACGTTTTCTTTCAAACCAACAAGTGAATCTGATTTCTCATTGATTGCAGCATCAGTCAATACTCTTGTGGTTTCTTGGAATGATGCAGCTGACAACCATGATTCAGTTGCAAGAGATGCCTTGGTGATACCCATAAGTTCTGGTCTTCCTGAACCTGGTTTACCACTATCTTGCACAACTCTTCTGTTTTCGGTTTCAAATACCACACGATCAACCAATTCACCTGGTAGAAGATTTGCATCTCCAGATTCGATGATGGTTACGCGGCGAAGCATTTGTCGCACAATTACTTCAATGTGCTTATCGTGAATGCTTACACCTTGTGAGCGATAAACCTCTTGTACAGCATTAACCAAATGAATTTGAACTTCTCTTGGTCCAAGTACTCGAAG
>DAIRXT010000126.1:0-1696 GCA_036819575.1 Candidatus Nanopelagicales bacterium | reverse complement strand
TTCGCAATTGCTCGAATCGTTGAAAGATCAACCAAGAAAGGGTAGATAGCATGAATAAGACAGAAACCGTAAAGTTGGAGGAGGAAACAATGAGCATAAAAAATGTTCGCGTGCCTAGCTCTCCTCAAGATGTCCACCCAAATAAACCAGGGGACGCAAATGTTCACCTTGAAACTCAAAACTTGCATGTGTGGTTTGGCAAAAGATTAATTCTAGAAAAAGTAAATCTAGCCTTTCCAGAAAACTCTGTAACAGCTTTAATTGGACCTTCAGGTTGTGGAAAATCAACATTTATTCGTGTGCTAAATCGTATGCACGAATTCATTCCAGGTGCAGCACTTGCTGGAAGAGTTCTCTATGACGGACAAGATATTTATGACGCAGCAGTAGATCCAGTAAATATTCGTACCAAAGTAGGAATGGTATTTCAAAAACCAAACCCATTTCCAACTATGAGCATTAGAGACAACGTTTTATCAGGGTTAAAACTTGCGCAAATGAAGTATGAAAATCCTGAAGAAATTGTCAGAACTTGTTTGGAAAGAGCAAGTTTGTGGAATGAAGTAAAAGATCGCTTGGATGCCTCAGCATCTTCTTTATCTGGTGGTCAACAACAAAGACTCTGTATTGCTCGATCATTAGCTGTTAGTCCAAAAGTGTTACTAATGGATGAGCCTTGTTCAGCTCTTGATCCAGGTTCAACAAGAAGAATTGAAGATACAATTCGTGAAATCAGTAGTGATATGACCGTGGTTATTGTTACCCACAACATGGCACAAGCTCAACGAGTATCTGATTACACAGCTTTCTTCTTGAGTGAAGATGGTGCTCCGGCCCAAGTAGTAGAAAACGCTAAAACAGAAGAGATCTTCAAAAAACCAAAAGATTCTCGTACCAACGATTATGTGAACGGACTTTTCGGATAAAACTACTGTTAAACAAGTGAAAGTAGTTTGCCTATTGTTCACTTACTTGTCAGTGTTAGTTCGCTAAAGAGAACTCGCTCGTTAACCCAATGTAAATAGATTCTTCTATATGAGGACAAGCCTCATGAATAGGAGAAATTAATGTCCCGTATTAAACGTGGCCTAATGGCAATAACAATTGCTACAGGCATGACAGTTGTTGGAGCAGTTTCTGCTTCAGCAGAAAGCATCACCGGTGGAGGTTCCTCATTTATGGGAACTTTCCAAGCAACATGTGCTGCTAAATATTCAACACATACAGTTGCTTACATTTCAAATGCATCAGGAACTGGCCGTAACCAATTTGCAGTAGGAAACTACGATTTTGGTGGATCAGAAGCTGCATACAGCTCATCTGAATACAAAGGTCGTCCAGGTGGATTTAATTTTGCACCAATTACTGCTGGTCCAATTGTAGTTGGATACAACTTAAAAGGTGTAACTTCACTAAAACTTGATAACCCAACCCTTGGTGGAATTTTCGCTGGAACAATTACCAAGTGGAACGATGCCGCAATCAAGAAATTAAATAAGAACGCAAAATTGCCAGATGCAAGTATCGTTGTTGTTTACCGCAGTTCAAACTCTGGTACAACAGATAACTTCTCAGGCTATTTAGTTGCAAACAAAGTTGCACCATGGAAACGAAATGGTGTATTCACATCAGCAAACGGTAAAGGTGCTCCAGCAGGATCACTTGGTTTCGTGAGCAACCAACAAGTAACAACCAC
>DAIRXT010000125.1:0-1702 GCA_036819575.1 Candidatus Nanopelagicales bacterium | reverse complement strand
CAACTATCTGATCGCCTCAATAACACCTTCAAGTCCCTTCGTACCAAAGGTCGTTTATCCGAGACAGATATCAATGACACCGTTAAGGAAATAAGAACAGCTCTTCTTGATGCCGACGTTGCCTTATCAGTGGCAAATAGTTTTAGTGAAAAAATTAAAGAAAAAGCACTAGGTGTTGAAGTATCACAATCCTTAAATCCGGCACAGCAAGTTGTAAAGATTGTTCACCAAGAATTAGTAAATATCCTTGGGGGAGACGCTCGAAGATTAACGTTTGCTAAGAACCCGCCAACTGTGATCATGTTGCTGGGTTTGCAGGGTGCTGGAAAAACTACTCTGGCAGGAAAATTAGCCAAATACTTGGCTCGAGATGGCCATACTCCTTTACTGGTTGCAGCAGATTTACAAAGACCAAATGCAGTTGATCAATTAAAAATTGTTGCTTCCCAAGCTGGTGTTCAAGTCTTTGCTCCAGAGCCAGGAAATGGAGTGGGAGATCCAGTCAAAGTTGCTAAAGAGGCAATGAAGATAGCGGAGAAAAATCTTCATGACATGGTCATTATTGATACTGCGGGACGACTTGCTATTGATGATGAATTAACTAAGCAGGCTCAACAGATTAGAAAAGCAGTAAATCCGCAAGAAACATTGCTGGTAATTGATTCCATGATTGGTCAAGACTCGGTTGTAACTGCTCAAAACTTCTTAGAAAAAGTGGGATTTGATGGAATTGTTTTAACCAAACTAGATGGTGATGCCAGAGGTGGTGCAGCACTTTCTTTAAGAGAAGTTACTGGCAAACCAGTGATGTTTGCTTCCAATGGTGAAAAGCTTGATGATTTCGATATTTTCTACCCAGAAAGACTTGCTAATCGTTTATTAGACATGGGGGATGTTTTAACTCTTATCGAGCAAGCTGAAAGAGTTTTTGATCAAGGACAAAAAGATCGATTTGAAGCAAAGCTTGCTAGTGGTGAATCATTTACTCTTGATGATTTTCTGGAGCAATTGCAATCCATTAAAAAAATGGGTTCCATGTCAAAAATGTTAGGCATGCTGCCAGGAATGCAACAAGCAAAAAAGCAGATTGAAAACTTTGATGACAAAGAAGTAACCAGAATTGAAGCAATCATTCAATCAATGAAACCTGATGAGAGACAAAACCCTAAATCAATTGATGCTGCACGAAAGATAAAAATTGCTCAAGGTGCAGGTTGTGAAGTAAAAGATGTGAATTCATTAATCAATAGATTCTTGGAAGCTCAAAAGATGATGAAAAGAGCTCAAGCAGGTGGATCTTTGCCTGGGATGGGTGGTCAAACATTTGTGAAACAAAAACCAAAACAAAAACCTGGCAAAGGTGCTAAACGAAGTGGTAATCCTGCTAAAAGAGCTTTACAAGAACAAGGAATTAAATTACCTGATGAAAATGAAATGGGATCTGGCTTTAATTTAAGTTAATCCAACAAAATTGCTATTCGTTCGCCTCGCATGATTGCGTTAACTTCCAGATTTGCACCCAGAGATTCCACATATTTTCTTAAAGTGCTTAGTTGGATGTCAGGACCGTTTTCGATAGCTGAGACTCTTCTTTGGGAAATATCCATGATTTCAGCTAATTCTGCTTGAGTTAAGCGAAGTCTTAGCCTTAAATTCTCTAAATCTAGGTCCATTTACCCAGTATATAGAACATATATGTTCT
>DAIRXT010000124.1:0-1707 GCA_036819575.1 Candidatus Nanopelagicales bacterium | reverse complement strand
TCTTCTGCTGCAGCAATTTCTGCAGCTGTAGTTGCAGCAAGAGCATTAGCTGGAACTCAAGGAACCAGAATGGATGATCAAGGAGCTTTGGAATTAGCCAGTTCTCTAGAAGGCCATCCCGATAATGTGGCAGCTTGTCTTTATGGTGGTTTCACAGTTTCTTGGATTGATGAAAATTCATTAGCAAGGGCCGTAAAAATAAAAGCACATGAATCAATTATTCCTGTGGTGATGATTCCCAGATTTGAAGTTGATACCGAACAAGCAAGAGCTCTATTGCCATCTCATGTTCCTCATCGTGATGCCACATACAACATTTCTCGAAGTGCACTATTAGTTCATGCGATGACAAGTGATCCTGACTATTTGTTTGAAGCAACTTCTGATCGAATTCATCAGGAATATAGAAGACCTTCTATGCAATCAGCTTCAGCATTAGTCACAAGTTTGCGCATGAAAAATCATGCTGCCTATATTTCTGGTTCTGGTCCAACTGTTTGTGTGTTAACAAATAGTGAGAAAGTTGAAGAAGTAATATCTTTAGTTCCTGACGAATTTGAAGCCCAACAACTAGCAATTGCCCAATCCGGGGCAAGTGTTCAGTAGGGGTTTTTAAAAACCTCACCCAGTAGGTTTTGCCCCCATACTTGAACCCCAGGCCTGGAACCTGCTATTCTTTAGTTGTCCGGCCGATATTGGCCAAAGATGGCAAATTCCAAAAGATAAAATTCGCTAACTTTTCAAACCAAATTAAAACAGGTCCGGATCTCTCACACGAAACTAATTAAACGATTACTTGTGTGAAGAAGTATTGAAAGGAAAAATCCTTAAGGTGACTGACACCTCGTCAAAGCTTTTGCCTGAATTAAGGCAAATGGCTGCAGCTCTGGGAATTCCTGACGCAGCAACAATGAGAAAAAGTGAACTTGTCGAAGCAATCGACCAACGCGGAAATGGCGGAAATAAAAGTATGACCACAAATTCTGATATCCCAGAAGATGATGTTATTGAAGAATTTAGAGAAGAAACTGACACTCGCGTAGAACGCGATGACAGAAATGAAGACAGAGGCGAAGATCGCGGTTCTTATAACCGAGAAGATCGTGGCAGCTACAACAGAAACGATCGCGGAAATGATGACCGCGGCGGTTACAGAAGAAATGACCGCAACGACAGAAACGATCGCAATGACAGAAATGGTGATCGCAATAGCCGTTCCAGATTTAGAGAACGCGGTTCCAGAAGAGAACGCGATGATTTTGAAATCAAAGAAGATGATGTATTACTGCCAGTAGCAGGAATCATCGACTTATTAGAAAACTATGCATTCGTAAGAACTTCAGGTTATTTACCTGGTCCAAACGATGTTTATGTTTCTATGGGATTAGTTCGTAAATTTGGTTTAAGAAAAGGTGACGCAGTCACCGGTTCAATTCGTCAACCTAAAGAAGGCGAACAAAGACAAAAATTTAATCCTTTGGTTCGTGTTGAAACCATTAACGGTTTAACTCCAGAAGAATCTGCCAAGAGATTAGATTTCTCCAAACTAACTCCTCTTTATCCACAAGAGCGTTTAAGACTTGAAACTGAAGGCAATAACTTAACTACACGTGTTATTGATTTAGTTGCACCAATTGGTAAAGGTCAAAGAGGTTTGATTGTTTCACCACCAAAAGCTGGTAAAACAATGGTCTTGCAAGCAATTGC
>DAIRXT010000123.1:0-1716 GCA_036819575.1 Candidatus Nanopelagicales bacterium | reverse complement strand
ATTCTCAGTTATAAAAGTGTCAATTCTCTCTATTTCCCCTGTTAGTAATGCGCTTACGAAAGCCCACAGAGCATAAACCCCAAGAGATATTCCTTGTATGATTGCAATTTTGTAACAGATTTCAACTGAATTTTTTTTAATGTAGTTCATAAGTTTCTACCTGTGATGTGGAATATGGTCTAAATGCATGCCAAAAGGAAGCTCTAATCTGTTACTTTTCATTAAGTCTTCGTCCGCAAGTAGGTCTCTAGTTGTTCCATCAGCAACAATTTTTCCACCATTTAAAATTGCAGCTCTGGGGCATATTTCTAGAGCATAAGGTAAATCATGTGTCACCATCAAAATTGTTACATCTAAACTGAGTAAAATTTCTGACAATTCTCGTCTACTAGCTGGATCTAAATTACTACTTGGCTCATCCAATACCAAGATGTCTGGTTTCATGGCTAAGACTGTTGCAACGGCAACTCTTCGTCTTTGACCAAAAGATAAGTGGTGTGGAGGTCTGTCAGCAAACTCTCTCATTTTTACCTGACTTAATGCAAAATCAACTCGTTCTTCTAATTCTGATCCCGTTAAACCAATGTTGGCCGGACCAAACGCAACATCGTCTCTAACAGTAGTCATAAACAATTGATCGTCTGGATCTTGAAATACTAAACCAACTCTTTTTCTTACCTCAAATAAGTTATTTTTTTCAACATTTATACCTGCTACTTTTACTTCACCAGTTTCAGATGCCAAAATCCCATTAAGGTGCATAACTAAGGTTGTTTTTCCGGCACCATTTGGACCTAATAACGCAACTCTTTCTCCCCTATTAACTTTTAGATTGACATTATTAAGCGCTTGTCTTCCATCAGGGTATGCAAAAGTTAAATCGGTAATTTCCAATGCAGCTGTCAATTTAGAATTACACTCCAAATCAAAAATACACTTATTGCAATTAAAGGCAATAATGTTCCATTTATTCGATCTTGGCGACTTGAAAATTGCACAGTAGTTAATGGAAGTGATCCTGTGTAACCTCTGGAAAGCATGGCCATGTGTACCCTTTCTCCTCTTTCATAAGACCTAATAAAAAGTGCCCCGGCAGATCTAGCTAAGACACCCCACTGCTTTGGGCCTTTGGCCTCAAAACATCTTGACTCTCTAGCAATAGCCATTCTTTTTAATTCTTCCGTTACAACAACTGTATATCTGATCATAAAAGACATTATTTGAACCAACAATTTTGGAAATTTCAATTTTTCAAGCCCAACTAATAACTCTCTTTGAGGAGTAGTTGATGAAAGAATCAAAGACATCATTACTCCAATTGTTGCTTTTATCAAAATATTCCAGCCAGCCCACAACCCCGGCTCTGAAAGTTTGAAACCAAAAAAGTCAATCTTTGGATCCGTGCCAAAAATTGGTAAGAAAAAAGCAAATAGAACAAAGGGTATTTCAATTATTAGTCTTTTTCTGATCGAACTCAGTGGGATTTGATTCCAAATCAATAATCCAATCACAATTAATGCATAACTCAAATGTGCTTGGAAAAAGTGTCCCGGTGTCAATACAACAACTAAAACAAAAGAAAAAACAGAGGCAATTTTTATGTGCGAAGGAAGCTCATGAAACCAATTATGTCGATGTTCATAAATTCCATTAGAAATATGGTTTTGTATTTTACCCACTAGGTGTGTCTAGTTTATCTTTTTTTAAGAAAAGAAA
>DAIRXT010000122.1:0-1722 GCA_036819575.1 Candidatus Nanopelagicales bacterium | reverse complement strand
TATCTAACAACCGATAGTAATGTTCTAACAGCCTTTTGTGGCCTTATGAATACTTGCCCACTAGGGGTTACAAATCTTTTCCAACCTTGACAAGTAGCTGCATTTACTCGAGCACCTGGAAAAGCCAACATTCCAATTGCTGCAGCAACATTTAGTGCACCAAAAGAAATTCCGCCCCACAGATTTTCATTCCAAGCCGCTTCAGTCACAGCATCTTTGGTGTTATCACTTGCCAACATTTCTAATGGTTCGATTTGGGCTTTAAGTTTTTCTAATCTTGCTTTAACAATCGGCAATAAATCACCTGCCATACCTTTTTCTCCTGGCATCCATGGTCCACTTGGAGGCAACAACGCTAATTCTGGTGCTGGTTTATTTGAATCAACCAGGTGAATTTCATTAACATTCTCATCTTTGAGTTGTTTTACTAATTCTGATGCGTTCATCACTAAATCAATTTCTTTAGTGACTTCTTTCAAAGGTAAGGCTAAAAATGCTAAACAATTAAATGGTGTTGATCCAAATATCCCGATGTTGTTATTTTTTACTTGCAGTCTCAATACAGAGCGATAGTCCCAAATTGCTAATTTTTCAACTAGGATTTTTATCGATCTAATTTCATCTGGTCCCAGTGATACTTTTGTTGTCAAAGGTTTAGTTTCGGGTCAATTTTCTGTAAGTAGCACGATGTGGTCTAGCTGCTTCGGCACCTAATCTTTCGACTTTGTTCTTTTCATAAGAGTCAAAGTTTCCTTCAAACCAAAACCACTGTGAATCACCTTCGTAGGCCAACATGTGTGTTGCGATTTTGTCTAAAAACATACGATCGTGGGAAATAACCACCGCGCAACCAGGAAATTCTAATAATGCATTTTCAAGACTTCCTAAAGTTTCCACATCAAGATCATTTGTAGGCTCATCAAGTAGTAATAAATTTCCACCTTGTTTAAGTGTTAAAGCAAGATTTAATCTATTTCTTTCTCCCCCAGATAAAACTCCTGCAGGTTTTTGTTGATCTGGGCCTTTGAATCCAAATGTTGAAACATAAGCACGAGAAGGAATTTCAACGTTACCTACTTTTATGAAATCCAGTCCATCACTTACTACTTCCCAAACATTCTTCTTAGGATCAATTCCAGTTCTTCCTTGGTCAACGTAAGAAAGCTTTACGGTATCTCCGACTTTAATTTCACCAGAATCAGGTTTTTCTTCACCTAACAGCATTTTGAAAAGTGTAGTTTTACCAACACCGTTTGGACCAATAATTCCTACGATTCCATTTCGGGGCAAAGTGAAAGATAATTTGTCAATCAATAATTTGTCACCAAAACCTTTAGATAAATCCTTAACTTCTACAACCTGATTACCAAGTCTTGGCCCAGGTGGAATTTGGATTTCTTCAAAATCCATTTTTCTAGTTTTATCAGCATTAGTTGCCATTTCTTCATAACGTTCCAAACGAGATTTAGATTTAGCTTGACGAGCTTTAGGACTAGATCTCACCCATTCCAATTCGTCTTCTAATCTTTTACGAAGTTTGGCATCTTTAGCACCTTCAACTTTTAATCTTTCTTGTTTCTTTTCCAAATAAGTTGAGTAATTTCCTTGATAAGGATAAGCACGACCACGATCTAATTCCAGAATCCATTCAGCAACGTTGTCTAGGAAGTATCTATCGTGTGTGATGGCTATGACGGTGCCAGGATATTTTTCTAAGTGTTG
>DAIRXT010000121.1:0-1734 GCA_036819575.1 Candidatus Nanopelagicales bacterium | reverse complement strand
ATGCAATTGGATCTCGTGGACTAGATATTCACATGCAAGGTTTAGAAAAACTTGGTTGTCATGTTCATAGTGAACACGGTTATTTAATTGTTAGAGCAGAAAATGGATTAAGTGGAGCAAATATCGCTCTAGATTTCCCAAGTGTTGGTGCAACAGAAAATGTTGTAATGGCAGCAGTTTTAGCAAAAGGAAATTCAAATATCGACAATGTTGCTCGTGAACCAGAAATAGTTGATTTATGCAACATGTTGGTAAAAATGGGTGCAAAGATTAATGGAATTGGTTCAAGTGTTTTAGAAATCACAGGAGTTGAAAAACTAAATCCCACAACTCATCATGTTGTTCCTGATCGAATTGTTGCTGGAACTTGGGCAATTGCCGCAGTTATGACTCAAGGAGATATAACAATTCATGGTGTCAAACCAAGTGATATGGAATTAGTTTTAGAAAAGTTACGTGATACTGGTGCTGAAATTAAATCAGTTGAGGATCGTTTGAACGTTTCTATGCACACAAGACCAAAATCTGTTGACATTGTTACCCTTCCCTATCCAGGTTTTCCAACTGATTTGCAACCTCAAATGATTGCGCTTAATTCCATAGCCACAGGATCTTCCATGGTTACTGAAAATCTCTTTGAAGCAAGATTTAGATTTGTTAACGAGTTAGCAAGATTAGGTGCAGATGTAAAAATTAATGGCCACCACTGTTTAGTTAAAGGAAAAGCTCATCTATCAGGAGCTCCTGTGGAAGGAACTGATGTTCGAGCTGGAGCCTCTTTAGTCTTGGCAGGCTTAGTTGCAGATGATGTTACATACGTAACTGAAGTTCACCACGTTGATCGTGGCTATTCAAACTTTGTGGAAAATCTAACAGGACTTGGCGCAAACGTTACACGCGTAGAAATGTAAATAGGTGCCAACTTTTTAGTTGGCACCTATTATTTAATTCCTTAGTTGGTGGGTTTTACTGAAAAAGTTGGATACTCATCTGTCACCAAGATAAATGCATACCCGGTAACTCTATTCCAGAATTGAACCGTTCCAACCACAAAATCGATTGCAAATTTTGGATATTTACCCGTAAACACAATGCTAAACCAGGCAAGCACAGTGTAAATAATTGTCACTAATAAATAAATGGCTCCAACAACATAAAGCGGAATAGCTAGAAACCACTTAATAAGTGGTAGCCAACGATTTAGTGCTTTGCCGCCTCTAACCTCAGGCAAAGTGATAACCACACTTTTATTCTTTTCAATAGTTGGAAAAACATCAGTCAAATAAAGTGCGTATATCGCTATTCTATTTTGTAGTTCCAAGAATGCGTGATTGAAACCATAAATGTAGCTAGGATAAATTCTTCTAAATACTAAAGCCAGAAGTACTGGAACTGCAAGTATAAATGAAATACTTACCGCACCTGAATTATTGGATGAAAAAGTACTTACAAATATGAAAATCGGAATGATCAATATTGGTCGAAAAAAAGTTGTTGCTCTATTTCTTTTTCGAGTATTTACAACCAATTTAGTTTGGACTTGCTTAGACATCTAAATCTCCTTTGATGGAATATCTAGTATCTATTCTACAGCAATTGCCAGTCTTGACTCTGCTCTTTTCAGTGCTTCTTTATCGCCCGATTTTGTGGCTTCGTCTTTTGCTTTTTGAGCACGTTTAACATCAACTTCACTTGCTAATTCTGCTGTTTCTGCCAACACGATGACGTTATTGC
>DAIRXT010000120.1:0-1786 GCA_036819575.1 Candidatus Nanopelagicales bacterium | reverse complement strand
CCGATGTTGGTCATAGCTCCCTTTTGCCAATCAAAATACTACTTGAAATACTTCCTATTGCTAAATACTAAACCTTTGAGATTTCAATAGTTTCAAAGTCGCCAGTTCCAACGAACTTGATTTGGACTCCCTCAATTACAAATGAGTCACCAAGAACTGCAACATAGTCACCAAGACTCTTTCGGTCACCAACTGAGATGTTAAATTGATTTGATGGCCTGCCTGAAACCTTTTGCCAGACCGCCCAAGCCCATTCATCATTTGATAGTGAGCTGCCATCTGATTTAACGGGTGGGGCCACTGTTTTTTCAAGGTCTATCAGATAAGCCATGATCGAATAAAAGCCTGGTGGGAACTCACGGTCGCCAAACTTAAAGTTGCTCCACTTATCTATGCCATGTGATTCAACCACAATCGCCTTGGTGGGCGAGATCTTAATTACTGCAATCTTTGTTTGTCGGTCCTCTCGCTCAATCGGCGAGAGTGAAACCCTTGTGGTTTTAAGTGTGGTGATGTCATCACAGTAGATTTGCTCAGCTGGCAACCAATCTAACAAGAATTGTTCCCATGGATTCATTGCAAGACTTATTCCTGATTGGTTTGTCATAATTCCAAGAGGCCAACCATTTCCAGGTGCATGACCATTAATCTTTAAGTCATGGAGGGTTTCATGTATGTAATAAGCCCACTTGAGGGTTTCCATTCCCTCTAAATTACGTCCCCAACTAAAGAAATTGAGAATTACTTCGCCCTCTTTTATTTTAAAGGTTTGGTTACGGACAATTAAATCTCCGTGAGCCCAATTTCCATCTGGGAAGAACAAATAAACGGTTGAGAATTTTCGCAAATCAAAAACTTTAGTGACTTCATCAATAAAAGCTTGAGCTTGAAGTGATTGGCGCTTATTACTTGTTGCCCCCAACGCATCTTTGCTTTTTTCATCAGTTGGGTAAGCAGATCTATCCTTAGGCAGCCTTAACCAACGATCCATTGTGGTCACATTAAATTTAGATTGACCATTACTAAAGTAGTCATACCAATCCACTAACCACTTTATGTCATAGTCAAGCTGTGCTTTAAGTTCATTGCCACCTTGAAAATCTGGAAAATCAACGGGAACAATCAGAACTTCATTGTTGCCCTTAACACTCATGTAATCAGGTTTAGGAAGTGGAAAGCCTGCAAATTGAGTTGCATCACGATTCCCGCGCGCTACTGTCATTGCACTGTTTTGTAACTTGCATGCGTCAATAGAGACTGGGCTAACTGCATTAGTAAAGGTTTTTTTGATGGTATTAATCTTGATCCACTGAAGTTTACTTCCAGCAATCCAGCGGCATTCAAGAATTCCACCAGATACATTAAAAGTATCACCTGAGCTATTACAGGTAGCACCCTCTTTAGGGGTGACAGAGTAATTGTTTGATTTTGATGTTGAAACTTTTGTCACTGTACCGCCGCGCCATACCAGTCTGTCTAAAGCTTCTTCAGTTGTATTGGCATGTCCTGCCCATGAGCAGCGCATAGTTCGATTGGCGCTAACAATTTTTTCACCAATCTTTGTGCATTTGCTCCACTCGATCGGAAGTTCAACATTTTTTGATGCAGTTGCTCCAGCATTACTTGTTGATTTTGGCTTGGTAACTGCTACGCCCTTATCCCAAACCAACTTGTTGCCAGATTTCTTGCAGCTGTACTTCTTTCCCTGGTAGCTCTTGGTCAATCCTTGCTTTGAACAAACAGATCCTGGCTGCACCGCAGTTGCTGCATATGCCGGGATTGAGGT
>DAIRXT010000119.1:0-1793 GCA_036819575.1 Candidatus Nanopelagicales bacterium | reverse complement strand
ACCATGCTTGATCTGATGTGACCAATATGAGGTGAACCCTGAACTGTGGCACCACATAAATACATTCCGACTTCACCTTTTTTAATAGGGGTGAAATCTCTCAAGCTACGAGATGAAGTGTCATAGAGGCGCATAAGTTGTTTTATTCTATTCGATTGGTTTTTTACAAAGTAATTTGCAAATATTTAGCGATTAATTAGTGCTTGAGCAATGGCCGCTAAGCCTTCGCCTCGACCTGTTAGACCTAAACCATCAGTTGTTGTTGCACCCAATGAAACTGGGGAACCAACAGCATCTGTTAATGCTTTTTCTGCTTCTAGTCTTCTTGCACCAATTTTTGGTTTATTGCCAATTAATTGCACTGCAACGTTATCAATTTTCCATCCAGCATCTTTCACAATTTTTGCTGCAGCTGAAAGAAGTTTAATTCCACTAGCACCTTTCCATTCAGGTTTATCAGTTCCAAAATTGGAACCTAAATCACCTAAACCTGCAGCAGATAAAAGTGCATCTGCACATGCATGTGCCACAACATCACCGTCTGAATGTCCTGCTAAACCTGTTTCGTTAGGCCAATTTATTCCAGCTAAATTTAATTCTCTGCCTTGTTCAAAAGGGTGAACATCAACACCAACACCGATTCTATTTGTCATAAGTTATTTCCTATTCATAAAACTTTGTGCCATCTCTAAATCAAATGGTGTTGTTATCTTGAATGATTCCACAGAACCCTCAACAGTTGTGACAACTATTCCTGCAAGTTCTGCTAAACCTGCATCATCTGTGGTGGGTTGCAAATCTGCTGTGGCATAAATTTCTGACAAAACCTCGCGAGCAAATCCTTGTGGGGTTTGCACAGCTCGAAGTTTTGATCTATCAAGTGTGTTTAGAACTTCTGATTTTTCATCAACAGTTTTGATGGTGTCTGAAACTGGGATTACTGGAATAACAACTTTGGAGCCACTATCAAGTTTTTCGATAACATTTTCAAATACTGACTTTGGCACAAATGGTCGAGCTGCATCGTGTACAAGAACTAAAGAATCAAGTTGATCAAGTGCCAGAAGAGAATTTTTAACCGACTCGGTTCGAGTTACTCCACCTTCAACAACATCAAATGCAATCTTTCGATCAGCATCTCTCATTGCTCTATCAATGTGATCTAGTGCTTCTGCCTTTGAATCGGCTGGAACTGCAACTATCAAGTGTCCAACCCTGGAAATTTCTAGAACTCTTTTGATAGTTAATGAAAGTAAGGACCAATTATTTATGGAAACAAAAGCTTTAGGTTGATTTAGACCCAGACGCTCACCCAAACCTGCAGCTGGAATTACGACACAGACATTAGCGGTGGCGCTCACAAAAAAGCTCTAGGAAGCTAGAACCTCGTCGAGCAATGCTTCAGCATTTACTTCATTAGTTCTTTCAGCTAAAGCTAGTTCGCTCACGAGAATTTGGCGGGCTTTGGAAAGCATTCTTTTTTCACCGGCAGAAAGTCCGCGATCTTGATCTCTTCTCCAAAGATCTCTTACAACTTCGGCAACCTTCATAACATCACCTGAAGCTAGTTTTTCTAAGTTTGCTTTGTAACGACGTGACCAGTTAGTTGGTTCTTCTGTATATGGTTGACGAAGAACATCAAAAACTCTTTCTAAACCTTCAGCATTAACAACATCTCTTACTCCAACAAGATCAACATTGTCTGCTGGAACTCTTACAGTTAAATCACCTTGTTTTACTCTTAAAACTAAATATTTTCTTTCAACACCTTTGATATTTCTTGATTCGATTGC
>DAIRXT010000118.1:0-1830 GCA_036819575.1 Candidatus Nanopelagicales bacterium | reverse complement strand
AGTTGTACTTAATTACTTATCCCAACCAGGCTTTCACCTTGTCAGGGTTTGCATCAATCCACTTTTGCGCGGCTGCTGCAGGATCCATGCCACCTTCAATATCAGCGGCAACTCCGTTTTGGTCTTCGTTAGTCCATTGGAAGTTTGTAAGTAATGTTGCAAATGGTGATCCAGAATCCATTAATCTCTTTGAAGCTAATTTAATTAATGGTGTTGCTGGATAATCTGTTAAACCACTTGCTTGTGCTGCATCTGTCCAGTCGTTAGCAGGAAAATTAATTCTCGCTAATTCAACTTGAGCATTGAAATATTGTGGTGTGTACCAATATCCAATAACAGCTTTCTTATTCTTTTGTCCATCAGTGAATGCATCAATCAAAGCTGTTTCTGAACCAGTGTTAATTGCTTTAAAGTTCAGTTTGTTTGCTTCAATCATTTTTTCACCGATTGTGGTGTATCCCGGAGGACCTTCTAACCAAGCACCTTTTCCATCTGATTCTGAAGTCTTAAATAGATCAGCATATTTATTTAAGTTTGCAGAATCTGTGATGTCTGGATATTCGTCAGCCATCCACTTTGGTACATACATACCAATTAAGCCTTCTTGACCGTTAGGACCAAGTTCAACAACTGAACCGCGATCAACCCATTCTTGCCAACGTCCACCGCCCCAGTCTTCAACAACTACGTCGACTGATCCAGCTTCCATTGCGTCATAAGTAACGCCAGCTTCAGCTAATTCAACTTGATTAACTGTGCAACCAAATTCTTTCTTTGCTATTTCAGTTAGCACGTTTGCAGTTGCTGTGTAGCCAACCCATGCGTGCATTGCGATTCCAACTTCACCGCATTCTGCTGTTGCTGCAGTATCTTCTGTGGTTGTTGCTGCTTGATCAACACCAGATCCAGAACATGCTGCAAGAAGCAGACCCAAAGTTACAAACAGTGAAGCAGTCGCGGCGCGACCTCTCAACTTTTGTGTCATTTATTTCTCTCCTTCTTTAGAGAACTACCTAGATGTTAATGCATTTAAGTAACCTTTTGAAATGATTACTTAAAATCGTTGGCTAATTGTTATCAATTACCGTATTTTCGGGCACTGGCGTGAGCAATTCGGTCAATCATCACTCCTAGGAGCAGGATAGAAAACCCAGCGACAAGCCCCTTTCCTTGTAACTCAGGTTTTGATCCACCCACGATTACCAGGTATCCCAATCCACCTGAACCAACGAATCCACCAATTACTACTACAGCTAAAACAAATATCAAACCTTGATTAGTTGCTAGCAATAAAGATTTTTTTGCTGCAGGAAGTTGAACTTTTGTAATTAATTGCCACGCATTAGAACCCGCCGCTGTTGCAGCTTCAATCATTGTTGTTGAAACACCCTTAATTCCTTCGCCCACAATTTTTACAACAACAGGAATTGAGTAAACAATTCCAGTGACAATCGCGGTAAATCTTGAAGGACCAAATAAACCAAGAATTGGAACTAAATAAACAAACGCAGGTAAAGTTTGCCCAGCATCAAGAAATGGTCTAAGAACTTTGTCAGCTTTTTCACTTCGACCAATCCATACTCCCAGGATCACTCCCAGAATCATGGTTAGCATTGTGGCAACAAGTGTTTGAGTAAGTGTGACCATGGTTTCATACCAAAGTCCACATGCAACAATTAGCAACATTAATCCAATGGCTAATAATGTAACTTTTCTTCCACCGAGTACATAAGCAATTAATGCAATCATCGTCATTGTGATAAACCATGGCGAATCAGCTAATAAAGTTTGAATTGAATTTAGGACATAGTTTGAAATAAAATCTTTAAA
>DAIRXT010000117.1:0-1834 GCA_036819575.1 Candidatus Nanopelagicales bacterium | reverse complement strand
GTAGTCATGATCACACTCAGTGCCAAATTACCTTTGGAGAAATAGGTAAAAATATTGGAAGTAGTTCCTGCGGGAACACTTCCCATAATCATTGCCCCAATTGCTACAGGGATTGCATATTCTTTTGGTAATTGAAATAGAAAAGTAATGATCAAGAAGTAAGCCAAAAGTGGCATGATTCCAAATTGGGTAACCCAACCAATAATCAAACCCCAAGGACGACGAAGTGCTTGGCGAAAATCTCTAGGTGTTAAACCAGCACCTAAACCAAACATGATCACAAACACCATGATCACTAGCAGTATTTCTTCAAATGGTGTTACAACATCTTGTTCAGAAACTTCAGCTTGTGCTGCAATTAGCAGGGAACTAATTTTCATTAGGCACCTTTCTGGTTTTGGTTGTTTAATCCGTTAAGTTCTACTCTGCGCAGTTCTCGTCGAAGAATCTTTCCAATTGGACTCTTTGGTAATTCATTCACGATCACAACTGATTTAGGTAATTTGTATCTTGCTAAAGTTTTTTCACAATGTGCGAATACTTGAGCCTGAGTGAGTGTTCCCGTTGTGGACACAATGTAGGCACAAACTCTTTCACCTGTGTTTTCATCTGGTAAACCAATAACTCCAACTTCTTTTACTTCTGGAAGTTTGGCAATTTGTTCTTCGATTTCATTTGGATACACGTTAAATCCACTTACCAAGATCACATCTTTTTTGCGATCTACAATTTGGAAATAACCATCTTCATCCATTTGGGCAATGTCTCCGGTGTATAACCAGCCATCTTTTATGGTGGCAGAAGATTCTTTGGCGTTGTTCCAATAACCAAGCATGATTTGGGGACCTTTAGCAATTAGTTCACCAGATTCACCCACATTAACTTCTTTGCCATTTTCATCAACAATTTGAATATCAGTTGATGGCATTGGAATACCAATAGATCCTGGTTTAGCGGTTCCTCCTAGTGGATTAAAAGTTAGAACTGGGGAAGATTCTGTTAAACCAAATCCTTCTACCAAAGGAGACTTAGTTACTTTTTCCCATTCAATTGCTACTGATTGATGCAATGCCATACCACCGGCAACTGAGGCACTAAGACCTGTTGGTGGAGCATCTTGGAACCAACGCTCTTTTAATAGAGCGCTATATAACGTGTTAACTCCTGATACCCAAGTAATTTTGTAATTTTCAAAAGCACGCTTTAAATTGCTTGGTGGTCTTGGGTTAGGAATAACAATATTTCTTCCTCCCACATGGTAAAAACCTAAAAGATTAACTGTGAAAGCAAATATGTGATACAGCGGAAGAGCTGTAATTATTGTTTCTTTACCAAGTCGAATAAACTTTTCAACCATTTGCATCATTTGCAAAGTATTTGTCACTAGGTTTTTGTGCGAAAGCATTGCACCTTTAGATACTCCAGTGGTTCCACCGGTGTATTGCAAAGCTGCCACAGAATCAGCCTTTATGTCTTTGGCGTATTCCAGAACTTGACTTCTTTTGGCATGAGAATGACCCATGCTTAAGGCTTGGCTTAATTTGGTGTGTTTGGTGGTGATTTTTGGTAAAGATCTATTCCAAACTTTCTGCACCATTCTGATAACTCCACCTACAACACCAGGGAAGAATTCAGAGATCTTTACAGTTATTACTGTTTCTATGCCTGTTTTTTGTAACACTTCAGGCAAACGATCGGCAAACATATCAATTATTACTAATACTTTTGCTTGGGCATCTGAAAATTGGTGAACCATTTCAGAGGCGGTGTATAGGGGATTGGTGTTAACCAGAACACAACCTGCTTTGATGATTCCAAATGAAACAATTGGGTA
>DAIRXT010000116.1:0-1878 GCA_036819575.1 Candidatus Nanopelagicales bacterium | reverse complement strand
GGTTGCAAGTTTGCTAACAGGGGCACCTTGGAACCAATTTTGTCAAAATCATCCAAAGTTAACTTAATTCCTAAACGACCTGCAATTGCCAAGATGTGAACAACAGCATTGGTAGAACCACCAATTCCAGCAAGAGCAACAATGGCGTTAATAAATGAACCTTTAGTCATCACATCACTTGGTTTTCGATCATCTTTAACCATTTGCACAATTAATCTGCCAGTTTCTTGGGCAGTTTGTAACAATCTTGAATCTGGTGCAGGAGTTCCAGCAACTCCTGGAATTGTCATTCCTAAAGCTTCAGCAACACAACCCATTGTTGAAGCCGTTCCCATGGTGTTGCAATGTCCACGACTTCTAATCATTGATTGTTCTGATTTGAGGAAATCTTCTTCACTCATTTTTCCAGCACGTAGCTCTTCACTAAATTTCCACACATCAGTGCCACAACCTAAAGCTTTACCTTTGTAAGTACCAGTAAGCATTGGTCCACCTGGAACAACAATTGCTGGTAAATCAACTGATGCTGCTGCCATTAATAGAGCCGGAATTGTTTTGTCACATCCACCAAGTAAAACCACACCATCAATTGGATTTGCTCGCAACAGTTCTTCTGTTGCCATTGCTGACATGTTGCGCCACAACATTGCAGTGGGGCGAACTTGGGTTTCACCTAAAGAAACAGAAGGCATGTTTAAAGGAACACCACCTGCTTCCCAAACGCCATTTTTTACATATTCCATAACTTCATTTAAATGAGAATTACATGGGGCAAGATCAGAAGCTGTGTTTGCTATTGCAATATGGGGACGACCATCAAATGCGTTGTTAGGTAAACCTCTGCGCATCCAGGCACGGTGGATGTAGGAGTCTCTATCTTTACCTTTGTACCAAGCATCACTTCGCATTAGAAGTTTTTACCTCACTATCGACAGATCAAGGCATTTGGTCTTATTAATGCTCAATCTATATTGTTTGCATTATGAGAGCTTTCGTGGTTACTGCTCCACACACTTCTGGAGTCCAAGATGTGGAAAAACCAGTAGCAGGACCTGGTCAAGTAGTAGTGGATGTTTCCCGGGTTGGGGTCTGTGGCACCGACGTTGAATTTTTTACAGGCGAGATGGCTTATCTACATTCTGGACATGAAAAATATCCGTTAAGACTTGGTCATGAATGGTGCGCAGTTGTTGCATCCGTTGGTGATGGTGTTGATAAAAAAATTATTGGCAAACGTGTCACAGGTGACACCATGCTTGGTTGTGGCAAATGTTATCGCTGTTTAAATAATCGCCAACATGTTTGTGAAAATAGATTTGAAATTGGAATTAGAAATGGTTGGGCAGGAGCACTTGCTGAACAATTATTAGTTCCAGCAACTGCATTACATTTTTTGCCAGATTCAATTGATGACACAGTTGGAGCATTAATTGAACCAGGTGGAAATTCTTTACGAGCAGCTCAAGCTGCTTTAGCTGGTCCTGGTAAAAAAGTTTTGGTGTGGGGATCAGGAACTATTGGTTTACTAACTGCACAATTAGCTGCATATATGGGTGCATATGTGCACGTGATTGGTAGAAACCCACAAACTCTTTCTTTAGCGAAACAACTTGGAGCAAGTGCAACCTCAACAGATTTTGAAGAAGTCGATGGTGGATTTGATGCAGTAATTGATTGCACCTTTGATAAAGATGTTCCACATAAAGCTTTACAAGTAGTTGAACTTGGGGGAAGAGTTGTTTACATTGGAATTTCAGGTGTACCTAGTTCAATTGATTCAAGAGATTTAGTTTTGAAAGATGTTACAGCGGTAGGAATTTTGTCGGCTTCTCCTGGATTAGCAGGAACTATTGATATTTATGGCAGTGGCAAAGTTGA
>DAIRXT010000115.1:0-1884 GCA_036819575.1 Candidatus Nanopelagicales bacterium | reverse complement strand
AATATTACCCAACTTGTGCCATAACTTCATCTGAAACATCAAAATTTGCCCAAACAGTTTGAACGTCATCTAAGTCTTCTAAAGCCTCAATTAAGTTAAATATCTTTTTTGCAGCCTCAGCATCAAGTTCTACGCTTACAGATGGAACAAATGATGTTTCTGCAGAGTCATAGTCAATTTTGGCATTTTGCAAAGCAGTTCTGACCTGAACAACATCATTAGGTTCACTTATAACCTCGAAGGATTCACCCAAATCATTGACTTCTTCTGCACCCGCATCCAAGACGGCTGATAAGACATCATCTTCAGATAATCCACCAGTTTTTGAAACTAAGACCACACCTTTTCTAGAAAACATGTAAGAAACAGAACCAGGATCTGCCATGTTGCCTTCATTTCTTGTCATAACTAAGCGCACATCTCCTGCTGCTCTATTGCGATTATCTGTTAAACATTCAATTAAAACTGCAACACCATTTGGACCATAACCTTCATACATAATTGTTTGATAATCAGCAGCGCCTTCTTCTGTACCACTGCCTCGTTTTAATGCTCTATCAATGTTGTCGTTTGGCACTGAGCTCTTTTTAGCTTTTTGAATCGCATCAAATAGTGCAGGGTTACCATCAACATCTGGTCCACCAAGTCTGGCAGCAACTTCAATTTTCTTAACTAATTTTGCAAAAAGTTTGGCACGGCGAGAATCAATAACGGCCTTTTTATGTTTGGTCGTGGCCCATTTACTATGCCCTGACATATTTAATCCTTTTTGTTAATTCGCTGCTGAGACTGATTTTGCCATCTGGACAAAATACTCATGAACTCGGTTGTCATTTGTTAGTTCTGGATGAAAAGCGGTAGCTAAAACAGAACCTTGTCTAACCATTACTGGGTGCTGTGATCCATTTTCTGCTGTCACTGTAGCTAAAACTTCAACTGATTCACCAACTCTTTCAACCCAAGGTGCTCTGATAAAAATTGCTCGAAAACTTTTGTCAAAGTCTTTAACGGCCAGATCTGTTTCAAAAGAATCAACTTGGCGTCCAAAGGCGTTTCTTCTAACAGTGATATCAAGCCCACCAATTGTTTCTTGATCACTTCTACCATCAAGGATTTCATCTGCCAGCATTATCATTCCGGCACATGATCCATAAACTGCAAAGCCATCTTTAACAAATTTTCTTAATGGTTCCATTAAGCCAACTCTTTTGGCCAACATACTTATGGTGGTTGATTCCCCACCAGGAATTACTAATGCGTTAACTGTTTTTAATTCTTCAGGATTTCTAACTTTTTGAACTGCAACATTTAAAGATGTTAAAGAATTTATGTGTTCTCGAACATCACCTTGGACTGCTAAAACTCCGACTCTTAACAAGAGAGTTACCAGCCGCGTCCGGCAAACCTTTCAGAGGCAGGAAGTGTGTCGATATTAATTCCCACCATTGCTTCACCAAGTCCACGAGAAACTCTGGCGATTACTGCTGGGTCATCAAAATTTGTAGTTGCATCAACAATTGCTTTTGCTCTTTGTGCAGGATCTCCTGATTTAAATATTCCTGAACCAACAAAAACACCATCTGCACCTAGTTGCATCATTAATGCTGCATCTGCTGGTGTAGCAAT
This sequence comes from Candidatus Nanopelagicales bacterium, assembly GCA_036819575.1. Taxonomy (GTDB): domain Bacteria; phylum Actinomycetota; class Actinomycetes; order S36-B12; family UBA5976; genus ATZT02. The sequence continues at coordinate 258 of DAIRXT010000115.1, read as the reverse complement.
TCCACCTGCGGTAAATAACACAACTGGAAGTTTGCCAAGTTGGGCAACTTGTGCAACCAAATCATAAGGAGCTTGCAATTCTTTTGCAGCAGTAAATAGTTCTTCTTTATCCATTCCTTTTAATCTTGCAATATCACCACGAATAGTTCTCATGTGACGAACAGCTTCAACAACGTTTCCTGTTCCTGCTTCACCTTTGGAACGAATCATTGCTGCGCCTTCATTAATTCTTCTTAAAGCTTCACCTAAATTAGTTGC
>DAIRXT010000114.1:0-1912 GCA_036819575.1 Candidatus Nanopelagicales bacterium | reverse complement strand
GGCAAAATCACAACCACTGAAGCAAAAGCAAGAAAGCTTCGCCCCTTTGCTGAAAAAATAATTACTTTTGCAAAAAAGGGTGATCTTTCATCACGTCGCAGAGTGCTCGCAATTATTAGAAATAAATCTGTGGTGCATTCATTGTTCACCGAAATTGGTCCAAGTTTTGCTAAAAGAGAAGGTGGCTACACCCGTATCACCAAACTTGGAACTAGAAAAGGCGACAACGCATCAATGGCTGTAATTGAATTAGTTGAAAGCTTGGCACAAAAAGTTGTTGCTGAAGCAGAAGGTGCAACTAAAAGAGCTGTGAAAGAAGCAACTCAAGTTGAACCTGCGAAGAAAGCTGCTAAGAAAACTGCCGCTAAGAAAACAGCAGCGAAAAAAACTACAGCGAAAAAAGAAACCAAGGAAGATTAATATAGTTACCAAAAGAAAGATTAACGAGCCCGCTTCCAAAAGAAGTGGGCTCGTTCGCATTCGCCTAGATATTGCATACGACGGTACAGATTTTTCTGGATTTGGAATCCAACCTCATATGAGAACTGTGCAGGGTGAATTAAATAAGACTTTAAAAAAATTTCTTAGATTAGATAAAGTAAAAACTGTTGGAGCAGGAAGAACAGATGCAGGAGTTCATGCTCGAGCTCAAGTAGTTCATTTCGATGTTAGTGAAGATGTGTGGTCAAAAATTAAAGATCCAATATACAAATTTAGAAGATTACTTCCACCAGATATTCAAGTTAGAAAAGTAGCCATTGTTCATCCAGATTTTGATGCTAGATATTCAGCTTTAACAAGAAGATACTCATACACAATTGCAGATGCTAAAGATGGAATAGATCCACTCAATTCCAGATATGTTTTGGATTACAGGAAAAAACTAGATCATCATGACATGAACAAAGCCAGTAAAGAATTACTGGGCTTAAATGATTTTTATGCTTTTTGTAAAACTCGTGAAGGCTCCACCACCATAAGAAATCTCATTAAGTTTAATTGGTCTAGAAAAAGTGATTATGTTATTTGTGAAGTTATTGCTGATGCTTTTTGCTACTCCATGGTCAGAGGATTAGTGGGAGCAATTATTCAAGTTGGGGAAGGCAAAAAAGACATTAATTGGCCTAAAGAAGTCATGAAGAAAAGAAAGAAAATAACTGACTTGAATGTGGTTTCAGCCAAAGCATTGGTTTTAGAAGAAGTTACCTATCCACACCCTTCTAAATTAAAAGAGCAATATGAGATCACCAGACGAACCAGGAAACTGGAAGACTAAGAACTTCAAGGCTCTGTGTATTCTTAGCCTTAATTATCAAACCAACGAAAAGAGTTGAGTAAATGAATTCCACCAAAGTTTGGTTAAACGATGAATTGGTGGATGCCGATAAAGCAGTGGTGAGCATTTTTGATCACGGATTTACTGTGGGAGATGGCGCTTTTGAAACTTTAAAAGTTGTTAATTCTCAACCTGTAGCTTTAACAAGACACATAAAAAGATTGATTCATTCACTTAACACTCTTGGAATTGAATTAAACAGTGAAGAAGTTTTAAGAAAAGCTGTCAATGAAGTAATCAGTGCTAATAAGTCACTTGGTGATGTAATGCGTATGAGAATTACCTACACAAGTGGAATTGGCCCACTTGGTTCTGACAGAACCAAAGACAATTTCACATTAGTTGTGGCAGTAAGTCCTGAATCTGTTTGGCCAGATACTGCAATAGTGGCAACTGTGAGTGATCCTAGAAATGACAAATCAATGTTGGCTGGATCAAAAACTACCTCTTATGCCCAAAATGCAGCACTGCTTTCAATTGTCAGAAAACAAGGTGCACACGAAGCAATCATGCCCAACACAAAAGGTGAATTGTGTGAAGGAACTGGTTCAAACATTTTTGTTGTGAAAGATGGTC
>DAIRXT010000113.1:0-2002 GCA_036819575.1 Candidatus Nanopelagicales bacterium | reverse complement strand
AGGCAGCAGACTTAAAATCTGCACAGTGTGGGTTCGAGTCCCACCGAGGGCACCAGAAATTTTGTTTAATTCAAATTAATTACTTCTTTGAATCAATTAATCCTTTTGAAATCAAAATTCCAACGACTGCACCCAAAATCTGAGCTAATAAAAATAGAGGCACAGATGCAGGTGATATTCCAGTGAAGGTGTCACTCAAGGTACGAGTCAAGGTGATTGAAGGATTCACAAACGCGGTGGAAGAAGTGTAAAAAATTGCAGGTCCAATATAAATTGGGATGATTATCGCAGGATTTAGGTTCTTATTTGAACTGATTAATTGAAGAACTATAAACAAACCAATAGTTGCAACAAACTCAGCAATAAAAATATTTGTACCTAATCTATCTAACTTAGATATTGATATAGCTGGTAAATCAAACATTAGATTTGCCAGGACAGTACCAACTAGGGCACCACTGAGTTGTGAGATAACCATAACTAAAGCAGTACTAGCTGATACTTCTTTACGGAAATAAAAGTAAAAAGTAACTAAGGGATTAAAGTGGGCTCCACTAATTGGGCTAAAAATCTTGATAATCAAGCCAATAGATATTGCAATTGCAGTAACAGTGATGAACATTGAAACACCATCATCATCAGATACGTTGTCAGCCATAATTCCTGCACCAACAATGGTCATTAACAAAATTGTGGATCCGAGAAATTCAGCTAGTACAATTTGCGAGGTTTTAGTCTTTTTTGCCATGGGCTTAATCCTATGTCCTAAATTGACAATGATTGCCACATTTCAAGTGAGCCTGTTTAAGTGGCCGGATTAATTTGTTTGCCATATGGAGTAATCTGTATTTTGAAATGAAATTTACAAAAATTGCCTTACTCATCAGCTCATTAACTCTGGTTGCTTGCTCTAGTAGCACAACAAGCCAAGGAACATTTATTGCTAATGAAGCCACAAATTATTTGATGCCAAAGTGTCCCACCTCAGATCTCACTGCCACTAAAGCAAGAAATCAAATAGCTCCAGCAGTTTTGGAATGTTTAGGTCATGACGAATTCGTGAATCTGGCAGGTTTACCAAATGACAGACCAATTGTGATCAGTTTCTGGGCTTCTTGGTGCACAGTTTGTGCAGATGATGCAATTTCTTTTAACGCAGCACATAAAAAACTAAGTGGGCAGGTTAACTTTTTAGGAATTGCGTATCAAGATGAAGAAAAGAAATCTATTGCAGCGGCCTATAAGTGGCAGCTTCCTTTTCCAAGTGTGCAAGATCCCAGAAGTCTTCTAAGAGAGTTTTATGCAATTAATGGTCTGCCAGTAACTCTGTTAGTAGATAAAGAAGGAAAAGTTGTGGAAAGAATTGCAGGCCCAATTGGAAGTCCTGAAGATTTTACAAACAGAGTTAGCGGAAAACTAATTTCTTACTAAATTACCAACGCATCTTTACTTGATTACAACTTGAGTGGAGTTGATCCTCTAAAGCAATAATTTGACCATTTAGATTAGCTCTAACATCGGGTTGATCTGCTGGATCATAAGTTGCTGCTCTAGCTGAATAAAAATTAGACATTTGTAATAAAAGTTCTGAACAAACCCCATAAGCAGATTTGCTGAACTTAGCAATCTTTTTTGCAGCAGAATATTCTTTGCCAGCCATTTCAGGTGCTGAGATTTTTCCTAAAACGCGATAGTTATGTTCATTCACATAGTGAGAGTTATCAACAATTGCAAAACTTCTCAAAGCTTTGGTATTTGCTTTCTTCGAACACTTTGTGCCATCAGCTTTACATTTTGCCTTAGGAACAAAAGCTGTTGCAGGAGTAAGAATTGAAAATGAAAGCGCTAATGAAGTTAGAACTATTAGTAACTTCTTTTTCATCTTTCTCCTTTATTAGTTAAGGCCATTTCGCAATCTCTTGCGAAATGGCCTTAAACGAACTAGTCCAACAACTACTTAACTTTAATTACCAGCTAAGTGGGTTGAATGGTGATGGTGCTG
>DAIRXT010000112.1:0-2005 GCA_036819575.1 Candidatus Nanopelagicales bacterium | reverse complement strand
GTTGTTTATGAAGGTGTTGAGGAATATCAAGGAAAGGGGCAAACCTTCAGAGGTGAAACTGGTGCACAAAGTGCCATCGTTCCAGCACTTGATGCAGTGCTTGGCATTGTGCACGAACAAGACCAACTAAGAGATTACTTAATGGAAATGCGTCAATACATGCCACCAATGCATGTCAAATTTATTGAGGCAGCAGAAAATGGTCCAAGTGTGAGAAATTTTGTTATGGCTTGTAACAAAGAATCAGTTAAAAAACTATTTAATGAATCAGTTGAATTAGTAGCTGATTTCAGAGCGTTGCATTTGGAATATGCCGGGACATATATTCATGCTCAATCACAAAAAACTCCAGGAAATCCTTCAGCAGTTGGAACTGGTGGAACACCATTTATGGTGTATTTAAGAAAACATAGGGATGAAACTCGTAACCAACCGGTAGGTTAAGTTGGTTAAAACAAAAGCATAGGAAATAATAAATTCATGCCCACAAAATTTGATCAAACAGATCCAATGTATGAAAAAATCATGGCTGCCCATGACGCAGCTGTTAGTGCAGGTTTAACTGAATATAAAGATCCAAAAACAGGTTTTTCAGTTATGACAGAACCGTTTTTAAAAGCTAAAGGGTTTTGCTGCAAAAATAATTGCAGACATTGCCCATATCCTGCTTAAAGAACTGAAAGTTCTTCTAGCTTCTTTTTGAGATCATTATCAGATGGTTCAACCATGTGTGTTCCATCAGAAAATGCGATAACTGGAATTGATTTCTTGCCACTGATTTCAATAGCCTTATCTTTTCCTACTTCATCGTGTTCAATATCAACATAGGTGTAATTAACTTGATTAGAATCTAGAAACTTTTTGGATCTGCGGCAATCTCCACACCATTCAGCGCCATACATTGTGACCTTGTTATCAGACATTTAAAACTCCTTAAAATTTAAGTGCGTTTCATCTGGAAAAACCACTCAATATTAAGTGTAATAGGAATCATGATGGGCGCACCCGGACCATGTCCTGCTTGTGAAAAATGCGATCTAGAACGTCGCGGAGGAAAAGACATGTGCCCAAAATGTTTCTACATCCAGCCTTGCTGTGATGGTGGGTTTTGCGACTAAATCTATTTAGATAAAGAAATTAATTTATCGATAATGAAGTAAACCAAAAATAAGAACATTCCAAGAACTAGAACAAGACCAGTTCCCACAAGAGCACCAACATAACCGAGTTCTGCGACATTGATAAATCCATAAGGATATTTATTTATAACTGCACCACGTGCAAATGTGTAAACAATATAGCTAATTGGTACTAGCAAGGAACTTAAAACAATTTTCCAGTTAATCCAACCTCTTGGACCAAAAATCAACCAAACAAGAATTGTAACTGGTGGAGTTATGTAATGAAGGAATAGATCTGTGTAGATATTCCAGCTTTGAGGATTGGCATCCTTGGCCAAAATTAAGATATAAACGAGCATTGTCACTGTAATCATCATTAAACTTGAAAGTCGAAAAACTTTAAACCAAAAAGAATCTCTGTTTTGATTTTTATAAAGCATATACATTGTTATTCCAACTAAAATATTGCTCCAAATTGTGAAATAACTTAAATTATCAACTACTCGAGGAATTGAACCCGCTAAACCATCAGCATGACCACCAAAATAAGTAGGCCCAAACTGAGGAACGATCACAACTCCGGTGGCATCCACGGCCAATGAGCCAATAACACCAATCCATGCCAAAATGGCATTAAGACCAAATGCCTGACGGGAGTACTTCAACATGAGGAAAATACTAGTCCTTATTTCTATGATTTCACTTGTTTTTCTATCAGCATGCGCATCAGAATCTTCCGATGAATCAACTTCCACACCCTCTGTCACAGAAAGTCCCACAGCAGCAGAAGAAACCATTAATCCTGTTTCTTTAATGGCATTGAGTCAAAAAGAATTTGTTGGAAAAGATTTAACACTTGAAAAAGTTCTAGGAGAAAATAGTAA
>DAIRXT010000111.1:0-2022 GCA_036819575.1 Candidatus Nanopelagicales bacterium | reverse complement strand
AAGGGTTAACATGAAAACGGTAGTTTTGATTGGCACCCTAGATACCAAAAGTGTTGAATATGAGTTTGCTCGAAATCGTTTTCAAAAAGCAGGATTAAAAACAATTCTTATAGATGCTGGAATAATTGGGCAATCACTTATACAAAGTGATGTGACAAATGAAAAAGTTGCTCAAGCTGGAGGAAGTGACTTACAAAGTTTAAGAGATAGAAACGATCGAGGATTTGCAGTTTCAATAATGACCAAAGGTGTCAACAAAATAGTGCAAGATCTTTACCAAAAAGGTGAATTAGATGGCGTTTTTGCACTTGGTGGAAGTGGTGGCTCCACCATTGCATCTTTTGCTATGCGAAATCTTCCCATTGGAGTTCCTAAAGTTTTAGTTTCCACACTCGTAAGTAGTAATGCTGCATCCTTTGTTGGTGAAAGTGATTTAGCCCTATTTGCATCAGTGGTAGATATTGCTGGAGTTAATTCAATTTCTGCAAAAGTTATTGCTAATGCTGTTGATGCCACCATCGGCATGGTTCATGGTGAGAAAGTTGAAATCAAAAATAGTAAAAATTTGATAGCTGCATCGATGTTTGGGGTAACCACCCAATGTGTGACACAAGCTAGACAAATACTTGAGGAAAATAATTTTGAAGTAATTACTTTTCACATGACTGGCACAGGTGGAAAGTCTATGGAAAATCTGATTCGTCAAGGTTTTATTAATGCAGTATTAGATGTAACCACCACAGAAATATGTGATGAAATTGTAGGAGGAACTCTTTCTGCCGGACCTGATCGTTTAACAGCAGCTGTTGATATGAAAATTCCGCAGGTGGTTTCAGTTGGAGCACTTGACATGGTTAATTTTGGAAACAAAAACACTGTTCCTGAAAAATTTAAAAATAGAAATCTTTATGTTCATAATGAAAACGTAACTTTAATGAGAACAACCCCTGAGGAATGTGAAAAAATTGCTTTAGACATTGCCACCAAACTTAACAAAGCAACTGTTCCGGTGACTCTATTCTTACCTCTCAAAGGAGTCTCAGCAATTGCCATAAAAGGTGGAGTCTTCTTTGATGAGAAGGCAGATGATGCTCTTTTCTCAACTTTGAGGAAAAATGTGGGAAACAATGTCGAACTAATCGAACTAGATTTTGCGATAAACGATAATGATTTCAGCACAGCCATAGCTAACAAATTGATCCAACTAGTAAAAGTGGGTAAATAGATGCCAGCCATTTCCAGAAGTGTTGCTTTAGCAAACTTTAGAAAACAAATTGCAAGTGGAACTGCTGTTATTGGTGCAGGAGCTGGAACTGGAATCTCTGCAAAATGTGCTGAAGCAGGGGGTGTTGACATAATTATTATTTATAACTCCGGTCGCTATCGCATGGCAGGACGCGGATCTTTATCTGGATTAATGCCTTATGGCGATGCCAACGAAATTGTTATGGAAATGTCTAGAGAAGTTTTACCTGTTGTGAAAAAAACTCCAGTTTTAGCAGGAGTTTGTGGCACAGATCCATTTAGACAAATGCCTATATTTTTAAAACAAATTAAAGAAATAGGTTTTAGTGGAGTACAGAACTTTCCCACCGTTGGGCTAATTGATGGAACATTTCGTCAAGGTTTAGAAGAAACTGGCATGGGTTATGACTTAGAAGTTGACATGATCAAAGAAGCAAGACAACTAGATTTGTTAACAGCTTCTTATGTATTTGATGCTAAAAGTGCAGAGAGCATGACAAAAGCTGGTGCCGATATTTTAGTTCCCCATATGGGTTTGACTACTAAAGGAATGATTGGTGCAACATCTGCTCTGACTTTGGATGATTGTGTGCCCTTGATTCAAGAGATGACAGATGTGGCCAAGAAAATAAATCCTGAAATCATTGTGATTTGTCATGGCGGACCAATAGCTGAACCTGAAGATGCCAAATACATATTGTCAAAGACTAAAAATGTTGAAGGATTCTTTGGAGCCTCCTCCATGGAAAGACTTCCTACCGAATTAGCAATGACTGA
>DAIRXT010000110.1:0-2032 GCA_036819575.1 Candidatus Nanopelagicales bacterium | reverse complement strand
CGAGACCTTTGCTTTACGAGAGCAACGCTCTACCAACTGAGCTAAAGCGGCCGGGGTTAATTAATTTGACGTGGGTAATTGAGAAACTTTGTTGTCTCGACGTTTAATCAAGTCATCAACCATAGAAATAAATCTTGCAATACTAGAACCTGGTTTTGTGTCACCAAAGTAATAATTTCTCATTGATTCATAAGAACTTCTATCCACTTGTCCTGCTACATGATCAGAAATTAACTTATCAACATTACTAATATTGTTCTTATTTATAACTGTCACAGCTTTTGACACAGGTGCAACTTTGGCAAATTCTTGATCATTACTTCTTCTATCACACATCAACATTGCACCTTGTGGTTTCAAATACAAATAATCAATTGTTACCGCAGAAACATCAGAAACCAAAAGATCAGCTACTTGCAAAACTGGTAGAGGATCTCCTGCAACTAACTTATGTTTTGCACTTGGATCTTTTGAATTCGCAGAATCCAGTAATGACAAAACAGCTTTATGGGCACGTATCATGTGTGGTTTAGGTGAAGTCGTTACCTTTGGGTGTGGTTTATAAAGAAGCGTTGAATTAGGAATCTTTAGCATTGCTGAAACTATTTGTTCACCATATACATCAACGGAAGAATAGTTATTTGCGTCTTGATCACCTTCCCAAGTTGGTGCATAAACAAGGATTTTTCTTTCAGTATTAACATCCATTGGTTTATTTAACAGATCTAACTGAGGTCTACCTATAACAACTTCTTTATTTTCATCACTAACAATTAACGCATTTTTCAATCTATCTTTAGCAGCCTGACCAGCAACTGCCACAACATCGTAGGCATACATTTGTCTAGAAGTCATACTCATTTTGTCTGACTCCCCATGATTTAGGTGCACATGGAAAGCTTTCTTGGCAGCCATTGCTTGGAAATTTGTAAAGGAGTTATTTACATATAACACAACTTTGTAGTTATTTGAATCAATCAAATCAGTCAAAGTAAAAAAGTCATAAACAGAGTTAACTGGAAGTGATGTTAGTTTTCTTAAATGCTTAGTTGTAGGAAACTGTCTACAAATGATTTGAACTTTATGAGTTTTATTCAATTCTTCATAAACTGGTAACCACTGTTGAATCTGATATGAACGAGACAAGTCGTCACCAAAATAAGCTAAAACTTCAAAGTTCTTTGAGTTATTTTTAAGATCTTTAAACTCAGAAATTGCTTGAGGATCATTAGCAATCCAGGCATGATAAGCCGCCCCACCCATACGACGAAATCGTAAAAACCAAGGGTTGGAATCAAAACGTCTAGGAATAAATGCCATGGTGATTATGAGCCTACTCAATATAGATAGTTAGCAGATGAGCGTGAAAGACTAAAGGCAAAGAAAACTACGAAATTTAGCTAAGTGAATGGGGCATCATGCTGGGCATGGTTTTGGCCGCCGGTGCTGGACGTCGTCTTCGTCCCTACACCGACACTTTGCCCAAAGCACTTGTTCCAGTAGATGATGAAACCACAATCCTTGATTTAACTTTAAGTAATTTCTCCAAAGTTGGTCTGAAAGATGTAGCAGTAATTGTTGGTTACAAGTCCGAAGCAGTTGAGGAAAGAAAAAAAGATTTAGAATCAAGACATAATGTTAATTTGGAATTAATCTTTAACGACAAAGCTGAACAATGGAATAATGCTTATTCTTTGTGGTGTGCTAAAGATTTATTTTCCCAAGGTTTCTTGTTAGCAAATGGTGACACAGTTCATCCTGTAAGTGTGCAAGAAACACTTTTAGAAAATAGAGGTCCGGCAATTCTTTTAGCAGTTGACACAGTTAAAAAACTGGCAGAAGAAGAAATGAAGCTAACAATTGATTGTGCCGGTAATCTTGCCAGAATTACTAAACAAATGGATCCAGCAACTGCGTTTGGTGAATACATCGGATTAACTCTTGTTGAACCAGAGGCTGCAAAGAATTTAACTTCAGCTTTAGAAAAGACTTGGAAACTAAATCCAGATCTTTACTATGAAGATGGTTATCA
>DAIRXT010000109.1:0-2060 GCA_036819575.1 Candidatus Nanopelagicales bacterium | reverse complement strand
ATGATTGATTTATTCATTGATGGTGTTCGTCAAAAGTCTTCCCAAAATGAAACTCGAAACATAATCCACCCTGCAAATGGCAAAGTTGTTGAAGTAGCTCAAGAAGCAAGTCCAGTTGATGTTGAATACGCAATTAAGGCTGCTCGAAAAGCCTTTGACCAAGGGTCTTGGCCTAAAACTACTAATGCTCATCGAAGCTTAGTTTTAAACAAAGTTGCTGAAATTTTGCAACGAGACAAAGCTTTGTTTGCTAAAGCTGAATCCAAAGACACAGGAAAAAGAATCATTGAGTCCGAATATGACATGGATGATGTCATTAAAGTGTTCAAGTATTTTGCTGAGCTAATTGCTAAACAAACGGATAGAAAAGTTGATGTTGATAGAGAAAATATCGAAAGTACTATTCAATATGAACCAGTTGGTGTCATTGGTTTAATCACACCTTGGAATTACCCTCTTTTGCAAGCTTCCTGGAAAATCGCACCTGCATTAGCTGCTGGTTGTACTTTTGTCATTAAACCAAGTGAATTAACTCCCAGCACAACTTCTTTGTTGATGGATACTTTAACTGAAGCAGGTGTACCAAATGGAGTTCATAATTTAGTTTTAGGATCAGGTGCTGTTGCTGGTTCCCCATTGAGTTCTCATCCTGATATTGACATGGTTTCTTTCACCGGTGGTCTGATTACTGGAAAGAAAATAATGGCTACAGCAAGTGAAACTGTTAAAAAAGTTGCTCTTGAATTAGGTGGAAAGAATCCAAATATTGTTTTTGCAGATGCGGATATGGATGCAGCTATTGATAACGCCCTGACAGCTGTATTTCTTCACTCAGGACAAGTTTGTTCTGCTGGAGCAAGATTATTAGTTGAAAAATCTATTCATAAAGACTTTGTTGCAGAAGTTGCTAGACGAGCTGAACTAATCAGATTAGGTGCTCCTGAAGATTCTTTTGCCGAAACTGGTGCCTTAATTAGTGCAGCACATAGAGACAAAGTTGAAAAGTATGTTGCTAATGCAATTGCTGAGGGTGCTGAAGTAAAAGCTGGCGGCAAAAGACCAACTGAGTCTCACCTTCAAGAAGGTTTCTATTACAGACCAACAGTTTTAGATAACTGTCACGCCAAGATGCAATGTGTGCAAGATGAATCATTTGGTCCTGTATTAACAGTGGAAACTTTTGAATCTGAAGCAGAAGTTATTGCTTTAGCTAATGACACTATTTATGGATTAGCAGGAGCGGTGTGGACAAAAGATATTGAAAAAGCAAAGAGGGTGGCAAAGCAATTGCGCCATGGAACTATCTGGATTAATGACTTTCACCCCTATGTTCCTCAAGCAGAGTGGGGCGGATTCAAACAGTCAGGCTTTGGGCGAGAATTAGGGCCAATGGGATTGGCAGAATACCAAGAAGCAAAACATGTTTGGCAAAATCTAAAACCAGCTCCATCTAACTGGTTTGATGGCAAGGAGTAGCAGATGAATTCACATAACAGCTCATCAGCTATTTCGGTACGAAATTTATGGAAAGTTTTTGGTGATAATCCAGAAAAGATTGTTAATTCTGCAGATGCCAATCTTTCTCGTTCAGAGTTAAGAGCAAAAACTGGTAACACAGCTGCGGTAAAAGATGTTTCCTTTGATGTTGCCCCTGGCGAAGTTTTCGTTGTGATGGGATTATCTGGTTCAGGTAAATCAACATTAGTTAGATGTTTAACTAGATTAATTGAACCAACCGCAGGTTCAGTTTTATTCAATGGTGAAGATGTATTAAAGGCTGATCCTGCCAGGTTAAGAGAATTAAGAAGAACAGCTTTTTCAATGGTGTTTCAACATTTTGGACTCTTGCCCCATCGTAAAGTTATTGACAACATTGCTTATTCCTTGGAAATAAATGGTGTTAAAAAAGTTGAAAGACATAAAAGAGCTCAAGAAGTAATTGATTTAGTTGGTTTGCAAGGGTATTCCGAAGCCTATCCAGAACAACTATCTGGCGGTATGCAACAAAGAGTTGGTTTAGCAAGAGCACTGGCAGTTGATCCTCAAGTTATGTTTTTAGA
>DAIRXT010000108.1:0-2103 GCA_036819575.1 Candidatus Nanopelagicales bacterium | reverse complement strand
CCCAATATTTCCCACATCTCTTCTGATGTGTATGGGGCAAAAAGTGATAACACAATCGTTATTGCTTCAACAGCTTCTCTTACTGCAGGATCTTTTGGTCCACAACCTGAGTCAATTGCTTTTCTAGTTATGTTTACTAGTTCCATTGTTCTAGCAATCACAACATTAAATCTAAATGATTCGATCAATGTCGTTACTTCTTCTACCGTTCTATGTGTTGCTTGACGAAGGGTAATATCTCCTTTTGCAAAATCAGAATCAACATCTGATTCAACATCTTTAGCTAATCTCCAGGCTCTGGCAAGAAATTTCTTTGAACCTCCGGGAGAAACTTCTGCCCAATCGATGTCATCTTCAGGTGGGCCTGCAAAAACCATTGTTAGACGAACAGCGTCTACTCCAAATTCAGCAATCTGTTCTCCTAAATCAACCATGTTGCCTTTTGATTTACTCATGGCAGCACCATCAAGAATTACTTGTCCTTGATTAAGAAGAGCTTTAAATGGCTCATTGAAATCTACTAATCCAAGGTCATTTAAAACTTTTGTAAAAAATCTTGAATACAAAAGATGTAAAATTGCATGCTCAACTCCACCAACATATTGTTCAACTGGAAGCCATCTTTTTAGAAGTTCTGGATCAAATGCTTTTGTGTTGTCGTGGGCTGATGGATATCTCAAGTAGTACCAGGATGAGTCGACAAAAGTATCCATAGTGTCGGTGTCTCTTTGTGCAGCATTGCCACACTTTGGACATTTTGTATTCACCCAATTAGTTGCTGCTGCTAGTGGAGAAGTTCCTTTAGGTGCAAGTTGATCTCCTGCTAATTCAGGAAGTTTGACAGGTAATTCTGATTCTGGAACTGGCACTTCGCCACATGATGGACAATGAATTATTGGAATTGGTGCGCCCCAATATCGCTGGCGTGAAATTAACCAGTCTCTTAATCTGAAATTTACAGCACCTTTTCCTTGTTTATTAGTTTCAAGAATTTCGTTCATTTTCTTAATGGCACTTGCTTTGTCTAACCCATTTAATGGACCTGAATTTATCAATTCGCCATCACCAGCTGTAGCAATTCCAGTTTTACTTGGGTCCTCATCTTGTGTTTTAACTACTACTTGAATTGGTAGGTTGAATGCTTTAGCAAAATCTAAATCTCTTTGGTCATGAGCTGGGACGGCCATAATTGCGCCAGTGCCATAATCTGCCAAGACATAATCTGCGGCCCAAACAGGAATTTTCTGTTGGTTAGCAGGATTAATCGCATACTGACCAAGAAAAATTCCTGTCTTAGGGCGATCTGTAGCAAGTCTTTCTATATCTGTTGATTTTCTAACTTGTTCAATATAGTTATTTAATTCAGTCTTTTTTTCATCCAAAACTAACTCTTGAGCAAGTTTTGAATCAGCAGCGACAACAAAAAATGTAGCGCCAAATAGAGTGTCAGGTCTGGTGGTGAAAACAGTTACTTTTTTATCCGTTCCGTCGATCGCAAAATCGATGTAGGCACCCTCGGATTTACCAATCCAGTTTTTTTGCATAGTTAGAACTCGTTCAGGCCATTTACCTTCGATTTGCTCCATGTCATCTAACAGTCTTTGGGCATAATCTGTGATTTTGAAATACCACTGTGTTAATTCGCGTTTGGTGACAACAGCGCTACATCTTTCGCATGCTCCTGCTACAACCTGCTCGTTAGCCAGAACAGTCTGACATGAAGGACACCAATTAACATTACTTGCTTTTCTATAAGCTAATCCTTTGTTGTATAACTGTAAAAATAACCACTGTGTCCATTTGTAATATTCAGGATCTGAAGTGTGAAGACGATGATTCCAATCAAAAGAAATTGCATAGCGTTTAAAAGATTCGGCTTGTGTTTCTATATTTGCGTAAGTCCATTTTGCTGGATTTTCTCCACGTTTAATTGCAGCATTTTCAGCAGGTAATCCAAATGAATCCCAACCAACCGGATGAAATACGTTATATCCTTTTTGAAAGTAGTATCTAGAAACAACATCACCGATGGCAAATGCTTCAGCGTGACCCATATGTAAATCACCAGAAGGATAAGAAAACATATCCAAAACATAAATTCTT
>DAIRXT010000107.1:0-2106 GCA_036819575.1 Candidatus Nanopelagicales bacterium | reverse complement strand
CATCAATCCTATGGACCATTAACAGGTGTTCCAAGAATTTTAGATATTTTAGAAAGAAACCAGATTAAATCAACTTTCTTTGTTCCTGGTTACACAGCCAGAAGATATCCATCAGTAATTAAAAATATTGTTGCTGCGGGACATGAAATTGCACATCACGGTGACATGCACGAACAACCAGCGCATGCCACACCTGAAGAAGAAGTTGGATTTATTGAAAGAGGAATTGAAAGTTTGCAAGAAGTAGCAGGTGTTACTCCTATTGGTTATCGCGCACCGATGTGGGAACTTTCTTGGTACACACCACAATTACTTTCAAAGTATGGATTTCTTTACGACTCATCATTAATGGATGCTGATTACCCATATGAATTAGCAGTTGGAGATAAATCAATTGTGGAATTACCAATTCAATGGGCACTTGATGATTGGGAACAATACGCATTTTTACCTGACATAACTGGTTCAGGATTAATTGAGTCACCAACAAAGGTAAGAGAAATGTGGCAACTTGAATATGAAGCTTTGAAAAAAGTTGGTGGCATCTTTATTCTGACTAACCATCCATTTTTATCTGGTCGACCAAGTAGAGCTGCCTCACTTGAAACACTTATCAAGCATGTTTTATCAACCCCAGAAGTTTGGGTTACATCCCTTGGAGAAATAGCCCAGCACGTAAGAAGTTTGAATTTAACTCCACGTGTTCTCACAAAACCTGATTTAAAAGCCTAAAAATTTTGCAAAATCTATAGGCCAAATCGATTAGTTAGGTCTACTCTTTTCCTTAGCCAACAAAGGGAGGGCTAAGTAATGGCAAGTCAACCAAAGGTAATGGAAGTTGAACAACACGGAATTGACACAATTCCGGATAGAGATAGAACCTCAACCCCGCGTGATCTTTTTAGAATCACATTTGGTGGAGCAAATACTTTTGCAACAATTATTTTAGGAACATTTCCAATTCTGTTGGGACTAAGTTTCTGGCAAGCAGTTGCAGCAACATTGTTAGGTGTTGTTGTGGGTGCATCAATTCTGATGCCAATGTCATTATTTGGTCCAGTTACAGGAACAAATAATGCTGTTTCATCAGGTGCACATTTTGGAGTTAAAGGTCGATTAGTTGGATCTTTTCTTTCACTATTAACAGCAATTGCTTTTTACTCAATTTCAGTTTGGGTAAGTGGTGATGCTTTATTAGGTGCGATTTCAAGATTCTTTGGCGTTGACACTTCTGGTGCATTATTCAGAGGAACAATTTATGCAATCATCGGTGCTCTGGTAATCGTGGTTGTTATCTATGGATATCAATTCATGTTGCTAGTCAATAAAACTGTTGTTTATGCAAACACAGTTTTAATGCTTGGTGGCATCATTGCATTTGGTTCCATCTTTAGCGCTGGATATAACCCAGGACCTGGTGCTTATGCATTGGGAAGCTTCTGGCCAACATTTATTTTGTCAGCACTGATTGTGATGGGTAATCCAATTTCATTTGGAGCATTCTTAGGAGACTGGGCAAGATACATCCCAGCAAAAACTTCTAGAGGTTCCTTAATGAAATGGGTATTTGGTGCTCAACTTATGACACTTGTGCCATTTCTTTTCGGTGTTGCAACAACAACATTAGTTAAAGATCCAGCTGCTTACATTGTTGGTTTAGTTGAAATATCACCAGCTTGGTATGCACTTCCACTTATTGTTATTGCATTCTTAGGTGGATTATCAACCGGTGTGACTTCTCTTTACGGAACAGGACTTGATTTCTCAAGTGTGTTCCCTAAGTTAAACCGCGTGCAGTCATCAATATTTATTGGTTCACTTGCATTCATTTTCATCTTGGTAGGTCGTTTAGTTACAGATCTACTTGCAAGTATCAATGCATTCATTGGATTAATTGTTATCTTTACAACTCCATGGATGATCATCATGATGATTGGTTTCTATGTTCGTCGTGGTTGGTACTCACCAGAAGATGTTCAAGTGTTTAACAAAGGTAAAACTGGTGGAATTTACTGGTTTAACGCAGGCTTTAACTGGAGAGCGTTATTAGCTTGGATTCCTTCTGCAATTTTGGGTCTGATGTTTTGTTACTACCCACCATTGTTG
>DAIRXT010000106.1:0-2130 GCA_036819575.1 Candidatus Nanopelagicales bacterium | reverse complement strand
GCCCAAACAACCGCAGGAATAGATGCTGATCTAAATACAGCAGGACGAGTGTTACCAAGCTTTGTGCTTTTTATTCTCAACACTATTGGTGCAACTTCAATAATTATTATTCCAGTTTTAGTCGCAATCTCTTTAATTACCCGCAATAGAGCAAGACAACTCGTTGATGCACTACTTGCAGCAGGTCTTTCTGTCTTAACTTTAGTTGCTATTTCAATTTTAATTGTTCAAACAAATTCACCAAGATTAATATTGGCTTTGACAGGTGGTATACAAACAGAAGGTGTTTCACCCCTTGATCCACTTATTGCCGGACTAATTTCATTTTTAGTAATCGCTCGAGTTTTTGATCGAGGAAAACTTGGAGTGTTAGCAACAATTTCTGTCGTTGCTTTGTCATTTGCTTCATTAGTTGCAGGACAAACAACGATAATTACTCAAGTAGTTAATATATTGCTGGGCTGGTCTATTGGCTTAGCTGTTCGTTATTTAGTTGGCACTCCGATTAATAGAGCATCAGTTGAAAAGATTGCTGATGCATTAAATTCTGGCGGACTAACTATAGAAAAAATGGAACTATCTCTTGAAACTTCTGAAGGACGAATTTATCGAGCACTATTAAAAACGGGATCACAGATAAATGTTTGGGTCTTTGACTGGGAATTGCAAGGCTCAGGTGTTCTGGGATCTTGGTGGCGTGGACTGAATGTAAAAACTTCTGGCGACTTTAGAGGAATGAGCATTAGGCGAAGAGTTGAAAGAACAGCACTATTAACTTACGCAATTTCAGCAACCGGAGTTAGGGTTCCTGAAGTTGAACTAGTGCGAGAAATTGAACCTGACTCAATATTTATAGCACTAGAAAACTTAAGTGGATCTTCTTTTGCTGACATAAATGAAAGAAAAATACGAATAACTTCGGAACAAATAGAAAAGTTTTTGTCTGATGTTAAAACCATACATGATGCAGATATTGCTCATAGATCTTTATCTTCAGAAAATATCTTTATTACCCAATCTGGGGATATTGCTTTAACGAGTGTTCATTCTGGAACAGTTGCCGCAACTGAGTTGCAGCAACGAGTTGACCTAGCAGAAGCTCTAGTTACCGCGGCAAGATCTTCATCAGTTTCTGTAACAGTTGAAATTGCAAAGAAATTATTCACAACTAAAGAGCTCATAAGAAATATCCCTGCAATTCAAAGTATTGCTATGAGTAGAAAAACTAGGCAATACCTAAAAAATGATAAGGAATTATTGAAGGATTTAAGAAAAAGTCTAGGTGCATTAGCTCCAAGTGCCGATATTCAACCAATTTCTTTCCAAAGAATAAATTGGCGAAATATCTTGCTGGCAAGTGTTTCAGTTATTGCGCTTTACGTTCTGGTTCCACAATTTAGCCAAATTGATATTGCCGACTTAATCCAAACAGCTCAGTGGAATTGGGCAGGAATAGCTTTGGCTGGTTCTGTATTTACCTACTTTGCCTCAACTTCACTCTTACTTGCTTTCATCACAACAAAGATAAATTGGTTTAAAACTTTACAAGCTCAACTTGCAGCATCTTTTGCTACTTTGGTGACTCCGCCAACACTTGGGTCAGTTGCTGTAAACATCAGATTTTTAAACAAGTCTGGTGTTCCAGGTCCGGCAGCGGCAACAGCTGTAGGTGTATCCCAAGTTGTCATATTTTTCACTCACATAATCCTTCTGGTGATTTTTGGCGTTATTGCTGGAACCCAAACTGACTTTTCGTTTAGACCGCCAAGATTTACTTTGGTAATCGTCGTTATAGTTTTTGCAATTGTAATTGTTATGTTTTCAATAGCAGCATTTAGAAACTGGTTAATAAATAAGGCAAGGCCTTTAATTGATCAGATTGGACCCACCTTAGCCATAATTGTGCAACAACCTCAAAGACTACTTTCTAGTATTGCTTCATCACTTGTATTAAATTTCTCTTACATTCTTTCTTTCTATGCAGCATTAAATGCTTTTGGAAGTGACATTTCAATTGCCACAGCGGCATTTGTTTATCTAGCTGGAGCAACAATTGGTCAAGCAGCACCAACCCCTGGAGGTATAGGTGCAGTTGAAGCTGCGTTAGTTGCAGGTTTAACTGCTGCAGGT
>DAIRXT010000105.1:0-2193 GCA_036819575.1 Candidatus Nanopelagicales bacterium | reverse complement strand
ACATCAACTTCACTTGCTAATTCTGCTGTTTCTGCCAACACGATGACGTTATTGCTATCAACAATTACAAATCCACCATGAGCTGCTGCTTTTATTTCAGTTCCCTCAATTGGTCTGATCACAATCGGACCATCTGACAGAGAAGCAAGCAATGGTGCATGTCCTGGAAGTAAACCAATTTCACCTGATTTAGTTCGCAAAACTACCGTGCTTGCTTCGCCTGACCAAACTTGTCCATCAGTTGCAACAACTTCAACTTTTAGTGGCATGTGTTAGTTACTTTCCTGCCAATTTAGCTGCGTTCTTTTCAACATCTTCGATGTTTCCTGCCATGAAGAATGCCTGTTCTGGAAGATGGTCGTAGTCACCATTTGTTAATGCTCTAAATGATGCAATGGTTTCTTCCAACGGCACAAAAGAACCAGCTTGGCCGGTAAATGCTTCAGCCACGAACATGTTTTGGGATAAGAATCTTTGAATTCTTCGAGCACGACCCACAAGAACTCGATCTTCTTCACTTAGTTCATCAATACCAAGAATTGCAATGATGTCTTGCAAGTCTTTGTATCGTTGTAGAACTTCTTTAACTCTTTGGGCAACTGCATAGTGTTCTTCACCCAAATAAAGTGGGGAAAGAATACGTGAAGTTGAATCAAGAGGGTCCACTGCTGGATAAATTCCAAGTTCTGAAATTGGACGGCTTAGCACTGTTGTTGCGTCCAAATGCGCAAACGTGGTGTGAGGTGCTGGATCTGTGATGTCGTCTGCTGGAACATAAATTGCTTGCATCGAAGTAATTGAGTTACCACGAGTTGAAGTAATACGTTCTTGCAATTGACCCATTTCATCAGCAAGTGTTGGCTGGTAACCCACAGCTGATGGCATACGTCCCAACAATGTGGAAACTTCTGAACCTGCTTGGGTGAAACGGAAAATGTTGTCAATGAACAACAACACGTCTTGGTTTTTCACATCACGGAAATATTCAGCCATGGTTAGAGCTGAAAGAGCAACTCTCATACGAGTACCAGGTGGCTCATCCATTTGACCAAACACGAGTGCAGTTTTGTTAATAACTCCAGACTCGGTCATTTCCAAAAATAAGTCGTTTCCTTCACGTGTTCTTTCTCCAACACCGGCAAACACTGACACTCCACCGAAGTTTTCAGAAACACGATAAATCATTTCTTGAATCAAAACAGTTTTTCCTACACCTGCTCCACCAAACAAACCAATCTTTCCACCTTTTACATAAGGTGTTAAAAGATCAATAACTTTGATACCGGTAACAAACATTTCTGTTTTTGGTTCAAGTTCGTCAAACTTAGGTGGTTGACGATGAATTGGCCAACGTTCATTAATTTTTAATGATGATTCTGCAACATCAAGAGGTTTACCCAAAGTGTTCCACACGTGTCCCAGAGTTACATCGCCCACAGGAACAGAAATTGGAGAACCGGTTGATTTCACGGTGGCGCCGCGAATCAAACCATCTGTTGGTTGCATAGAAATGGCACGAACCATTCCATCACCAATATGTTGAGCTACTTCTAAAGTAAGTGTTCTTGTTTCTGCTCCTGGCAATGTCACTTCGACATGCAGGGCAAAAAACAATTCAGGTATCGCATCTACTGGAAATTCCACGTCTACAACGGGACCAGTAACGCGTGCAACTCTTCCGGTTACATTCTTTGTTTCTGTTGTGCTACTCATTTTTCTTTTCTCCTAGTTGGCGGACTTTAGTGAGTCGGCGCCACCGACGATTTCACTAATTTCCTGGGTAATTTCGGCCTGACGTGCTTGGTTAGCACGACGGGTCAAACTCTTGATTAGATCTTCAGCATTTTCAGTTGCTGATTTCATCGCACGCTGTCTTGCTGCGTGTTCTGAAGCTGCTGCTTGTAACAAACCTGCATACACCAAATATTCAATGTATTTAGGTAATAGTTCATCAAGCACAGCATCTGGTGATGGCTCGAAATCATAAAGAGGCAAAGTTGGTTTATGTGTATCAACTTCGGTCATCTTTGCTGATGATTGAACTAGTTCTTCTACAACTTCCAAAGGCACAATTCTTTGCACCACTGGAACTTGAGAAATTCTGTTCACAAAACGGGTGTAAATGATTTGAATTTCATCAACACCACCTTGTGCTTCTTCTTTTAAGAAAACTTCTAACAATGCTTTAGCAAT
>DAIRXT010000104.1:0-2204 GCA_036819575.1 Candidatus Nanopelagicales bacterium | reverse complement strand
CCTGTTTACACAGGTGTGATGAGTCGAATGCCAGGAGTGATGTCAATTAAGGCAGCACTTCGCTTACAAGGATTACCGGCAGGCGCAGCCCGTTTGCCACTCGTCGATGCTGACGAAAAACAAATCACACAATTAAGAGCAGATTTGCTCGACGGAGGAATAAAGATTTGACGATTAACTCACATGAGTTTCCGCTGCCAAATAAGTTAGGGCCGGAAACTCTCCGAGTCATTCCCTTAGGCGGGATTGGCGAAATTGGTCGAAACATGACCGTCATGCAATACAACCAAGACATTGTCATTGTTGATGTTGGAGTTTTGTTTCCAGAAGAAAATCAACCCGGTGTTGATTTAATTTTGCCCGACTTTGAATACTTACGAGATAAATGGCAAAAAGTTAAAGCAATAGTTTTAACTCACGCGCACGAAGACCATATTGGGGGAGTTCCTTACCTTTTAAGAGAAGCTCCACATATACCAATTTATGGATCAAAATTAACTCTTGCTTTATTGGCTGAGAAACTAAAAGAACACCGAATTAAATCTGATTTAAGAATGGTTAAAGAAGGCGATATTGAAAAGATTGGTGAGTTCAGTGTTGAGTTTATTGCGGTAAATCACTCAATTCCTGATGCTTTAGCTTTAGCAATCAAAACTGGTGCTGGAACACTTATTCACACTGGTGATTTCAAAATGGATCAATTACCACTTGATGGTCGCATCACTGATTTAAATGCATTTGCCCGTTTGGGCGATGAGGGAGTTGATTTAGCACTAGTTGATTCAACTAATGCTGAAGTTCCAGGATTTGTTCCGCAAGAAAAAGATATTGCCCCTGTTATTGAGTCAATAATGTCAAGAGCTCCAAGAAGAGTAATTGTGGCAAGTTTTGCTTCCCACATTCATAGAGTGCAACAGATTATTGATGCCGCAAAATTAAATAAAAGAAAAGTAGCTTTTGTGGGAAGATCAATGGTTAGAAATATGGGAGTGGCAAGAGACTTAGGCTATTTAACTATTCCACCTAATGCCACGATTAACATTGATGAAATTGATGATTATGCAGATAATGAAGTAGTACTAATTACTACAGGTTCTCAAGGAGAACCTATGGCTGCACTTTCTAGAATGGCCGGTCTTGATCACAAGATAAAAATTGGTGATGGTGACACAGTAATTTTGGCTTCATCTTTAATCCCAGGAAATGAAAACTCAGTTAATCGAGTTATTAATGGTTTAACAAAGCAGGGTGCAAATGTTGTGCACTCGGGCAATGCCAAAGTTCACGTTTCCGGTCACGCAGCAAGTGGAGAACTTCTTTATTTTTATAATCTTTTGAAACCAAAAAATGTTATGCCTGTTCACGGGGAACCTAGGCATTTACGTGCTAATGCTGCACTTGCAATCAAGACAGGTGTGAATAAAGAAAACGTTGTCATAACTGCTGATGGCATGGTAGTTGATTTGCATAAACGAAAAGCAAAAATTGTAGGCGCTGTTCCTTGTGGTTATGTATTTGTGGATGGATCAAGTGTTGGTGGAGTTGCTGAGGATTCATTAAAGGATAGAAGAATTTTAGGTGAAGAAGGCTTTATCTCTGTTGTAGTAGTTGTGGACTCTGTTGAGAACAAAGTAGTCACAGGTCCAGAAATTCATGCTCGAGGGTTTGCCGAAAATGATGCTGTTTTTGATGAAGTTATTCCAATAATTAAAGCTAATTTAGAAGAAGCTATGAGAAACAATGTCTATGATATAAATCAGTTACAAAAAGTTGTCAGAAGAACCACAGGTAAATGGGTAAGTGATCAGCACCGAAGAAGACCAATGATTGTTCCCGTAGTAGTTGAAGCATAAGGAGAAATAAATTGAGTGAAAAAGTAAAGATAACTGTTAAGCCAAATGGTTCCATCAGAGTTGAAGGCGACTTCGAACTTAATTACACCAAGCCAGGTGAAAGCGAAGTAACCGTTGAACAAGTAGAAGCTTCCAGTAAGTCGCTTTGTCGCTGCGGTCATTCAAAGCAAAAACCGTTTTGCGATGGCGCCCATCGAGAAGCCGGCTTCCAGGGTTAATTTAGAGATTTTTGTGTCTCAAGTGACGACACGCACTAAAAGTCGCTTCTGATACTCAAGTAACAGGTGTTGCACGAGGGTAATCTCTATTTATGGCTACTAGCACGCCGGCACGCTCGCGTGCCCGCAATCA
>DAIRXT010000103.1:0-2212 GCA_036819575.1 Candidatus Nanopelagicales bacterium | reverse complement strand
GTGTGTGCTGCACCTAAGAAGTGACCACCATGTCCAACTTCAACATGTGCATCAAATGCCAATGATTCCTCATTGATTTCAAGTGGAGTAAATTCTGCTTGCAGCATTCGCAAAATTTCGATGTCAACCACAAATTTTTCGTAGCTTGCAACAAGTCCACCTTCTAGCCAACCTGCGGTGTGCATTACCCAGTTAGCGCCAGCTAAAAATGTTGGCATCATGGTCATTAAAGATTCATAACCAGCTTGAGCATCTGCTGTTTGTGAAGAATTTAATCCACCACCAGATCTAAATGGCAATCCAAAGTGTCTTGCAATTTGACCTGTACAAAGCAAACCAATTCCTGATTCAGGTGTTCCAAATTGTGGAGATCCAGATTGCATGTCAATGTTTGACAAAAATGAACCAAAAATTACAGGAGAACCTGGCCTAATTAATTGGGAAAGAGCAATTCCAGTTAAGGCTTCTGCAATTTGTTGAGCAAGAGTGGCAGGAATTGTTACTGGGCTCATTGCACCCATTAAAAGAAATGGGGTTAATAGAACTGCTTGATTAGCTGCAGAGTATTCAAACTGTGCATCAAGCATGCGATCATCCCAACGAAGGGGAGAGTTGCAATTAATCAGCGAAATTGTGCAAGGAGTTTTTTCAATTTTGTCTCGACCACCAAAAACTATGTCAGACATCGCTAGTACATCTTTAGCATTTTTTCCTGACACAACATTTCCCATATAAATTTTGTCTGTCAAGGTTTGTAGCGCATAAGTCATATCAATGTGTCTTGTATCTAAAGACGCATCATTTGGTTCACAGATCACACCACCAGCAGAATCCATTTCAGGAAATGCTTGAGCAAGTTTGGTGAAATTTCTGAAGTCTTCCATTGTTGCTTCTCTTCTTACGGCACCATCTCTAACAAATGGAGGACCATAAACACCGCTAAAGACCATTGAGTCTCCACCGATATGAACAGAGTTCTTAGGATTTCTTGCTTGCACATCAAATTCTCTTGGAGCTTTTGCGATTTGTTCTAAAATGAACTCAGGATCAAATTTTACGTTGTTGCCTTCAATTTTTTGGCCAGCTTTTCTAAACATTTCTAAGGCTCGTTCACTCATGAACTCAATGCCGATTTCACTAACAATTCTTTTCCAACCCTTATCAAGGGTGGCCATAGCGTCTTTGGACAAGATTTCGTAGCGAGGCATTTTGTTTTGGAACATGATCTGTGTGGGCCCTTTCTCGGCTTAAATCTTGGGATTTCTCCAATTTAGTACTTGACGACAACCCCAAACAATACCCTACAATATGAAACAGTAGTTCCATATTGTGAAAAGTTAGAAAAGGGGTATTTCGATGAATCCAGCCCCTACTAAGCGCGCCACCGGCACTCAGGCAGTCGATCGAGCAGCAGATTTATTAGTACAAGTTTTGAATGCCGATTCCCCAGTTACCTTTTCCCACCTCACAACAACATCAGGATTAGCCAAGGGAACAGCCAGCAGATTAATAAGTGCTCTTGAAAGAAAAGGATTGCTACAAAGAAATAACCAAGGTGAAATCGAAACTGGATTAACTTTAAATAGATTTGCACTTCGCTCAAGTTCCATGGGCAGACTTGTCACAAGATTGCAACCAGTACTAGATGTAATTGGAAGTTCCACTGGCGAAACAGCAAGTTTAGCTGTTGCTGGAATTGATTCAGTAGAAAATATTGCTCAGGTTGATGCGAAATTCCTACTTAGTTCTAGAAACTGGGTTGGACAAAGAGTTCCATTTCATGCTTCAGCTGCAGGTAAAGTTTTGTTAGCTTTTGGAGTAGCTCAAATTCCTGAAGGAAAACTGGAGAAATTAACTTCTGCAACGATTGTGAATAAATCAGACTTAGAAAATGAAATTCAAAAAGTGCGACGATCAGGATTTGCCGTAATTATTGATGAATTAGAACCAGGTTTGGTTGCGGTTTCTGTGCCAGTAAGTAATGAATCAGGAACTGTGGTTGCAGCCCTTTCAGTATCAGGACCTTCAACCAGATTAAATCAAACAAGAATAAATGAACTAGTCAAGTTATTAAAAAACGAAGTTAGCAAGGTGTCTTTACCAAATTCAATAAGATCAAATAGGAAAAAGGGAGCAGCATGACTCACGAAGAAATCCTAAAAGCACTATATGACGAAACATTAATAGGTAACGCACCAAAAGTGCTAGAACT
>DAIRXT010000102.1:0-2216 GCA_036819575.1 Candidatus Nanopelagicales bacterium | reverse complement strand
GTTCTAACCTCAATTGACTCAGATCAGGAAAGACAACGTGCTGCTAAAGAAATTTTTTCAGAAGCAGGTATTGCATCAAATAAAATTAGGTTAATTGCAGGTCGAGCAATTGAAGTTGTGGCTAAATTAACAGACAATGCATATGATCTTATGTTTATTAGTGGTGACAAATTGGAATATGAAACACTTTTAGATCAATCATTAAGACTACTTCGTCCTGGTGGAATTTTAGTTTTCAATAACATTTTGGATGATTCAAACTCAGCAGATAATGAAGCTGTGAAAGCAGTTAGTGAAAAGATTAAGGATGATTCAAGATTAGTTTCGGTTATGCTTCCAAGTGGATCAGGAATTATTGCATCGTCTTACAGACCGCACTAAAAATTTACTTTAAAACTTCCAATTGAACATCTAATTCTTTAGCTTCTTCAACTGTCATTTCCACAACTAAGCGTCCGCCACCTTCAAGGGGAACACGCATCACAACTCCGCGTCCTTCTTTTGTAACCTCCATTGGACCATCACCGGTACGAGGTTTCATTGCGGCCATTTAAACACCTTTTCAATAATTAAAATTCGATAACTCTATTATCTCGCAACCTTGCGAGTTCGTCTACTTCGGGTCTAATTGTGCAAAAGTGAGCGCGAATTTATTCAATGAATACTTAATTCCTGCAACAAAAAATGGTTTTATAAATATCCAACCAATTCTGCCTACTATTCCCAAGGGCAATTCAATTGTTTCACTCCAGATGAACTTTGAATTCTTCTCATCAATTTTTTCAACCACCATTGATCCAGTTCCTTTGACAACTTTTCCTAAATGTTTCACATCAACAATTTTTGGTTCAATCCATTGAGTAATAACCATTGGATCATTGAAACCAAATTTCCAAATACCTGTCCAAGCAACTATTTCTCCACCTAGTCCTTGACCATTATTTTTTGTTCGAGAAACTTTTGTGCCCAGCATCCAGTCGCCTTGAGATTCCCAGTCCACAACTTTTTTAAATACTTCTGCCTGACTTGCTTTTATGTCAACTGATAGAGATAAATCAACTGGTTTCATCTAATTGCTAAGCCATTTTTTAAGGGAAGCATAGACGTCATCAATTTGTTTTATTTTTACAGCTTCACTTGGATGATGTGCCAAGTTTGGATCTCCTGGACCAAAATTTATTGCAGGAATTCCAGCAGCAGCAAAACGTGCCACATCTGTCCAACCAAACTTAGGAGCAATTGGTGTTGCTATTGCTTGAACAAAGTTTTTAATCAATTCATTATTCAATCCTGTAGGAGCAGCTGATGCTGCGTCCATTAATTTGAAATCAAAGTTGTTAAATAACTTTCTCATGTTTTCTTCAGCAACTTTTGCTGTGGTATCGGGAGCAAATCTGTGATTTATTGTCATAGTTACTAAATCTGGCACAACGTTTCCTGCAACTCCGCCATTTATTTTTACTGCTTGTAATCCTTCTCGAAACTTGTAACCATCAATTACTGGTTCTCTTGATTCATATGAATTAATAACTTCCAATATTGGACTTAAGGCATGAATCGCATTTTCCCCATTCCACCAACGAGCAGAATGAGCTCTATTTCCTTTTGCACTAACTTCGAATCGAAGGGAGCCTTGACATCCAACTTCAATAATTCCATTGGTTGGTTCCATGAGGATAGCAAAATCGCAATTTAGTAAATCTTTATTCTGTTTTGTAATTAATTCCAAACCATTAAATTTTGTTTCAATTTCTTCTGATTCATAAAAAAGATAGGTAATATCAAAGTTTGACTTAGTTAATTCGTGTGCAAGTTTAAGTGCAACGGCAATACCACTTTTCATATCTACGGAGCCAAGTCCGGTTATTTCTGTGTCAGTTTTTTTACCAGGAAAATTATTGTTTGCTGGAACTGTATCTAGATGGCCTGCGATCACTACTCGTTTAGCGTTTCCAAAATTTGTTTGGGCAACTACTGAGTTTGCGATACGAGTAACTTTTAAATGATTTAAGTTTGATAAAGATTCCTGGACTAAATCGGCAATAGCCTTCTCGTCCTGGGAGACACTAGAAATGTTCACAAGATCCAAGGTTAAAGCGCCAAGATCTTGATTTATTTTCAACACGTTCCTATTCTGCCAACAGGCCAACCCTTATGTGTCCATTAACCCCAAGTAAGAGATAGTTTTGACTCATGAGTTTTATAACCGAAGCCGC
>DAIRXT010000101.1:0-2228 GCA_036819575.1 Candidatus Nanopelagicales bacterium | reverse complement strand
GTTTTTGGTGTTTGGCCAGCGCGAACAGCTTCTAAGTTAAAACCAGTAGAGGCATTGCGTTTTGAATAAATCTTGTCATCTGACAAGATTGCAATCATGGCTGAGTTAGTTTTCTTTTCTGGAACCATGGACAGTGGTAAATCCACCCTGGCCCTACAAACTCACCACAACCATTCCAGTGCAGGAAGACGTGGTTTAGTTTTCACTAGAAAAGATAGAGCCGGTGAAGCAACTTTAAGTTCCAGACTGGGTTTGCAGGCAAGTGCTATTGAGGTAACACCTGAAACAAACTTTTTAAGACTTATGACTCAAGCTTTATCAAAAGGTGAAACTGTTGATTATCTAATTTGTGACGAAGCCCAATTTTATGAAGTTGAACAAATTGATCAGTTAGCCCGCGTGGTTGATGATTTTGGAATTGATGTCTTCACTTTTGGTATCACCACAGATTTTCGCACCGCTTTGTTTCCCGGAGCGCAACGTTTATTAGAAATTGCTGATCGCATGAATATCTTGCAAGTTGAAGCACTGTGTTGGTGTGGCAAGAAAGCCACCCATCAAGCTCGAATCGTAAATGGAGTTATGGTCACCGAAGGTGAACAAGTAGTAGTGGGTGATGCCGGTACTAATGCCAAACCAGATGAAGTTGTGTATGAAGTTTTGTGCCGCAAACACCATATGAGAAAAGTTACCTCCAAAAAAGCTAAGCAAGAACATATGTCCAAATCTGCCTTACCCTTTGAAGACTCAATCGGCTAATAACTAGTAACAAGTTCTAGTCCTTGAGGTAGTTCACCTACTGTTCACCTTGGTTTCTTCTTTATGCAATCTCTACACCCGATATTTATTAACTAATCAGTGGCAAAGTATCGGTTAAGTAAGTGAACAATTCTGGGAGGAAGTTCATGGCAAGTAAAAAAGTTAGAGGCTTAGTTTCTGAATATCTAGGTTCTTTCACCCTAGGTGTGGCAGTCATAGGTTCTGGTCTGATGGCTCAAAGCTTGACCGATGATCGCGCTCTCATGCTTGTCATTAATGTCATTGGAACCGTATTTGGTTTAGCAATTGCAATATCAATTTTTTCTCAAACTGGCCCAGGTCACTTTAACCCAATTGTTTCCCTGTGGGCATTTTCTCGTGGCAAAATATCTTTTGCTGAAAACTTGCAATTAATCC
This sequence comes from Candidatus Nanopelagicales bacterium, assembly GCA_036819575.1. Taxonomy (GTDB): domain Bacteria; phylum Actinomycetota; class Actinomycetes; order S36-B12; family UBA5976; genus ATZT02. Next base: position 1,052 of record DAIRXT010000101.1, on the reverse strand, counting down.
TGTTTCAAATATTGGGCTTCATAACCAGCGTTTCGGTTATTAACTTCAGCTTCGGGGGAGACTCTTTCCAAGAATCAACCCAAGCAAGAGCGGGTACAGGCCAACTAATCGGTGAAGTCATTGCTTCAGCTGGCTTGATTTTCGTGCTTAACGCAGTTAACCGCTCTGATGTCAGAGGTGGACCTCAAGTTTGGTTTCCAATCTGGATTGGTGCGGCCATGTTTTTCACCCCTTCAACTTCCTTTGCCAACCCAGCTTTAACCCTGGCAAGATCCTTAACAAATTCGTTCACAGGTATCTCCCCAGATTCTGTGATCGGATTTGTTTTGGCCCAACTCGTAGGTCTACTAGTCGGTGGGTTACTAGTTATGTACATCTACCAAATGAAATTCAAGAAGCCTAAAGTTTCGTGAATAAAAAAGTAAGTGTGCTATTTGTTTGCGTGCATAACGCAGGTAGATCACAAATGGCAGCAGCTTACCTACAGTATTTATCGCACGGAACTATAGAAGTTAGATCTGCTGGCTCAATGCCAGCAGATCAAATTAATCCAGCAGTTGTTGCTGCAATGATGGAAGAAAATATTGATATTTCTAAAAACGAACCAAAGATTTTAACAACACAAGCTGTGCAAGATTCAGATTATGTAATAACAATGGGATGTGGAGATGCATGTCCTATATTTCCTGGAAAAAAATATTTAGATTGGGAATTAAAAGATCCAGCAGGTCAAGGTATTTCTTCAATTAGACCAATAAGAGATGAAATAAAGCAACTTGTGTGGGGATTAATCGACGAAATTAGGGGTCAAGAAAAGTAATAAAACTATTGGTATAGATTAATAAATACCAGTAGGAGTTGATTTTTATGAAAGCACTCGTTATCGGAGCGGGTGGAGTAGGGCGAGCAATCGCCAATATCGCATCAAGACGCAAATTTTTAACAAGTATGGTTATTGCTGATCGTTCTATTGAACGTGCACAAATGGCAATCAAAAGAATTGATGACGATCGATTTGAAGCTGCTGAAGTAAATGCTGCAGAACTTGAAGA
>DAIRXT010000100.1:0-2237 GCA_036819575.1 Candidatus Nanopelagicales bacterium | reverse complement strand
AAATCAAAACGTGAAAAACGTCAAGAGTTTGAAGATTTCATGGAAGCACCACAACTGGGTGGTGTGCAATTACCAAAAGGTGATGGCAGAACAATTCGTTTAAGTCGTGGTTCATCCTTAATGGACTTGGGTGAAAAAATTGGTGCAAATCCTGCCAGTTTAGTTACTGCACTATTTCATTTAGGTGAAATGGCAACGGCAACTCAATCTTTGCCTGATGAAACATTACAAGTTTTAGGTGTGGAATTAAATTTTGATATTCAAGTAGTTTCTCCCGAAGATGAAGATCGTGAATTACTTGATTCATTTGATGTTTCATTTGGCGAAGATGAAGGCGAACTAGTAATTAGACCCCCTGTAGTAACAATTATGGGTCACGTTGATCATGGTAAAACTTTGTTACTTGACACCATTCGTTCTGCAAATGTGGCTGGGGGAGAAGCAGGTGGAATTACCCAACACATTGGTGCTTACCAAATTTCTGCCAATGTTGCAGGTGATGATAGAAAAATAACCTTTATTGATACACCAGGTCACGAAGCATTTACAGCTATGCGTGCTCGCGGTGCCAAAGTAACAGATATTGCAGTTCTAGTAATTGCTGCCGATGATGGCGTAAAACCACAAACTATTGAAGCACTAAACCATGCTCAAGCTGCAGAAGTACCAATTGTGGTAGCGGTAAACAAAGTTGATAAAGAAGGCGCTGATCCAAATAAAGTTCGCGGTCAACTTTCTGAATATGGATTATTACCAGAAGAATACGGCGGTACATCAATGTTTGTTGATGTTTCCGCAAAATCTGGTTTGGGAATTGAAAAATTATTAGAATCAATCATTTTAACTGCTGATGCTGCATTGGATTTGCGTTCAAGTCAATCTCAACAAGCTCAAGGTGTTGCTATTGAAGCTCATCTTGATAAAGGCCGTGGACCTGTTGCCACAGTATTAGTACAACGTGGAACTTTAAAAGCCGGAGATTCAATTGTTGTCGGTGATGCTTTTGGTCGCGTTCGTGCAATGTTGAATGACAAAGGTGAATCAGTTGAAAGTGCCGGCCCTGCATTTCCAGTACAAGTACTTGGTTTAACAAGTGTGCCAGGAGCTGGAGATACTTTCTTAGTTGTTGATGAAGATCGCGTGGCAAGACAAATTGCGCAAGCAAGATCTGCTCGAGATAGAAATGCTCAACTTGCTAGAGGCAAGAAGCGTCATACTTTGGAAGATGTGCTTGACACCTTGAAGAAGGGTGAGACTCAAGAGTTGCGCTTAATTATTAAGGGTGACGTTTCTGGTTCTGTGGAAGCTTTGGAAGATTCATTAATGAAACTTGAAGTTGGTGAAGATGTTGAATTACGCGTAATTCATCGTGGAGTTGGCGCAATTGTTAATAGTGATGTTGATTTGGCTGTTGCTTCAGAGGCAATCATTATTGGTTTCAACGTTCGTGCCGAATCAGGTGCTCGTGAAATGGCAGATCGAGAAGGAGTAGAGCTTCGTTATTACTCCATTATTTATCAAGCAATTGAAGATATTGAAAAAGCACTCAAAGGCAAACTCAAACCAATTTATGAAGAAGTCCGCTTAGGTTCTGCTGAAATTAGAGAAGTGTTTAAGTCAAGCAAAGTTGGAGCTATTGCTGGTGTGATTATTCGTGACGGTTTAATCACCAGAAAATCAAAAGCTCGCATTTTGCGTGATGGAAGAATGATTACTGAAAACTTAAGCATTGCCTCATTAAGAAGATTTAAAGATGATGTTTCAGAACTAAAAGATGGCTTCGAAGGTGGTATTTCATTTGATGGATTTAACGATCTTAAAGTTGAAGACATTATTGAAACCTACGAATTACGCGAAAAGCCTCGCGCTTAAACGATCATGAGTCAAGCACGAGTTCGAAGAGTCGCTGATCGAATCAAAGAAACAGTTGCTCTTTTATTAGACACCAGAGTAAAAGACCCCCGTTTAGGTTTTGTAACTATTACTGAAGTTCGTATCACTGGTGATTTAAGAGAAGCTACAGTTTTCTACACAGTTCTAGGTGATGATGAAAATAGAGCAAGCACCAAAGCAGCACTTGAGTCTGCTAAAGGAATGCTTCGAAGTGAAGTTGGAAAAGCTCTAGGAATTAGACACACTCCTTCATTGGAATTCTTACTTGATGGAATTCCTGAAAATGCAATTCATATTTCAGAAGTTTTAAGAACAGCGCAAGAAAGAGATCAAGAATTACAAAA
>DAIRXT010000099.1:0-2242 GCA_036819575.1 Candidatus Nanopelagicales bacterium | reverse complement strand
AAAGCTGCGTAACCTTTACAGGTTTGCTAGAAAAAACCCCGGTGCTTGCACCGGGGTTTTTTATTTGGCCAAATTTTAAGTAGTTAAGAAACCCTGCGACGATAAATTGCCCAAATTCCACAAGCTACTGCAAATACACCCATTACTCTGGCCCCAATTCCGATGGACAATGAGGCAAGCCACAGTCCTGAAATGATTGCTAATGATCCGAAAAAGAATGTGAGAATTCTGGCCCAAAACTTAGGGCTGGCAAATGAAAAAGCAATCGCAATTGGACCGTAAAGCAAAATTGATAACAGAATTAGGCTCACAAGGCGCGCTAATGACTCCATTAAAGTAGTCTTACAGTAGATGAAAAAATTATCTAGTGCCACAGTTGCGATTTTCGCTTTATTTATAGGACTTTTAGGCTCCCCCGCAAATGCAGTTGTTGGTGGAACTGATGCCACAGGTTCAGGTTTTGTGGTGGCCGTAAGAGTTGATTTGCCAGGTGATTTACAAACTGCTTGTACCGGTGGGTTATGGAAACCAAAAATTGTTATCACAGCTGCTCATTGCGTGGTCGCTGAAGGAACTTCCACAGTGGCTGATGCTGGAACTGTAAGTGTTTTTGCCCAAGGTGCCAACTTAAGTGGGGCCAGACCTGTGGCTAGAGCAACAGCAATTATTTTGACGAGTGGTTACTCAAACTCAAGCACCGGATTTGTGGAAGCAAACGATATAGCTTTTTTGATTCTTGATAAAGAAATTGGCACTCCCCTTGTTTCTCGTTTAGCCAGTGAAGCAGAGGCGGCTTCGGCAACGGTTAGAGGTAAGAAACTGAATTTCTTTGGCTATGGCCAAACTGCGAAAGAAAGTGAAGTCTCACTAATTCCTCTCACCCTTTCTCAAACCCCATTTCAATTCTTGGGTGCCAAGACTTATTTATATGGAAGATCAGCAAGTGGCAGTGGTGCATGTTTTGGTGACAGTGGTGGCCCAGTTATTTTGCAAACTGAAACTGAAAACCTGCTGGTTGGACCAGTTGCCGGTGGCAGTGGTGCACCTTGTTACCCAGAAATAAAAGATCGAGCTGTACTTGGTTTAGTGGCAAGTAATTTCACAGGTTTAGTAAAAACTGCTTTGACAACTGCTGGGTATTCACCAGATGAGGCCTTTACTGCTGCCAGACCAACTCTTAAAAGAGGGACTTTTTCGGCTCGAACAGTTCTTAAAGGAATTGGGGTCACAACTGCAAATTCAACGAGTGTGAAATTTGTGGGAGTAAAAGCTAAACCTAAAGGGGCTTGCGTAGCTACTGCCTCTTCTGTCGTTGTGAAAGCCAAAGGCACTTGCACCTTGACCTTCACCGTTAAAAAATCAGGAAAAACTGCCAGGACTGCCAAAACAACTTTTAATATTGGTTAGATTTACTTAAATGACCACCGCTTTAAAACCAGTTCCAGTAAACATCCCTCGACCTGAATATGTTGGGAAAAAAGCTCCAGCTGCCTATAAAGGTAGTGATGTGCAAACTGCTGAAGTAATAGAAAAAATGAGAATTTCAGGCACCATTGCCGCTGATGCCATGCATCTTGCTGGTTCCTCAATTAAAGATGGCATGACCACAGAAGATTTAGACCACATAGTTCATGAATACATTTGCGATCAAGGAGCTTACCCCTCAACTTTGGGTTATCGAGGTTTTCCTAAATCTTTGTGCACCTCAATTAATGAAGTGATCTGTCATGGGATTCCCTCAAATCAAATAATCAAAGACGGTGACATTGTGAACCTGGATGTCACTGCTTACAAAAATGGAGTTCACGGAGACACCAACTACACATTCTTGGTGGGAGAAGTGGACGAAGAGACAAAGCTTTTGGTGGAAAGAACAAAAGAGGCATTAGATAGAGCAATACAAGCAGTTGCTCCTGGTAGACCAATAAATGTGATTGGTCGAGTAATTGAAAGCTATGCCAAAAGATTTAATTATGGTGTGGTTAGAGACTTCACCGGACATGGTGTTCACACGTCGTTTCACTCAGGTTTAGTAATCCCCCATTTTGATGACCCAACAGCTACCCAGTTGATGCAAGAAGGAATGACTTTCACAATTGAGCCGATGCTTAATTTAGGAACCCATGATTACGACATTTTGGAAGATACTTGGACTGTTTTAACTAAAGATCGAAAGATGTCTGCCCAGTTTGAGCACACGCTGGTAGTGACTAAAACTGGGGCAGACATTCTTACTTTGCCT
>DAIRXT010000098.1:0-2293 GCA_036819575.1 Candidatus Nanopelagicales bacterium | reverse complement strand
GATGATGAAAGACTTGCAGATGTTTTGGAAGAAATGAGTGAGGAAACTCGCGTTGCAATTGTAGGAAAACTTGAAATTGAACGTGCAGCTGATGTTATTGAAGAAATGGCACCTGATGATGCAGCAGATTTGCTAAAAGAATTACCACCACAAAAAGCTGAAGAATATTTAGAATTAATGGAACCAGAAGAAGCAGATGATCTTCGCCGACTTTTAACTTATGGTGATTACACAGCAGGTGGAATGATGACAACTGAACCAGTTGTATTAACTCCGGATGCAACAGTTGCTGAAGCATTAGCAAGTATTAGAAATCCGGAATTACCTCCTTCTTTGGCAAGTCAGGTTTATGTTGTGAGACCTCCCCTTGATACACCTACTGGAAAATATTTAGGTGTTGCACACATGCAAAGACTTTTAAGAGAATCTCCAGGAACTTTAGTTTCAAGTGTGATTGATTCTGAACTAAAGCCAGTTGGTCCTAACACATCTTTGGCATCAGTAACTAAATACTTTGCAACTTATAATCTTGTGGCTTTACCTGTTGTTGATGTTGAAAACAGATTGCTAGGAGCAGTAACTGTTGACGACGTTATTGACCACATGCTTCCTGATGATTGGCGCGATCAAGATGAAGTTGAGGTCAGATCATGAAAAAGATTAGAAGCTCACGTCTAGATCAACCTAGAAGCAGAGGTTTGCAGTTTAGAAGTCCATATGACTCTGAAAGATTTGGTTTAGTAAGTGAAAGAGTTGCGCGAAAAATTGGTTCATGGCGCTTCATTGCACTAATGACTATTTTTGTGACCAGCTGGGTTTTATGGAACACACTTGGACCAATCGAATTTAGATTTGATCCATGGCCATTCTTAGCTCTTACTTTGATGCTTTCATTGCAAGCTTCTTACGCTGCTCCTCTGATTCTTCTTGCCCAAAATCGTCAGACTGACCGTGATCGTGTGCAAAGTGCGCAAGACAGAAATCAAGCCAATCGCTTGTTGGCAGATACTGAATTTCTGGCTCGCGAGTTAGCAGATTTGCGCATAGCGTTAAATGATGTTGCAACCCGTGATTACATCAAAAGCGAATTGAGAGATCTTCTTGAAGAACTGCAAATTGATAAAGACAAAAAAGAATAACTGATTGTGTCTTTAACTAAAGATGCTGTGATGACCGCACTTTCCACAGTGCAGGACCCAGAAATTAGACGCCCCATAACAGAAATTGGGATGGTCAAAAATGTTGAAGTCTCAAATCAAGATGTGTTAGTTGAAATCTATTTAACTGTTTCTGGATGCCCCTTAAAAGATGAAATTATCAAAAGAGTTACCAATGCTGTTCTAGAAATTGATGCTTCTGCCAAAACAAAAGTTGTGCTTGATGTTATGAATGATGATCAACGAAAAAAACTAAGGGAACAATTACGAGGTCCAATTAAAGAAAATCCCTTTGCTCTTGATAAAAATCTAACTCGCATTTATGCCATTGCCTCAGGCAAAGGTGGTGTGGGAAAGTCTTCTCTAACAGCAAATCTGGGAATTGCTTTTGCTGAACTTGGTTTATCAGTGGGAATTCTTGATGCAGATATTTATGGTCATTCCATTCCAAGAATTATGGGTGTGACAACTCCTCCAACTGTTGTTGAAGGAATGATCATGCCTCAAATGGCCCACGGTGTGCGCGTAATTTCTATGTTGTCATTTAAACCTGGTGGAGTTACTCAACCAATTGCCTTTCGTGGACCGATGCTTCATAAAGCTGTGGAGCAATTCATGACAGATGTTTGGTGGGGAGATTTAGATGTATTACTACTTGATTTACCACCAGGTACGGGAGATGTTGCAATAAGTGTTGCCCAACTTGTACCTAAATCTGAAATTGTTGTTGTTACAACTCCTCAAATTAGTGCAGCAGAAGTAGCAGTAAGAGCAGGAACTTTAGCTAAACAAACTCATCAAAAAGTTATAGGTGTAATTGAAAATATGAGTGGTGTTATTTGTTCATCATGTGGTGAAACAATGGATCTTTTTGGATCTGGTGGTGGAGAAACAGTGGCCAAAGCAATAAGTGATGAATTAGGAACACAAGTTAATGTTTTAGCAAAAGTGCCTTTTGATGTAAGACTTAGAGAAGGTGGCGATGCTGGACTTCCTTTAGTTATTTCAAATCCTGAATCACCAGCTGCGATAGAAATAATCAATATGGCAAAAGCATTAATGAAAAATCCCAAAGGCCTAGTAGGAAAAAATCTAGGACTCTTAACTAACTAGCCTTCTTCTCTGCTTCCTAACAC
>DAIRXT010000097.1:0-2362 GCA_036819575.1 Candidatus Nanopelagicales bacterium | reverse complement strand
AGTGGAATCTTAGAAATAGCCTGTGCGATTGGATTACTAACAAAACAAAAATGGGCTCCAAAATTAACTGCAGCAGTTCTACTTGTAATTTGGGTTGGTAATTGGTGGTATGCAATTGATGTGACTTGGAATCTTGAATCAAGCTGGTTGTTAATAATTGGCTCATGGTTGAGACTGCCCCTACAGATACCATTAATTCAATGGGCACTGAGATCACCGGTTAAAAGTTAATGAAAACAACTAAAACAAAAATTACGGTATTTGCAATTATTATTTCCAGTATTGCTGTTTTAATAGGTGCATTTATTTTAAGACCAGAAGGAACTTTCAATAGACTTTCTGGTGGTTTAGACGCAGTAGCTGGATCTGAATATGTCACAGCCCAAGTTCTAGAAATCACTTCAGAAAAATGTATGGGATTTGAACAAACAAGTGATCCCGAACAAGTTGCTGGTGGAAGATGTGATGTTTTAAAAGTTTTGATCACAAGTGGTGAGAAAGAAGGCACAGAAGGTTTTGTTGAATTCGATTATGCCAATGCTGGAGTAGACATAAACGAAGGAACAAAAATGCAACTCTTGCGTATTCCGGAACAAGAATTTAGTGAAGACACATACCTATTTATGGATTTGAATAGATCAAATCTTTTAATTTGGGTTTCAATTATTTTTGCAATCGTCACAATTTTTATAGGTCGCTGGCGTGGTGTTGGTGCAATTGTTGGTTTAATTCTGACGTTTTTAGTTTTGCTTTACTTTATGTTCCCAGCTCTTTTAGAAGGTAAAAGTCCTTTAGCTGTTGCAGTTGTTGCAGCATCTGGATTAGTTCTCATTCTTCTTTACACAGCTCATGGTTTATCAATTAGAACTTCTGTTGCGGTATTGGGAACACTTTTTGGTATTGGTTTAACCGCAGTTATTTCTTATCTTGTAGTTGGGTTTGGAAATTTTTCAGGAATTTCTAGTGATGATGATTTTCTTTTGGCAGGGGTCACCCAAATCAGGTTAGATGGATTGTTGTTAGCAGGAATCATTTTTGCTTCCGTTGGTGTTTTAAATGATGTAACTGTTACTCAAGCAAGTTCAGTTTGGGAAATTAAAGAGTCCCAACCAAATAGCACTGCTCGTCAGTTGTTTCTTTCAGGAATGAGAATTGGTCGAGACCATATAGCATCAACTGTTTACACATTGCTATTTACCTACGCAGGGGCAGCTTTACCAACGTTGTTGCTAATTGTGTTGGCAGATAGACCTACAGGTTTTATTCTAAGTAGTGAAGCAATTTCGCAAGAAATTGTTAGAACTTTAGTGGGATCTATTGGTTTAGTCTTAGCTGTACCAATCACAACTATCTTGGCAGCTGTATTAGCAGAAAAAAAGAATTAATCTTTTCCTAAATCTTTTAAAGCTTTTCCTTGCATTCGATGCAAAGTCCATTCAGTCATTGGAATTGAACCTTTAGATAAATAGAAATCCCAAGCAGGTGTATTCCAATCAAGTACCCACCATTCAAATCTGGCATAACCTTTTTTCACACAAATTTGTGCCAAATGTTCTAGTAAAGCTTTGCCTAAGCCCAAACCACGTTTAGATTCTCTGACATACAAATCTTCTAGATAGATTCCATATTTTCCAGTCCAAGTTGAAAAATGCAGCATATAAAGTGCAAATCCAGATAATTTACCTGGATTTTCTTCATCATCAATGACCACTGCATAACAAGCTGGAAGATTATTTAATGAAGTTGCACCAACAAATAAGGCTTCCTCTAAATCCTTAACAGTTGTTTCAACCGCATCGGGTTCTTTTTCATACAGAGCAAGTTCTTTAATTAGCTCAAGTATTTGAGCACAATCAGTTAATTGTGCTGGTCTTATTTCAAATGGTTTTGGCATCGATGACGAATCGATATTTAACATCACTTGCCACAACTCGATCGTATGCTTTGTTGATTTCTGCTGCTGTGATGATTTCAACATCGCTGACGATGTTATGTTTTCCAGCAAAATCAAGCATTTCTTGAGTTTGTTTCATGCCACCAATCATGGAACCAGCAATTCTTCTTCTTTGATTTAGCATGGTGAAGGCATCAATTGGATATGGTTCACCACTCAAACCAACCATTACCAGAGAACCATTTAGTTTCAGCATGTTTGCATACTTATTTAAATCAAGTGGTGCTGAAACAGAATTAATAAGTAAATCAAAATGATTTTTGTATTTTTCAAATACTTCTTCATCTTTGGTCAAAATAAAATGATCTGCGCCCATTTTCTTGGCATCTGCTTCTTTATTGGCTGAATGCGACAAAACTGTTACTTCAGCACCAAGTGCGTGAGCAAACTTTACTCCCATGTGCCCAA
>DAIRXT010000096.1:0-2390 GCA_036819575.1 Candidatus Nanopelagicales bacterium | reverse complement strand
GATCTAGCGCCGAAAGGTGTAGGGGTTCAAGTCCCCTCTCCCGCACCAAAATCAAAATCTAAACAAGAAAATTATTGAACTGCCAAGGGTCACTGTCATAACTTCTGCCATTAAGACCCTTATATAAATCATTTCTTGTTTTCAGCGGATCCCAATCCACAGCAACAGATTTCATTTCGCCTAAATAATCTTTGGCAATGTTCAAAACATATTTCCAAGGCAATTGATCAGGAACTAAAACTCCTTCATTTGGATTATCAATCATCCACATCGAAGCAGCAATAACAGAACATGCAACTTGCAATGTGGTAGCAGATTGTCCAGGAACTAGTTTTCTTGCATCATGAATTGAAAGCAAAGATCCATACCACCAAGCTTTGTATTCATGACCCATTAATAAAACACCTAAACGATCTTCCCCATCAATAATTTCCTCGTTCATAATTCTTTGATCTTGTTGTAAATCCCATTGACGCATTTCTAATTCAGTCATGGAAACAATTGCTTCATTTGAAGGACAATATGCATAATGAACAGTTGGTCTATAAATATCTTTTCCTGAATCATCCTTCACAGTTAAATGTTCTGTGATGGTAAATGCTTCACCGTGTCTAATGACCATGCCAATTGTTTCAGAATCAGGTACCCAAGATCTAACCCAAGTTTTAGCACCAGGTTGTGCAATTGCTATTTGATTACATGGTCCATTTCCGGTGTGCATGATTCCATTTTTAGGTAACTCTTTTTCATGTGTTCCCCAACCAAGTTCAGCTGGAGCAATTCCTTCTTCATAAAAACCTTCCACAGACCAAGTGTTAACAAATTCATTAACCTTTTTAGGTTTATTAGTTATTTGGGTATCGCGTTCTGCAATATGAATTACTTTCACACCTAATAGGTGAGCTAATTCGTTGTATTTTTCTTCTTTAAGCGCAGTTTCAATTTTGTCATTTGATTTGGAATCTTGTTTTAGTTTGCTTGCAATATCAACAAGGGCCGCTTTAGTGAAATGTGAAACTAAACCAGGATTTGCCCCGTGTTCAACAACAGCTGATGGTCCTTTTTTATCCCAAGTTTTTAGCATTTCGCGAATTCTCATATGTCTTGGATAAAGAGTGCGCTCTAAAACTGGACGATCTGCTCCATCAACATATGGATTCCACTCTTCAACAGAAGTGTTCAAATACAAAACGTTATTGTCATGACACCATTGCAATATTGCGTTGCAATCAATGTTCCAGGCAAGATCTAATAATAAATCTCCCGCAGAAACATGAGCTGATAGTTTTTCAGCTAAATTCTCTTTGGTAATCAAATCTTTTTTAAAAGTAACACCTTGCTTTATTTCATTCATTATTCGATCTGATCGATCATCTTTGTCAATCACGGTGACTTGCGAAGGATTTGCGATGTGTTTCAAAATCAGGGGTAAAGAACATTGAGCCACTGAACCTGCGCCAAGAACTAGCACTTGGCCTGAGAATTTTTTATCCAACGAACCTCCAAATTAAAGTTGCATGAAGGTCAAACAATACAGCAGACAAAGCACAACTGGGCTTAGCCCTGTAACTGTTTTAAGATCCCAGACATTTTCCGTAAAGCAATTCCTCGATGACTAATTTTGTCTTTGTCTTGATCACTTAACTCAGCAGCTGTTTTGGAAAATCCTTGGGGAATAAACATTGGGTCATAACCAAAACCATTTGCTCCCCTGACCTGCTTAATTACCCTTCCGGGCATCTGTCCTTGCACAACTAGTTCCAAATTTTGCTCCCGGTCAACTAAAGCAATTGCACACTCAAAACTAGCCTCAAGTAAAGAGTCATCAATATTGTCAATATCTGAAATCAATTTGGCCACATTTTCTTGATCTGTGGCATTTATTCCTGCGTAGCGGGCACTAAATATTCCAGGAGCACCATTTAGTGCCTCAACAACTAAGCCTGAATCATCAGCAATAGCTGGCAATTTCGTGAACTCATTAATCACTTTTGCTTTCAATAAAGCGTTTTCAGCAAAGGTGGCCCCAGTTTCTTCAATAACTGGAACTTTCGAAAAATCACTTGAAGCAATCAGTTCTAAGTCGGGAAGTAATTCACCCAAGATTCTTTGAAATTCAATTACTTTATGAGTGTTGGCTGTTGCCAACACAATTTTTTTCATCTCTATTTGAGGGCTTCTAATTGCAATTTAGTTAACTCGGCACAACCTTTTGCAGCTATTGCTAATAAATTATCTAATTCAGCTTTATCAAAAGGGGCACCTTCTGCTGTGCCTTGAATTTCAATGTATTTGCCACTTCCTGTCATGACCACATTCATATCTGTTTGAGCACGCACATCATCTTCGTAATGTAAATCGAGGCGAACTTCCCCATCAATTACTCCAAC
>DAIRXT010000095.1:0-2394 GCA_036819575.1 Candidatus Nanopelagicales bacterium | reverse complement strand
AAATCTCTTCGAGTTGTTGAAAAGCTAGGACTTCGAAGTGAGGGACTAAGACCTAAGTTTCTACATATCGACGGAGAATGGCGAGATCATTTAGTTTTTGCAATAAATGAAGATGAAATAAGTGATTCTTTAGTTTCAATGTTAAAAAAATCTTAAATAATCAACTCTGCTACCGACACACCCCAGAAGTCTGAAAAAAAATCCAACAAAACTTCTAACCTATTTCTATGGGGTCAGGGTTGCTTTTAGCTATCGTTTTGGGTCTTTGGGGCATTGTGCTTTATCCCACTCTTGCTAAAAATCGCGTCAATACAAATGAAACAAAATCAATTGATCGCTTCAACAAAGCGATGAGATCAATTAGTGATTTAGTGCCAGATAGAGATAAGGAATTAATTGATCGTCAAAGAAGTGCAGCTACTAGAAGAAGAAATGTTACTTACACTTTGTTTGTGATAAATGTTGGTGTGATTGTTGCATCTTTATTAGGTTATGTGTCTGAGTATTATTCACTAATTCCAGTTGGTCTATTATTTATGTGGCTAAGTGCTGCTTATGTTGCAGCACAAAGAATGCAAACTGATAATAAAACAAAAACTACTTCTGCTGTGATTAGAAAAAATTATGCAATTTATAAAAAACCTGATGTTTCAAAAACATTTATTAAACCAGATCCAGAACGTGATTTGATTATGGATGAAAGACCATTAGAAAGAATTGAAGAACCTAAAGTGGTGCAACCAGAAATTGCGCAAGAACAAAGACGCGCACAAGGCGCTTAAATCCAACTCCTAAACCACATCCGTAACAACCAGTCATCTTTAGGAAGTTGAATAGCTGTCCATATTGGATAGAAGTAAATAGAAACCCCAATCACCACCAGAAGTGCAATAGAACCCATCCAGAAAAATACTTTCCTACTTGATTCTCTGGCACCAACTCCGACATAGATCAAATTAGCAATATAGGCAATGGCAATAACTAAAAATGGCAAATAAACAATGGAATAGAAATAAAACATGGTTCGCTCAGGAAACAGCAACCAGGGAGCCCAACCAGCTAAGAACAACAAAATTATTGTTCCCGAACGCCAATTTCTTGATCTTAAGAAATTCAACAAAAGCAAAACTAAAGCCAAAACACCAGTCCACCAAATAAGAGGATTACCAAGTGCTAGAACTTCACTAGCGCAATTATCACTTGCGCAATTAGCTAAATTCTCTTTGTAATAAAAAGATGTTGGTCTTTGTAAAATTGGCCAACCCAAAGCATATGCCTCATAGCTGTGATCAGTTTTGAGATTTATATGAAAATTCCAAATTTGTTCGTGATAAGCCAATAAAGATTTAAGAGTATTAAGAATTCCTAAACTTTCAGGATTTCTACCCCAACCATCTTCTGATCTAATCCAACCAGTCCAAGATGCAACATAAACCAAGAAAGCAGGAACTAGTAGTTGTAGTTTTGCCCACCAAGTATCAACTAAAAGAGTTCCCCATAATGGATACTTTGCTCTGCGCATTTTTCTAAATGAATATTCATAAAAAACAGTGAGAATTCCAATTACAGCTAAATACCAAAGAGCAGACCATTTAGTAGCAATTGCTAAACCAAGAAATATTCCAGCAGGAATTCTCCAAGGATGCCAAGTAAATCTTCCCCCAAATTTAGAATCAGGTTTTAGATTTCTAGAAATTCTGTCTCTTGCATAATCTCGATCAAGTACTAAACATCCCACACCCAGCATTACAAATGTGGCCATGATTCCATCAAGTAAAGCTGTTCGACTCATCACAATTGCTAAACCATCAATTGCAATTAAGAAACCTGCTAAAGCACCAAACCAAACAGAGCGAAGCAATCTTATTGCAACACGTGTGGTAACTAAAACTAAAAGTGTGCCCATAAATGCCACACCAGCTCGCCAACCAAATGAGTCCAAACCAAATAATTGTTGACCAATTGCAATTATCCATTTACCCATTGGTGGGTGTGCCACAAATGATCCAATAGTTTCATATAAATCTGTTCGACCTTGTAATAAGAATTCATTTGCTTTCTCAACAGCTTCTCGTTCATAACCATTTTTTAAAATAGAGAAAGCATCTTTAACGTAATAAGTTTCATCAAAAACGATATCTTCTGGAACATTTAATCGAGGCCATCTAATAAGAGCAGCTATTAAAGTAATTAAAAGAGTTAATCCCCAACTCAAAAGATGCTGCCTTGGGGCAATATCAACTAATTCATTGGTTTTGTGAATATCAGGAATTCTTCTGGCATGCGCTGGATGAACTTGTCCCACGGCTGAAAGATTACGACTAACTTGTCCCTGAAAGGATGAGGGTTATGAGTGGCGGGCAATTAATTTTGGCGGCAACGCCTTTAGGCAAT
>DAIRXT010000094.1:0-2394 GCA_036819575.1 Candidatus Nanopelagicales bacterium | reverse complement strand
GCGAACTCCCGCAGCGAGGAGGCCAGTCGTTAGGCCTCGCTGCGGCTTTGAAGTAGCAAGCAACGAATCATTATGAATTAAGGGTAGCAGGCACAAAACAAGTAGCGCAGCCCTACGCTGTACTTATTATGAATTCCTATCGCGTCGCGCTAATTCCTGGTGATGGCATCGGTGTCGATGTTGTTAATGAAGGTTGCAAAGTACTTGATGCTGTGGGCAAAAAGTTTGAAACCCAAAATTATGATTTAGGAGCTAATCGCTACCTAAAATCTGGAGAAACACTTCCTGATTCAGTTTTAGCTGAATTAAAGAAATTTGATGCAATTTTGCTTGGTGCTGTGGGAGATCCAAAAGTTGCTCCAGGAATTTTAGAGCGTGGGCTTTTACTTAGATTACGTTTTGAATTAGATCACTATGTGAATTTGCGTCCAGTTAAATTATTTCCCGGAGTAACTACTCCTTTAGCGGGTAAAACTCCTGAAAACATTGACATGGTTGTTGTTAGAGAAGGAACTGAAGGATCTTATGTTGGAGCAGGTGGTGTTTTAAGAAAAGGCACCAAAGATGAACTTGCAACTGAAGAATCTTTGAACACAGCTTTTGGCGCAGAGAGAGTGATTCGTGATGCTTTTAAGCGTGCTCAAAGTCGTCGTAAACATTTAACACTTGTTCATAAAGCAAATGTTTTAGTTTTTGCAGGAGATATGTGGAAGCGAACTTTTGATCGCGTGGCCAAAGAATTCAGTGATGTTAAAACTGATTACCAACACGTTGATGCAGCGTCAATGTTTTTTGTGACCAATCCTGAAAAATTTGATGTTGTTGTGACCGATAATTTGTTTGGCGATATCTTGACTGATATTGGTGCAGCAATTGCTGGTGGCATCGGATTAGCAGCAAGTGGCAATATCAATCCTGAGAAAACAACTCCATCTATGTTTGAACCAGTTCATGGTTCAGCTCCAGATATTGCGGGCAAAGGAATTGCAGATCCAACAGCAGCAATCATGAGTGTTTCTATGATGCTTGATCATTTGGGTGAAAAAGAAGCTGCTAAAAAAATCGAAATGGCAGTTGCAAAAGATTTAGCAACCAGAGGAACAGCTAAACGAAGCACTTCAGAAATTGGAGATGCAATAGCTAAACTGGTGAGCGCGTGACATCTTTTAGTGTTACTAAAAACTCATCACCTAAATCAGATGATGACAGAAATGCAATTTTAAGTAATCCAGGTTTTGGTAAGCATTTCACTGATCACATGGTGTTAATTGATTGGGAAAAAGATAAGGGTTTTATCAATCCACGTGTTGTTCCTTATGGTCCTCTTTCTATTGATCCAGCCAATATGACCTTGCATTATGGTCAAGCAATATTTGAAGGATTAAAAGCTTACAAGCATAAAGATGGCAGTATTAAAACTTTTAGACCAAAATCAAATGCAGCTAGATTTGCAAAATCTGCCAAGAGAATGGCAATGCCAGAAATTCCAGAAGAATTATTTGTGGAATCCATAAAGCAATTAATAGCAGTTGATAAAAACTGGGTTCCAGAAGATAGAGAGAAATCTCTTTATTTACGACCATTTATGTTTGCTACTGAAGTTGGTTTAGGGGTAAGACCTGCCAGTAAATACCTATTTTTATTAATTGCTTCTCCTGCCGGAAATTATTTTCCTGCTGGTATCAAACCAGTTTCTGTTTGGTTAAGTAAGGAATATGTACGAGCTGCACCTGGTGGCACGGGAGAAGCAAAATTTGCAGGAAATTACGCAGCTTCTCTAATTGCTCAAGCACAAGCTGCTAACCAAGGTTGCGATCAAGTTGTGTGGCTAGATGCAATTGAGCGCCGCTTCATTGAAGAAATGGGCGGAATGAATCTTTACTTTGTTTATGGGAAAAAGAATGAAATTGTTACTCCATCTTTAACAGGATCATTGCTTGCAGGAATTACTCGTGATTCAATTTTGCAATTAGCTAAAGATTTAGGAATGACTTCAGTTGAAAGAAAGATAAGTATTGAAGACTGGAAAAAAGGTTGCGAACAAGGAGATATCACAGAAGTCTTTGCTTGCGGCACTGCTGCAGTTGTCACTCCTGTTGGATTAGTTAAATCAAGTGATGATGAATTCATTGTGGGCCAAGGTCAAACAGGTGAGGTCACTGCCAAAATTCGTGCTGCTTTGTTGGATATTCAAACTGGGGTAGCAAAAGATGAACACAATTGGACTGTTTCGGTCGGATAAATTACCCCTGTTTTAATACTGCTGTTACAGATGGGGCAAACTAAAGGCAATGAAGAACCAGGAAATTATTAGTTAAGCGCACTTAACTGGGGATAGAAACCCAAACCAAGTGTGCTGATGCCCTTCGCGAGAGCGAGGGGTTTTTTGTTTAC
>DAIRXT010000093.1:0-2427 GCA_036819575.1 Candidatus Nanopelagicales bacterium | reverse complement strand
GCAATTGCTCCGGGTGCTAAATCAGAAACTTTGTAAATTTGTCCACGTGGAATTAACTCTGCAGGATTTTGTGAATTAAGAGCAGTGTTAAGAGTGCTTCTGCTTGTGATCGGATCTGAGACAAGAATTTGTAAAGATAAATCAGTTAAGTTTGCATTTGTTTTATTTCGATAAGTTCCTTGGAATAAAAGAGTGTCAGCTCCAACGGGGGCATAAGGGGTTAGAAGATCTAGTGAAATTTCAACAGAGTCAGTTGCGGCATTACTTGGCCAGGCCAGAAAAGAAACGATTAAAGGGGCAATAAATATTGCTATTAATCGTGTCTTTATTTGTTTCACATCTTGAAGAATAGGTGACGCGCCCAAAACTTCTAGGCATCCCTTCAGGAATAACGCGTGGTTCTAGGCTCTCATGAGTGAGCACATCAGAAAATAATTCAACAGCCACAAATCGCATCTTGTCTGCTTTGGGTGAGAGTTCAAAGCTATTAAAAGAGTTGGGTGAATTATTTGCAAAAAACGGATTTGAAATTTCGTTAGTAGGTGGTCCTGTTAGAGACGCAGTTTTGGGAAAAACTGTTAAAGATCTTGATTTAACGACAAATGCAAAACCTGCTGAGATTCAAAAGTGTTTAAAACCTTGGGCAGATTCAATTTGGGATGTGGGAATCAAGTTTGGAACAGTGGGAGCAAAGTTAGACGAAAACGTTTTTGAAATAACAACATATAGAACTGAACAATATGAAGATACTTCAAGAAAACCAAGTGTTGAATTTGGAAAAACTTTAGAAGAAGATTTAGCAAGACGAGATTTCACAATAAATGCAATGGCACTACGTTTACCAAGTTTTGAATTAGTTGATATTTATAACGGTTTAACGGATTTAAATAATAAAATACTTAGAACACCTCTTGATGCCCAAGTTTCTTTCTCAGAAGATCCCTTAAGAATATTAAGAGCTGCCAGATTCATATCCAAACTAGATTTAAAACCACAAGCTGATTTAGTTGAAGCAATGCAAAAGTTAGCTGAAAGATTAAAAATAGTTTCCATGGAAAGAATTAATGATGAATTTAATAAACTAATTCTTACTTCAAAACCAAGAGTTGGAATTGAGTTGCTAGTAGAAACCGGTGTTGCTGAGCATTTCTTGCCAGAGCTTCCGGCATTAAAACTTGAAATTGATGAACATAATCACCATAAAGATGTTTACCAACACAGTTTAAAAGTTATGGAACAAGCAATTGATTTAGAAAAAAACCATGAACCTCAATTTGAACCAGATCTCATTTTAAGATTAGCTGCACTGTTGCATGACATTGGAAAACCTAAAACCAGAAAATTTGAAGGCGAAGGCAGAGTTTCATTTCACCACCACGAAGTTGTAGGAGCTCGTTTAGCTAAGAAGCGTTTAGAAAAACTTAGATACTCAAAAGAAATAATTGAACAAGTTTGTTTGCTAATTGAATTACATTTGCGTTTTCATGGTTATGGTGATGGTAAATGGTCAGATTCAGCTGTTAGAAGATATGTCAGAGATGCAGATGAGCAACTAATTAGATTACATAAATTAACTAGGGCTGATTGCACAACTAGAAATGAAGCAAAAGCTATTAAGTTAAAAGGTGCTTACGATGACTTAGAAGATCGAATTGTTGAATTATCTAAACAAGAAGAACTAAAAAGTATGCGCCCAGAACTAGATGGCAGTGAAATCATGAAAATTTTAAATATAAAACCAGGTCCCGAAGTTGGTAAAGCCTATCAATTCCTACTTGATCTAAGACTTGATAAAGGAGTCTTGGGTGTTGAGAAAGCTACTGAGGAATTAAAAACTTGGTGGGCAAAAAACTCCTAGTTAGTTTAGGATTGTTGTCATGTCAGCGATCACTGAAAATGAAGTACTAGACCCAACAATTCCACGCGAAGTTATCAACTATGCGCTGCAAAGAAGATCTTCAGTTCAAGCTTGGAAAACTGGTCGAGTTTTAAAAACAGATTTATGTGATGCTGATCCTTATTTAAAAAAAGCTGCTCAATTTCACGGGGTGACAACTTCAAGAATTTGTCCAGTGTGTGAAATTGTTAATTTGATTGAAATCTCTTATGTATTTGGAAAAGAACTAGGACCATTTTCTGGTCGAATTAAATCTCCACACGATTTATTACGAATGAGTAAAGAACATGGTCAAATAAAGGTTTTTGTCGTAGAAGTGTGTCAAGGTTGTAGTTGGAATCATGTTTATAGTTCCTACGTTTTGGGTGACGGGAAAACCAGACGTCCATTAAAGAAACCGGCAGATTGGTTGGATTAACAAGTGGTAAAACGCGGTAATCCAAATCCTCGAGTACCACAAAAGAAATCTAGAAAAAAATCAAAAGTTAAATGGAAACTTTTTAGTGGCATAGTCACATTAGGACTTATTG
>DAIRXT010000092.1:0-2465 GCA_036819575.1 Candidatus Nanopelagicales bacterium | reverse complement strand
GAATTGAAAAACATTTAAAGAAGTAAGCCAGTGGGGTATGG
This sequence comes from Candidatus Nanopelagicales bacterium, assembly GCA_036819575.1. Lineage (GTDB taxonomy): Bacteria > Actinomycetota > Actinomycetes > S36-B12 > UBA5976 > ATZT02. The sequence continues at coordinate 2,424 of DAIRXT010000092.1, read as the reverse complement.
GGTAATTGGCAGCCCAGCGGTTTCTGGATCCGCTTGTCTAGGTTCGAGTCCTAGTACCCCAGCAAGTTTAGTGATGTAGTAATTTCTGGTTCAACAACTTATTCTTCGAATAGGACCTCATGGTTAAGCGCAGGTTTCCTCGCCCCTTAGAAGTGATTTCATTAATTGGTTTTAGATGGCCCAATCTAAATAGAAAACAAGTAAGACTTAACAAAGCCACCAACATTTGGGATATTAGAGAAATAGCTTCAAAAAGAACTCCTCGTTCTGTTTTTGATTACACCGATGGGGCATCAGGTTCTGAAGCAAGTCTTAATAGAGCCAGAGAAACATTTAACAACGTTGAATTTTCTCCTCGCGTGTTAAGAGATGTGACAAACGTTGATACATCCGTTGACATTTTAGGAAAAAAGAACGCATTACCTTTTGCATTTGCTGCAACTGGATTTACTCGCATGATGGGTTACGAAGGTGAACCAGCAGTTGCTCGAGTGGCAGAAAAATATGGAATTCTTTATGGTTTATCAACTCTAGGCACAACTTCACCTGAAGATTTAGCTAAACAAGTACCAAATGTGCGTCGCTGGTATCAGTTATATGTAAGACGTGAAAGAGAACCAAACGAGAAACTAATTGAAAGAGTAAAAGCTTCAGGATATGAAACTATTGTTTTAACTGTTGACACAGTAGTTGGTGGCGTTAGATACAGAGACGTTAAAAACGGTTTAACTATTCCACCAAAATTGACTTTAAAAACATTGATTGGCATGGCCAGATATCCAAAGTGGTGGATGAATCTTTTAACTACTGAACCACTTGTTTTTGCCTCCCTTGATATGAAAGACAGTGGCGGAACAGTTGCTGATTTATTATCAAAGATTTTTGATCCCTCAATTACTTTGGAAGATATTAAATGGCTTAAATCTGTTTGGAACGGAAAATTATTAATTAAAGGTGTGCAATCGGTTGAAGATGCATTAATGCTCAAAGAAGCAGGAGTTGACGGCATAATTCTTTCCACTCATGGTGGCAGACAAATGGATAAGGCACCTGTGCCCTTAGAACTTCTTCCAGAAGTTAGAAAAGCTGTTGGTAAAGATTTCACAGTTTTGATTGACGGTGGTGTGATGGCCGGCACAGATATTTTGGCCGCCATTGGTTTGGGTGCAAATGCTGTTTTGATTGGACGTGCTTACCTGTATGGCTTGATGGCGGGTGGCGAACAAGGGGTGGATCGAGTTGTGGAATTACTTAAAGCTGAAATCGAAATGTCAATGAGACTTCTGGGCATCACAAAGTTGGATGAACTAACACCTGATCGTGTGAGAATTCGCTAACTACGAATTTCACTTTTTCTTCGCGCTGTTAGAATTATTGAAACGGATTTTCCTACAGCCCCGTTGTGTAGCGGCCTAGCACGCTGCCCTCTCAAGGCGGTAGCGCGGGTTCGAATCCCGTCGGGGCTACACGAGGCAAAAGAAAAGTAAAGGAGAAATAAAAAGTGGGTAAGACACTTGCAGAAAAAGTTTGGGATGCACACATTGTGCACCAAGCAAGTGGCGAACCAGATTTACTTTTTATTGATCTTCATTTAGTTCACGAAGTTACCTCTCCACAAGCATTTGATGGCTTAAGAGCAGCTAATAGAAAAGTTCGTCGCCCTGATTTAACAGTTTTGACAGAAGATCATAACGTTCCCACCCAAGATATTGATAAACCAATTGCAGATTTAGTTTCCAGAGCACAAGTTGATGCATTAAGAAATAATGCCAAAGAATTTGGCTTAAAGATTTTTTCTCTAGGAGATATTGATCAAGGAATTGTGCACGTAGTGGGACCACAACTTGGTTTAACGCAACCAGGAATGACTGTTGTTTGTGGAGATTCTCATACCTCAACTCATGGTGCTTTTGGAGCTTTAGCTTTTGGGATTGGCACAAGTGAAGTTGAGCATGTACTTGCTACCCAAACATTGCCACTAAAGCCATTTAAAACTATGGCCATAACTGTTAATGGCAAACTTCCCCAAGGATCAACTGCAAAAGACATTATTTTGGCTGTGATTGCCAAAATTAGTACAGGTGGTGGTCAAGGTTACGTTTTGGAATATCGCGGTGAAGCAATTCGTTCATTGTCCATGGAAGGACGAATGACAATTTGCAATATGAGTATTGAAGCAGGAGCAAGAGCAGGAATGATTGCCCCTGATGAAACCACTTTTGAATACATGAAGGGTCGCGATTATGCACCTAAAGGTAATGACTGGGACGATGCTGTTTCTTATTGGAAAACTTTAAAAACTGATGATGATGCCAAATTTGATGCTGAAGTCATAATTGATGCCAACTCTTTAACACCTTTTGTTACCTGGGGAACAAATCCAGGCCAAGGTGTATCAATTGATGATGTTGTGCCAGATCCAAA
>DAIRXT010000091.1:0-2470 GCA_036819575.1 Candidatus Nanopelagicales bacterium | reverse complement strand
TACGATGGTCGCGAAGTTGAACCTGAAGTATTGCCTGCTGCATTTCCAAACCTGTTAGTAAACGGTGCCACTGGTATTGCTGTTGGAATGGCAACAAATATGCCTCCACATAACTTAGGTGAAGTTGTTTCAGCGCTTTTGGCACTAATTGAAGATCCAGAAATAAAACCACGCGAATTAATGAAAATCATTCCAGGACCAGATTTGCCAAGTGGTGGAAAACTACTCATTGGCGATGGCATGAAAGATGCATACTTAACCGGACGTGGATCTTTTAGAATGAGAGCAACAGTTCAACTTGAAAACGTAAAGGCCAAGAAACAAGGATTAGTAATCACAGAGCTTCCTTTCAACGTGGGTGCTGAAAAAGTAATTGAAAGAATGAAAGATCTAATTGAAAGCAAAAAACTTCAAGGAATTTCAAGAGTAATTGATTTAACTGATGGTGAAAAAGGACTAAGACTAGTAATTGAAATCAAAAACGGTCATGAACCACAAAAAGTCTTGGAAGACCTATACCGCTTAACTCCAATGGAAGAATCCTTTGCCATTAACAATGTGGCCCTTGTAGAAGGTCGACCAAGAACCCTTGGTTTGAAAGAATTACTAGAGGTTTACTTAGAACACCGCATTGATGTTGTTAAACGTAGAAGCAAATTCAGATTAGAAAAAGCTACAGCCCGTCTGCACTTAGTTGAGGGAATGTTGCTGGCAATTGTTGATATTGACAAAGTGATCAAGATAATCAGAGCAAGTGATGATGCTGCTGAAGCTAAAACTGCCTTGATGAAAGGTTTCAAACTTTCAGACATTCAAACCACATACATCTTGGAAATGCCTCTTAGAAGATTAACTAAAACTTCAAAAATTGAATTACAAACTGAGCAAAAACAATTACTTGAGGCCATCAATGAACTTAAATCCATTCTTGGATCAACAAAGAAATTGCGTAAGAGTGTGGCTGATGAATTAGCTGCTGTAGCCCAGCATTTTGCAACCCCAAGACGTTCCATGTTGGTATCTGAATCTGGCAAAGTAATTAGCGAAGCGGCTAAAAAACCAGAAGATTTAGTACTTGTCTAGTAGTTCTTCCAGCGCCCAAGTAGCAAGAATTTATCAATAGAGCAGAATAGACACATGGCAATTCACGACGTAGATATTTTGATCATCGGTGCTGGACCTGCAGGACTCTATGGTTCCTATTACGCAGGATTTCGTGGCATGAGTGTGGCCTTAATGGACAGCTTGGAAGAACCAGGCGGACAAATTACTGCGATGTATCCAGAAAAAGCTATTTTTGATGTGGGCGGTTTTTCTTCAATTAAAGGTAGAGACTTAATTAATAATCTTTTAACTCAAGCCAAACCTTCTAATCCTAAATTTTTGTTAAATCAAACTGCAACAACATTGAAACAAAATGCAGATAAATCTCTAACAATTACTTCTGAGAAAGAAACCGTGAATGCAAAGGCAGTCATAATTACTGGTGGAATTGGTCGATTCACTCCTCGCCCACTGCCAGCTGCAGATGGTTGGAGTGGAAAAGGTTTAGTTCACTTCGTACCAAAAATGTCAGATCATGCAGGAAAAGATGTAGTAATCGTTGGTGGTGGAGATTCTGCCTTTGATTGGGCAAATGAATTACATCCGATTGCAAAATCAGTAACCTTGATTCACAGAAGAGACAAATTTAGAGCGCATCAAGCAACAGTTGATCAAGTTAAAGCCCTAGGAATTGAATTAATCACAGAAGCAGAAGTAACCAAGGTTTCTGGAAGCTCACACATCGAAAAAATCGAATACATGAATTCAAAAACTAAAGAAACCAAGGAATTGAATTGTCAAACACTAGTTGCAGCACTTGGTTTCACAGCAAATATTGGACCTTTGGCTGAATGGGGATTAAACCTAGAATCTCGAAAGATTGTCGTTGATTCTGGAATGCACACAAATATTGAAAGACTTTTTGCAGCAGGAGATATTTCTACATATCCTGGAAAAGTTGCTTTAATTTCTGTTGGTTTTGGAGAAGCAGCCACTGCTGTTAATAATGCGACTGTGGCAATAAATCCAGAAGCACACTTATTCCCAGGTCATTCTTCTGGAAGCGTTGAATAACTAACTAAGCATCAATTCTTGATTTATCAAGTTCATCTGCACCATGAACAATGAATTCTTTTCTAGGGGCAACATCTGAACCCATTAATAGATCAAAAACTTCACTTGCCTCTTCAGCGTCTTTCACGTTAATTCTTCTTAAAGTTCTTGATTCGCGATTCATTGTGGTTTCACGTAATTGTTTGGCATCCATTTCGCCTAAACCTTTGTATCGCTGTATTGGTTGCTTAATTTTTTGACCACTTTTTTCTAGGGCTGCAACAGTTTTGCGCATTTCATCATCACTGTAGGTATAAATTACTTCACCAGATTTTTTCCCAGCGCCCATAGTTTCAATTCTGTGTAATGGTGG
>DAIRXT010000090.1:0-2474 GCA_036819575.1 Candidatus Nanopelagicales bacterium | reverse complement strand
CGTGAAACATCAGCAAGTCTTTGAGTTAATAAATCACATTCACTTGCAAATACCAAAGGAGGCAATGATTTAAGTTCTTTGACAACGCGGGCTAATTCATCTGCGTCAGGCCATTCTGGCTGCTGTTTCGCTGATGTAACCGCTGGGGAATTTTGCGGTGCCATATTTAAGCTCCGAAAAAAGCGGTAGCTTCGCGATATCTTTCCGCGGGAACAGTTTTTAATACACCTGTTGCACTTTCAAGTGGTACTCGAACAATGTTGGTTCCGTGAAGTGCAACCATTTGTCCATAAGCACCATCATTTAATGCATCAGCTGCTGCAAGTCCTAAACGATTTCCTAAGTTTCTATCAAATGCAACTGGAGTTCCGCCACGTTGTAAATGTCCCAGCACAACACTTCTTGATTCAATTCCAGTTAATTCTTCTAAGCGTTTAGCTAATCCTTCTCCCACACCTGAAAGTTTTACGTGACCAAAAGCATCCAAGGTTGAATCCTTTGTCACTAAATCTCCTTCAGTACTTAGAGCACCTTCAGCAACTACCACAATTGCGTATTGATCTCTTTCAAATCTTTTCTTAACCCAAGTAGCAACTTGGTTAATGTCATATTTTTCTTCAGGAATTAAAGTAACCGCAGCATCTCCGGCCATACCTGTTTCTAAAGCAATCCAACCTGCATGGCGTCCCATTACTTCGACAACTAATACACGGTGATGTGAACGAGCAGTGGTGTGAAGACGATCTACTGCCTCAGTTGCAATTGCCACAGATGTTTGAAAACCAAATGTGTAATCGGTGTTTGAAAGATCGTTATCAATAGTTTTTGGTACACCAATAACTTTAAAATTATGTTTATGTAGCTGGGTGGCAACACCTAAGGTGTCTTCTCCCCCAATTGCGATAAGAGCATCAACGTTTAGTTTTTTGAGATTCTCTTCAATTCTGGCAACACCGTTTTCAATTTTGATTGGATTAGTTCTAGAAGATCCAAGAATTGTTCCACCTTCATCATTGATGTGTGCAACATCGGCCAAAGTAACTGGACGAGTTAAACCTTCTAAAGGACCTTTCCAACCATCTTTAAAACCAACAAATTCATATTTATACGCATTGATTCCTTTGGTGACAACACCACGAATTACGTTATTTAATCCCGGAGCGTCTCCACCACCGGTAAGAATGCCAACGCGCATTTTAAACATCCTTAAAACTAGTTCTTAAGTAATGAACTCTTAATTTATCGTAAAGAGACTAATCGCGGTCTTTAAGGGCTTCTTTGGCTGCGGAAGCATAAATATCTACATACTCTTGCCCAGATAATTCCCTAATTGCTTCCATGATTTCGTTGGTGACCTTTCTTAAGGTCTCTGCATTTCTGGCATCACCGTAATGCTGAGAAAAATCAAGAGGTTTACCAAAAATAATTCCGATACGTCCAACTTTGGGAACCATTCGATCTGCTGGTTGTAATTCGTATGTGCCGATCATGGCAACAGGAATTACTGGAACTTTTGCTTCCAAAGCCATTCGCGCAACACCAGTTCTACCTCTATAAAGTCTGCCATCTGGTGATCTTGTTCCTTCTGGATAAATTCCTAACGCATCACCTTTATTTAAAATGTCAATTGCTGTTCTTAACGCAGCTTCTGCAGCTGATCCACCAGCTCTATCAATTGGAACTTGACCCACACCTGTGAAGAACAATTTTGAAACAAAACCTTTTATGCCAGATCCGCGCCAATAATCAATTTTTGCTAGGAAGGTAATTCTTCTTTTAACAACTAGGGGTAAAAATATGGAATCAATAAATGAATTGTGGTTGGGAGCAAAGATAACTCCACCAGTTTTAGGAATATTTCTTTTACCTTTAGTCCAAGGTCTAAACATTAAACGTAAAGGAATCCACAAGAAAACGTATTTCACAACATAGTAAAACACTTTTGGCTCGTACTCCCTAAATCGTTTTTGCTAGGTTTAAAGGATACCTTGCCAATACTGACCCGCTAAAAGTTGTCAGATTTCAAGGACAAATGGCGTCTTTGTTGCTCTAAAGTGGCCAACATTTATGCATTCAGTTTTGCCCACTCTGGTTCTACTTGCTATTGGTTGATGAACATGTCCAAAGACAGAATATTTTGGTTGATATTTTTTAATGTATTCCAACAAAGCTAAGCTTCCTCTTTCAAATCTTCTTGCCACAACATCAAATGTAATATCTGGAATTTCGGGTGGAATATGTGAACATAAAACATCAACAGGTCCAAGTGCGTCAACATTTTTTTGAAACTCTTCATCAGTTATTTCATAAGGAGTTCTATACGGAGTTTTTAAACCTCCACCAACAAAGCCAAACTTTAAACCACCCAGTTCTATTACTTGACCATCTAAAACTGTCATTCCTTCTTTTTTAAAGTTAGGCCAAAATTCTGGTCGATCAACATTTCCATAAGTTATATAAGTTGGAGTTGGCAT
>DAIRXT010000089.1:0-2485 GCA_036819575.1 Candidatus Nanopelagicales bacterium | reverse complement strand
CTTTGCTCTAAGCCATCAACTTTTACTTTAAAATCAGCCACGAATTTTCCTATTCAAATCTTTGTTTCAATTTGGTAATTGGTAAAACTGATCTGCCGTTATTGCCACTTACCTTTGTTAATTCAATAAGGCCCTTAGCGCAAACCACTAATGGAATCCCATTAGTTATCTTCCAAATTTTTCCTGGAGTTCTATTAATTATTCTAGGATTTTCTTTACTTACTTTCCCATCAAATACTCGAACCTCTTCACCAGAGAGCACACTTCTTGCCCCAACATATGGATAACTAGAGGCATGAATGTGTCTTAACACAACTTCAGCTGGTTGATTCCAATTTATGTCAAAATCTTTTTCATCTCGCCACAAACTATAAGTTGCAGCTTTATGGTTTTGAGGTTTTCCTGTTACCTTGCCTTTGGATACAACTTGAGAAAAAATCTTCTTTAACAACTTCTCAATCAAAGTATTAATAACTTGCATGGCTTGATCTAGTGGCATTGGATATTTAATCGACTTAGCCTCTTGCGAGATTATTGGTCCAGCATCAACTTCGGTGGTGGCAATTAAAGCAGTTGCCCCAATTCTGGTGTCACCATTGATGAGAGCTGTTAATAATGGATTAAATCCACGATATTTTGGCAATAATGAATCGTGAATGACAATTACTTGTTGATAATTTGCATCAATTAGTTTCTTCCAACCAATTGCTAAAGCTAATTCAGATATTTTCGATGGATCTTTAGTGGAGACCTTAATGCCGTTTCTTTCAAACAATTGGGTTATCTTTTCAATCGGATCATCTACGGTGCCATTATCAGGGGCAACTGTTACCGAACCAACATTTTTCAGATAAGAATTAAGGATGACTTGGGCGGCGGCAAATCCTTTGACTCCGCATAAATAGAGATCAACTTTGGAATTCTTCACAGATTCGATACTACCCTTAGGGGCTAGTCATTCATTGTTTTGCAAGCAATGCTCTAGCGCTCGAAATTGACCCAAACCCACCAGCTAGACAGCACACCGATGATGGTTACGCCTAAGAACAACAAATAAATCCAAACAGGCTTCTTGCCAGTTAGTTTTGCTTTTTCTAATTTAAGTCTGAGTGGGGCAAGGAAATGACTTGCCCAAGTAAATTCTGTTGCCAAGGTAAAAAGTCCAATAAAAATCATTAACCAACCAGGTCCTGGTAATACTAATAAAACTAATCCAACCCCAATTAAAAAGAAGCCAGCAAAAAATACACCTGTGCGCCAAGCAGCATCAGCAACTCGATTAGCACGAATTCGTGCTCTGATTATCTTGATGGGACTAGTTGGACGATCACTCATAATTACAGATTAAATCAAAAGCTTTCAATAAACATCTTTGGGTTAAGTGTGTCCTTGCGCTTTGCTGGCAACTTCAAAAAGCTTGGCACATTTCAATTCTGTTTCTTGCCATTCCTTCTCCGGTTCTGATCCCCAGGTAATTCCGGCACCGGTGCCAAAAAGGAGTTTGTTTTTGTCTTTCCAAAAAGTTCTAATCCCAACGGCAATTGAGGCAGTGTTATTAACGGTGTTAATCCAACCGATAGCTCCACAATATGGACCTCTAAGAGATGTCTCAAATTTTTTGATCAGTTTCAATGCACTTATTTTTGGTGCACCACTAACAGAACCCGGTGGAAAGGTTGCATCAAAAATTTGTGACCAGGTTGTGTTTTCATTCAATTCCCCACTTACCGTTGAGACCAAATGAACTAAACCTGGGTGTTCTTGGATCTCAAGAAGTGATGGGACATTAATTGATCCGGTTTGGCAAACTCTTGATAAATCGTTTCTAACTAAATCCACAATCATGACATTTTCTGCTCTATCTTTATCAGTTAAATCACTAGCAGTTCTACCTGTGCCTTTAATGGGACTTGAAGAGATATGTTGATCTTTTCTTTCCAGGAATAATTCTGGTGAAGCAGAAACCAGTGCCACATCTTTAGTTAATCTTTCATGGGCTTGTTCTTTGACATTGATGACACAGGAATAAGGGGCAGGATTTCCTGTGGTGAGTAGATTTGCTAAACCTTCTATTTCAAAACCTTCGTCTTCAATTTCAGTTGCTAAAACTCTGCAAATATTTGCTTGATAAACATCACCCAGTGAAATGTGTTGTCTTAAACCTTCAACTGCTGATTCGTATTCGGATTTATTCATGGAAGAAATCCAATTCTTTGGATCTATTCCCTTCCACTGTCCAACAAAACTTGAAGTGTTTTCTATTTCTTTTTCAAACTTAAGAAGTAACCAGGCACCTTCAAAGCTTCCAATGACAGCCCAAAGCCCTGGTTCGTTCAATCGATTTAAATCAACGGCGACGTCTTGCAAACCAACAAAGCGCTTGGTTCCAAATTGTGCATAGGCCTGTTCTTGAGCCCTGTTTTTCATAGCCACCATAACTTGAGACATTACCTGCGCTATCACAACTTCGATACTCGACTGAACC
>DAIRXT010000088.1:0-2553 GCA_036819575.1 Candidatus Nanopelagicales bacterium | reverse complement strand
AATCCCGTTGCAGATGCTTCTAGGTAAACAATTCCTAAACCTTCTACATCAAATCCAAAATTACGAGTTCGAACCGGCATGGCAAAAACATTTCCTGCTGCATAAAAGCCTGGTAGTTCATTCCAGGCAACTGATCCTGTGATTGTTACTGATTGAAATACTTCGTTGTCATACATTTTTTTGTGTAAATATTGTTTATATGATCCACCACCCACAATTAACAAATGGGCATCGGGAACTTTTTTTAATACTTCAGGCCAAATCTCAATTAAGGTATCTTGACCTTTTCTAGGCATCAATCTGGAAACACAAACCACAACTGGTCGATCACCTAATTTAAATCTGTCTCGCACACTTCTTGCTTGTCCGTTTGTCACATTTTCTGGACTAAATAAATCAACATCAATTCCAGGTGTTAACTGCTCAAACTTTGCTAAGTCCTCGGTACTTATTGCTTCCGCAATTTTGTCATAAGTGAATTTTGTTAAATAGGTCAATTTATCCACGTCTTTAACAATTTTTTGAAAAGTTTGCTTTAATCCTGGGGTAAAAGCCCAACCAACTTCATGACCATGAGTAAGGGCAACTGTTTTTTTAATTCCATTATTTTTCAATCGTGTTGAAAGTAATCCCAAGGGTGAAGAAGCTCCAAATAAAACAGATTCACAATTGTGTTCTTTTATGATTTTTAGGGCGTGATCACCAACGGCTTTGGTTGGTAGCAGCATTTCGGTGTCATGTCTAAAAACTGGATAAAGTTGTTGGGCATCAAATTCTTGCCAACCTTTGAACTTTGAACTCAAAACCACAACATCTTTAGGATCAAGACCAGCAATTAGTCCATGAACAAAAGTTTGAATTCCACCTGGTCTAGGCGGGAAATCATTTGTGATGACAAGAGTTTTACTCATATTGATTAACTTTGCCACGGGTTGGTTTTAGTAACAACTTTGTACCCAAGACCAGTGCCCAAACAAACAACACCACTCTGGTTAATTGCAGCATGGTGGCAAAAAATTCACCTGACAAAAGTGCTACGTATTGACCTGGATAAAGCAGTTGCGTTAAAAACGCTGAAATTGAAAGTAAAACAATAACTTTCTTTAACTTTGTTTCCTTGTTGATTAAGGCCAAAGCAGCTAACCCACCAACCCAAACCCAAAATTGTGGGGAGAAGACGCGACTAAAGGCAATTGAAATCAAAACCACAACAAGTGCCTTATCAACCAAATTTAGGTAGTTTAACTTGTTTAAATAATTGAGTACCAAAATAACCAAAAAGACTATAAGAGTAAGTACGTTGAGCATAAATCCTATTTCGTTAGCAAAAGAGGCTTGAACTTCTAAGGATCCATATCTAAATGGGTATTCGACATTGGCACCAAATAATTTTGCTAAAACGTAAGGGGAAGCAGCAATCGATTCAACCTGTAAACCTCTTGAGGATTGATTGTTAAAGAAATTAGTAAAACCAACACTCCAAGTGTTCATAAAGATTAATAGCAAGACTGCAGTTGAGACAAAACTGATCGAAACCTTTTTGAATACTGTCTTAGGGTAAATAACTAGAAGAAGCATTGGCCAAAGCTTTACCATTGCTCCAATGCTTAAAAATATTCCTGAAAGAATTGGGCGCACTTTTTGATTGGATAAAACTACTAAAGCCAATAGAGCAAAAAGTGTTGGCACCACATCAAATCTTGTTAAAGCTAAAGGTCCCATCAAAATTGGCCACAGAATCCAGAACCATGCACCACTTAGACCATTTAAACTTGTGGAATCCGGATTTAATTTAAATCGTTTTAATCCAGTTGTAAGTAATGTAATCAAAATTAGTAAATCAAAAAGAATCATAAAAAGAATGAAACCTGTTAAGGCATCGCCTAATAACCATTGAGGGATTGCAAAAACAACTCCAGCTAATGGCGGGTATTGCCACATCGAATCATTAATGGGAAAAATTCCATTGACTAATCCCTTGGACCAAAAGTTATACAAATCGACATCACCTTTAAGCCACTGACCTTCTGGGTAGGGAAGCACCAAGGTGATGAATAGAAAGAGTATGTATCGAGAAACAGTCCATGAGAAAAACAATGCTGGAATGTTTCGAAGAAACAAATTAAAAGATCTCATCAGTCAAAGGGTAGTAGTAAATTGCCATTTTGACTTAAGTGCGTAATGTAATAGCCGTGCGCCTAAACGTAATTAGCGATGTTCATGCCCGGATCGAGGCTTTAGCTGATGCCGGTAAAAATTGCGATGCACTTATTTGCCTAGGTGATCTTTTGTTATACACAGACTATGAAGATCCAGGTAATGGAATCATGGGCAAACTTTTTGGAGCAGAACTAAACACTGAATTCATTAGGTTAAGAACAGCTAATCGATTTGATGAAGCAAGAGCTGTGGCAACAAAAAAATGGGATGAACTTGGTAATCGTGAAGAATTAATCAGCGCAGAAGTTCAAAAACAATATGAACAAATATTTGCAGCAATGCCAACTCCAACTTATATAACTTATGGAAATGTTGATCGACCAGAATTTTGGC
>DAIRXT010000087.1:0-2606 GCA_036819575.1 Candidatus Nanopelagicales bacterium | reverse complement strand
ACTGGAATCATGATCTGCTCCCTACTGTAATGCCTTGCATGTCAGGCAATGAAACTCCCGTTGCCTGCATTGTGATCTCCTTAAATTCAGACATTTTAAAAGAAAGACCGTAAGTTTTCACCACAAACTGTAGATCTTGAAAATCAGCGTTCTGATTTATGTCTTCCTTAATGGTTCTACTTCCAATGGCAGCAATTTTGTAAGGCGGAAGAAGTGGTTGATAGTTCACTAAAATCGCATCACCGGCAGATCTAATAGCAGAAGTTGAGGTTAAACGACGGTTGTTAATTGCAATCGACTCAGCTCCAGTTGCCCACAAAGCATTAACCAACAATTGAACGTCAGAATCATAAATTCTTGCTAGATCCAATTTATCTATGTCCAGAGAATCAGTCTTTACAGCATCATTGAGTTCAATTTCGTAACCAAAACCTTTAACAGCACTTAGACCCGAGATAATTTGAAGATTGGTTTCACTTTTTTGATTTAGACCATGAAAATCAAGTCCAGGGGTAAGTGATTTGACTTGTGCAATTTCATTGTTAATCAAACTCAAATTCTGAGTCGCGATGTTGAGATTATCGAGACTTTTAGTAATTGACTTTCTTAAGTTTTCTCTATTTTGCTCAAAGATTGGTTGCTGTCTTTGAGTATTAGCGATTGCTACCCCGAAGAATAATCCGGCGAATGAAAGTACAACTGCAATCCACCAAGTCGGATCTTTTTTTACTTGATTAGTATTTTCAGAAGCTTGATATTCGTTAGTTTCTATCTCGTTATTGAGTAATGAGAGTAAACCCATCGATGACGAATTATCATCTCTAAAAAAGGAGTCTTTAGACATATTTCGATAGTACTACTTTGGCATGTTCGAAATATTTATACGCTGAGAACGCATAAAGAAACAGTCCCCAGATTAGAAATGACCACCCGATGGTCAGCCAAATGAATGCCGTCTCTGTAAAGGCTTCTGCAAAAATAAGTCCGGGTAATCCAATTAGGAGACAAAATGCTCCCATCTTTCCTAAATAATGTACGGGCAAACCTGTTATGCCTCTTGTCTTCAAGTAAATCATCAAACCTGTAAGAATAAATTCTCGCAATAAAATGAAGACCAAGATAATTATTGGTGCAAGTTCCAAATAGTAGATCACAAACAGAAGAGCTAAAATATATAATCTGTCTGAAATGGGGTCTAGTAATTGTCCAAGTCTGGTGAATTGATTTAATTTTCTTGCGGCATATCCATCGAGCCAGTCAGTGAAAGATGCAACAAAAATAGTGACACACGCTAGCGCTAAATTATTTGTTAATGCAAGCCAAATGAACACAGGGATTAAGAGTAGTCTCACAAAACTTATGGAGTTAGGAATATTCAACATTTATCTTTTTCGACGTTCCCTGATTTTAACTTTTATGTGAATGGGAGAACCTTGAAAACCATATTCTTCCCTAAGACGTCGCTCGATAAATCTCACGTAGCTTTCATCTATTAGGCCAGTTGTGAATAAGGCAAAAGCAGGAGGTTTTTGTCCAATTTGAGTTGCAAAAAGTATTTTAGACTGCTTGCCTCCCCTAACTGGATGAGGATTTGCGGCAACATGTTCTTTAATGAACTGATTTAGTTTTGATGTTGCTACACGAGTGGACCATCCTTCATAAGCACTATGAAGAGCGCTAGATAAACGATCTACATGCCAACCAGTTAATGCAGATAAATTCACTCTTGGTGCCCATTTAACATTGTGTAAATCCATCTCAATTTCTTTTTCCAGAAGTAATCGTCTGTCTTCATCCAGTAAGTCCCACTTGTTAAACACAAGTACTAGTGCTCGTCCTGCTTCTGTCACAAGATTTATTAGTTTGCGATCTTGATCAGTAATAGTCTCACTAGATTCAAGAATAAGTAAGGCAATTTCAGCTCGTTCCAACGCAGCTTGTGTTCGTAGACTTGCGTAATATTCATAACCTGAAGATTCTCTGACTCTTCGTCTGATGCCGGCAGTATCAATGAAATTCCATGCTTCATCTGCAATCATGACAATTTCATCTACAGGATCAACTGTGGTGCCAGCAATTTCAGAAACGACCGAACGATTACTTTTGGTTAGTTTGTTTAACAAACTACTTTTGCCAACGTTTGGTCTACCGATTAATGCAACCTTTGTGGGTCCTTTTAGTTGATCTTTTATTCTTGACTCTTCCGGCATTTTGTTAATGACTAATTCAAGAAGATCACCAGATCCTCTTCCGTGCAAAGCACTTACTGGAAATGGTTCGCCTAATCCAAGTGACCATAGATTTCCTATTTGGGCCTCTGCTTCTACCCCATCGACTTTGTTCGCCACAAGGATTACGGGAACAGAATTTCTTCTGATGAGTTTTACAACGGATTCATCATCTTCAGTTAGCCCAACGTTTGCATCTACAACAAAGAGAATGAGATCAGCTTGGTCAATTGCAATTTGAACTTGTTCACTAATTTTAGGTAACAAACCTGTTTTTTCACTCGACCAACCACCTGTATCAATCAGAATGAAATCTTTTCCATTCCACTCAGCGTCATATTGAATTCGATCTCTTGTAACACCTGGAGTGTCTTGAAC
>DAIRXT010000086.1:0-2705 GCA_036819575.1 Candidatus Nanopelagicales bacterium | reverse complement strand
GTGCACCGCCAGGGAATCGAACCCCGGACCCGCTGATTAAGAGTCAGCTGCTCTAACCATCTGAGCTAGCGGTGCTTGGTTAGAAAATCATACCTAGGAATAAATCTTCACAAATTCTGCTATTGCTCCCACCATCATTTGCACAGCAATTGCTGCCAGTAATAAACCGGCTAATTTTGTGGCCACTGTGATTCCACCTCGACCGACAATGCGCATAACTGGAATGGAGAATCTTAAAAACAAATACAAAATGATGTGAACTGCAATTAAACCGATAATGATTGTCAAAAAATCAACCAAACTAGTTGACTGTCTAACAAAAATTATGGTGGCAGCTATTGCTCCCGGACCTGCTAATAATGGAGTTCCCAGTGGCACAAGTGCAACACTTACGTCTCCTGTTTTAGATGGTTCTGCATCTTTACCGGTTAAGAGTTCTAATGCGACAAGAAGTAATAGCAAACCTCCTGAGGCTTGCAGCGAGGGAAGTGAAATATCAAGAAATCCTAAAATCTGATTTCCAAAAAGTGCAAAAACAATAATCACTGAAAAAGAAATCAAAACAGCTTGCAAAGCTAACTTCTTTTGCTTTTGTGCTTTTTCTTTTCTAGTTAACGCAATAAATATTGGCACCGTTCCAAGTGGATCCATGATCACAAAAAATGTGACAACAACAGAAGTAAAAAGCGCGATTAACGCCACGGAATCCATTTAGTTACACCTTTTCTTTTTTATAAACATTGGGGTGAGTAACGGGACTCGAACCCGCGACGTCCTGGACCACAACCAGGTGCTCTACCAGCTGAGCTATACCCACCAAGTTTTATTTCTTTAATGCAATGTTCATTCTATCTGGTTTGTAATTTAGAACTTTTACTCGTGTTCAACTGTAAATCTGCTGGCTAATTCTTTGGCGATGTCAGATCCTGGACCAGGTTGAGCAACCATAATTGCTTCACGGTAATAACGAAGTTCAGCGATACTTTCCCGAATGTCTGCCAAAGCACGATGGTTTCCAGTTTTTTCTGGGGAAGAGAAATAAACTTTTGGGTACCAACGTCTAGCTAATTCCTTAATTGAAGAAACATCAATTACTCGATAATGCAAATGTTCATCTAATTCAGGTAAATCTCTAGCTAAGAATCCTCTATCAACATAAACACTTGAGCCTGCCAAAGGTGCTTTTCTGGCATCGGGCACATGTTGTTTTACATATTCCATAACTTCCTTGTTTGCTTCGGCCATTGAAACTCCATGAGGAACTTCTCGCAACAAACCAGAAGCCGTGTGCATTTCTTTAACCACATCAATCATCGAATCTAATTTTTCATCATCACACTTAATGACAATGTCAATTCCTGGATCCATTTCATTTAAGTGAGAATCTGTTACTACAACTGCAATTTCAATTAAGGCATCTTTAGTCAATGACAAACCAGTCATTTCACAATCAACCCAAACAATTAAGTCGTTGTTATTGGCCATTTGTCTTTTCTGCTTTCACCTATTTTTGAAAATTTGTTATTTCAAAAAGTGCGCCCGGAGGGAATCGAACCCCCAACCTACTGGGTAGAAACCAGTTGCTCTATCCGTTGAGCTACGGGCGCAGGGTTTCTATTTTGCTCTATTGCCCACAACCATGAGTTATCCCCAGTTGGTTTGTGCGAATAACAAAGACAACTCAAAGATATTGCACCCTATTAATACCAAAGAAAAGGAGAAATAAACATGAACGACATCATCACAACAGTGGTTGGAAACGCTGTCACAGATGTTTCCTTAAGAACTACCACCTCAGGTGCCAGTGTGGCATCTTTTCGACTGGCCTCTAATTCCAGACGTTTTGATAAAGCTACAAAAAGTTGGGTTGACCAAGAACCAAGTTACTTATCTATTACGGCCTGGGCTCAACTTGCAGAAAACGTTGCTTTGAGTGTTCACAAAGGGCAATCAGTTGTTGTTACCGGAAAACTAAAAGTTAGACAGTGGCAAGACGGTGACAAAAGTGGCACAGCTGTGGAAATTGATGCTCAAGCAATTGGTCATGATTTAAATCGGGGCACAAGTGATTTCACAAAAGTTAAAAGAGTTACCGAAAATTATGAGCAAGACCCTTGGACCAACGAGGTGGTAGATACTGAAATTAACGCTGCTTAATTGAATAGATAGTCTTGTGCTGTGGCTGAATTTATTTACACCCTTTCAAAAGCGCGCAAGGCTCATAATGACAAAGTCGTTTTAGACGACGTCACCTTGGCGTTCTTACCTGGCGCCAAGATTGGCGTTGTTGGACCAAATGGTGCAGGTAAATCTTCACTCTTAAGAATTATGTCTGGCAAAGATGATGTCAGTAACGGTGAAGCAATGTTGGCACCTGGTGCAACAGTTGGAATTTTAGAACAAGAACCAAAACTAAGCGATGATAAAAATGTTTTAGAAAACGTAGAAGAAGCTGTTGCCACAACAAAAGCTAAGTTAGCAAAATTTAA
The DNA here is from genome assembly GCA_036819575.1 of Candidatus Nanopelagicales bacterium. Taxonomy (GTDB): domain Bacteria; phylum Actinomycetota; class Actinomycetes; order S36-B12; family UBA5976; genus ATZT02. The sequence continues at coordinate 216 of DAIRXT010000086.1, read as the reverse complement.
TGAGATATCTGAACAATTAGCAAGTCCTGAAGCAGATTATGACAAGTTACTGGCAGAGATGGGAAAACTTCAAGAAGAACTTGATCACATTGGAGCTTGGGATCTTGATTCCCAATTAGAACAAGCCATGGATGCATTGAGACTTCCACCTGCTGATTCTGATGTCAAAGTGTTATCAGGCGGAGAAAGACGAAGAGTTGCTTTAGCAAAATTACT
>DAIRXT010000085.1:0-2767 GCA_036819575.1 Candidatus Nanopelagicales bacterium | reverse complement strand
TACAAGGCAAATAGAGCTAAAAGTCCAGACGAATTTCGATCACAATTACCTCTAATAACAGAAGTAATTGAAGCTATGCAAATTCCTGGAATACAAGTAAAAGGTTATGAAGCAGATGACATTATTGCCACTCTGGCAAAACAAGGTGAGAAAAAAGGAATGAGAGTTTCAATTTTAACTGGAGATAGAGATTCTTATCAGCTAGTTAATGATTCCATAACAGTTTTATATGCCAGAAAAGGTGTTTCAGATATTGCGCGTATGACACCTGCAGCGGTGTTAGAAAAATATGAGTTAACTCCCGAACAGTATCCAGACTTTGCTGCCTTAAGGGGAGATCCGTCAGATAATTTGCCATCAGTGCCAAGTGTGGGAGAAAAAACAGCAGTTAAGTGGATTAAAGAATATGGAAACTTAGACGAACTTATTAAACATGCAAATGAAATATCTGGCAAAGTTGGAGAGTCATTAAGAGCCAATATTGAACAAGTCAAGCTAAATAGAAAGATGACTGAACTTGTTAAAGACGTTTCCTTAGATATAGGCGTTGAGCAATTAGCAGTTAAAGAACTAGATATTGATCTTGTTAACAAGGTCTTTACAGCTCTTGAATTTAAATCTTTACGTGAAAGACTCATTGGTAATGCATCGGTAAGTAAAGATTCTTCCAAGAAACCAAAACAGAGTTCATTTAAAGTTCAGAAATACAATTCTGGTGGTTTGGGAAAGTGGCTTGAGGAAGATACAAAAGAGTTGATAGCACTTGATGTTCAATTTGAGAGTTTTGCAGCAGAATTCAAAGAAGTTGCATGGGGAATTGCAAGATCAAGTGATGGCATTGCCTTTTCGCAGGATGAATTAAGTCAAGATGATTTAACTCAGTTAAAGAAATTTCTTTCAAATAAAGAAACAAAAAAAGTTGTTCACGGCGCAAAAGACTTCTATAAGATTTGCTCACATCTAAATATTGAATTTCAAGGTCTAATTTCTGACACAGAAATCAGTTCATATCTTGTTAACCCAGGTTTGAGAAGTTATGAGCTTGAAGATGTTGCCATGAGAGTTTTGGGCTTTGTTCCCGATCTGGCCAATGAAAACGATGGACAACTTGCATTAGGTGAAGAGTCCGTCAACGTCGATAGTTTGGCAACAAGAGCAAATGCGATTTTAAGTTTAAATGCTGCACTTGAACCCCAAATTGAAGAAAGAAAGTTATCTGGTTTGTTAAATAATTTAGAACTTCCTCTAATTGAAGTCTTGGCTGAGATGGAACTAACTGGAATTGCTGTTGATCTTAAAAAACTAAACAATTTGTCTGATGAATTTGAAAAATTGGCCAAGGGTTATGAAAAAGATGCATTCAAAATTGTGGGCCATGAATTCAATATGGCCTCTCCTAAACAGTTACAAACTGTTTTGTTTGATGAGAGAAAATTGCCTAAGACAAAGAAAACTAAAACTGGCTTCACAACTGATGCCGAAGCCTTAACTGATTTATTTGCAAAGACAAAAGATCCAGTTCTTTCATCAATCTTAAGCTGGCGAGATATTACTAAATTGAAACAAACTGTTGCCTCTCTAATTCCTTTAGCAGAAAAAGATGGTCGAATTCACACAACTTTCAACCAAACTGTTACTTCAACTGGTCGACTATCAAGTACAGAGCCAAACATGCAAAACATTCCGATTAGAACCGATCAAGGAAAAAGAATTAGAGATTGTTTCATATCAGGAAAAGAATATGAATGTTTATTGACTGCTGATTACAGTCAAATTGAAATGAGAATTATGGCTCACTTGTCAAAAGATCCAGGCTTAATCGAAGCATTCAAAAGTGGAGAAGATCTGCACACAACATCGGCATCACTGGTTTTTGGGGTTAAGCCAAATGAAGTAGATGCAGAACTTAGAAGACAAATCAAAGCAATCTCTTATGGTTTGGCTTATGGGATGGGTGCTTATGGTTTAAGTCAATCCCTAGACATTGAAGTTGCAGCTGCGCAAAAATTGATGGATGAATATTTCAAAAGATTTGGTGGAGTAAGAGATTATTTGGCAAGGGTTGTGGAAGAGGCAAGAAAAGTTGGTTTTACAGAAACAATTATGGGAAGAAGAAGGTATTTTCCCGATCTAACAAATCCTGATCGACAAAGACGCGAAATGGCTGAGCGAATGGCGTTAAATGCTCCTATTCAAGGAAGTGCTGCAGACATTGTTAAAAAGGCAATGTTAAATGCCGATGCGATGTTGAAGAAAGAAAAATTGAAATCAAGATTGCTATTGCAGGTTCATGATGAGTTGGTATTTGAGGTTGCAAAAGGGGAGAAAGATCAGGTTGAAAAACTAGCAAGAATAGCTATGGCAGACGCAGCGCCTCTGTTGGTTCCGTTAGATGTCTCAATTGGTGTGGGATCTTCGTGGGATGAGGCTGCTCACTAGGCACTTTATTGATTGAAGTGAACCCTCAACTACTCTTTACACAGGCTCGGAAGGTCCGAGTCAATATAGAGAAGAAGTTAATGTCCACAACTACTAGCGCAAGTCCGATCGTTGCAGTAAATGATATTGGTACACCAGAAGAATTATTAGTCGCAATTGATGCAACTATTAAATATTTTAATGACGGAGATCTAGTCTCTGGAATTGTTGTAAAAATTGACCGTGATGAAGTTCTGTTAGACATCGGTTACAAAACAGAAGGAGTTATTCCTTCACGTGAACTTTCCATTAAGCACGATATTGATCCAAGTGAAATCGTTAAACCAGG
>DAIRXT010000084.1:0-2772 GCA_036819575.1 Candidatus Nanopelagicales bacterium | reverse complement strand
TTTGAGGTGTCAATTCCTCTTTCATTTAAACCTTTAATTTCATTTAATAAAACAGCAGGATCAATTACCACACCATTTCCAATTACCGGAATTACTTCTGGAGTTAAAATTCCTGAAGGTAAAAGATGTAGTGCAAATTTTTCAGGACCGTTTTTTGTGGGAATTACTACAGTGTGACCAGCATTATTGCCACCTTGATAACGAACCACATATTGCACACGATGACCTAATAAATCTGTGGCTTTACCTTTGCCTTCATCGCCCCATTGTGCTCCGAGTAAAACGATGGCTGGCATTTTTATTTCCTTATCCGTTAAAAAACTTGCCCGGTCGAATCTAGTTCAGCACTTGCAGCTGGTTTAACACCGCAACACCATCTAGCCACGCGGATTCAATTCTGGGGTTATCGCTGTAAGCATCCCCAACGATGGCCATGTTGGAAGGCAAATCTATGCGCACACTTGGGCTTGGTTGGGCAATCGACCAGCGGGTGATCCCTTTTTCCACAACTTCACTTTGAATATTCCAAATCTCTAAAGCGTGATCTACTACTTCATCTAAATAGTTGGCAAAGTTTTCTAATCTTTCTTTTGCATAAGCACTATTTGTAATCACATTTATTACCGGTGCGTTATCACCTCTTCTTTTTCCATCATTGATGATTAAGGAAACAACTTCGTGATTGTTAACAAACATGGCATCATATTTTGGTGTATCACTATCGATCACAAACCATGCTGAAAGAGCTGATGCCCAATTTTGTTTATTTAATTGATTTGCAATTTCATCGTTTTCTAAAATTCTGGCAGCTTGAATTCCTGGCATAGCAAGAACTACTGCATCAAATTCTTCGTTATCAACCATTACAGATTTTGAGTTAGAGATTACTTTTTCTATTTTTCTTTCTTGTAATACTTTTACACCCATTTTTGTTAGTTCTGCTAATTCATGAATTGCTAAACTTCTTAAACCATTTTTTGTGCCATAACGCATTGGTCCAGTTGTGGTAGTTATTTCATAATCGTTAAACACATGAAATGTGTCAGTCCATTTATGAATTAGATTTAAACTTTGCCACTGATCTACTTTTTCTTGGAATACAGAATCCGAGATTGTGAAATAGGCAGCACCAACATCAACTGGTCTATTTACAAAGGGTGAATTTCTTAGCGAACGCAAACCCAATCTGCCACCAGGGTTTTTACCCTGGTCAAAAATTGTGACAGCACAATTATTAGCAATTAATTTATGTGCTGCAGATATACCTGAAATGCCTGAGCCAATTACCGCAACTTTAGCTGGCACTTGTTTTTAGTATCAGGTGTTAGAGGCATCAAAAATACCTTGAACAGCTGTGTTCAAAGCATCATCGAATTCTTTATCACTTTGTTGAGCAGATAAACCTTCAGTTAGCGCACGAGAAAAACTTGCGATAACACCATTGTTTTTAGCTAACATTTTGTTGGCTTCATCTCTGGCATATCCACCAGATAATGCAACGACTCTGATAACTCTTGGGTGTGAAACAAGATCAGAATAGAAATTAACTTGTGAAGGAAGAGTTAACTTCAACATCACATTTTGTTTGTCATTTAATTTATTTAAATGATCCAAAAGTGATAATTTCAATATTCCTTCAGCTTGTTCTTTTTCATGTGAATTGATATCAACTTCAGGCTCAATTATTGGCACAAGTCCTGCAGCCAAAATCTTTTTACCAATTTCAAACTGTTGATCAACAACTTGTTCAATACCTTTACGATTGGCTAATTTGATCACAGAACGCATTTTTGTTCCAAAAACTTTGTGACCATTTGCTCTACTTAAGCGATCATCAAGTTCTGGAATTGCTTTCATAACTTGAACGCCATTTTCTTCATTAGCTAAACCATTATCAACTTTTAGAAACGGAACAATTTTTTTGTTTTCCCAAAGAAATTCTGCTGTTCCTTTACCATCAATGGTTTTTTCCATAGTCATATCAAAAAGAATTGCACCTAATACTCTTTCCCCATTTAATGATGGGCTTTTAATAATTCTTGTTCTCATGGCGTGAACTAAATCAAACATTTCTTCATCACCTGAATAAGCAGATTCTTCAATTCCATAAAGCTTCAATGCTTTGGGGGTGCTTCCACCACTTTGATCTAGGGCTGCAATAAAACCTTTACCGGTTCGCATTTTTTCTAATTGCTCAGTGTTCAATGTCATTTCCTTTTCAATTGGGAGAATTTAATAATCTGCTGCCTATAACTTCAGTATTCCACATATGTGCTCCCAGTATTTGAAAGCATTAGCGATTAAGGTAATTCTTATGAGTATCAAGTCCGAATTGATTGAACAGATCAAACAAAAAGCTGTGGTGCACGGCAAAGTCATTCTTTCCAGTGGCAAAGAGGCCGATTATTACGTTGATTTAAGAAGAGTGACTCTTGATGCAGTTGCTGCCCCCCTAGTTGGTCAAGCAATGTTGGATGCAACCAAAGATTTAGATTTCGAGGCTGTTGGTGGATTAACTCTGGGAGCAGATCCAGTAGCAACAGCAATGATGCATGTGGCTAAACAAAATGGCAGAGTTCTTAATTCATTTGTGGTTAGAAAAGAAGGTAAAGCTCACGGTTTACAAAGAAGAATTGAAGGACCAGATGTTAAAGGCAAAAAAGTTTTAGCTGTGGAAGATACTTCAACAACTGGTGGATCTGTTTTAACTGCTGTAGAAGCTTTACAAGAAGCAGGTGCAATTGTGGTGGGGGTAGCAGTTGTGGTTGATCG
>DAIRXT010000083.1:0-2779 GCA_036819575.1 Candidatus Nanopelagicales bacterium | reverse complement strand
AACCATGATGATCTAGCAAAAGCGAGGTCAATTGCATGTCACTACTAAAAAGAATGATTGAAACTCCTCTCTACATTGATATTCGTAAAGGTGCTCTTGATGATTTAGCAACTGTGTTAGCTGATCAAAGAGTTTCCAATAAAGGCCACATTGCAGTGGTCATGACTGAAGGTGGAAAAAAGAAATTTGAAAGCAGATTAAAAAAAGCGGCCCCTAATGCAGATTTTTATATTTCACCAGGAAATTCATTAGCTGATGCCAAAGCGTTAGCTGAAACCCTAAAGCCTAAAAAATATGATGCCATCGTTGGCGTGGGTGGTGGCAGAGTAATTGATGTTTGTAAATATTCAGCTTCTGTCTTAGAAATTCCTATGGTTTCTGTTGCCACAAATTTGGCTCATGATGGTTTAGCTTCACCAGTTAGTATTTTAGAAAATAATGGCAGTAGATCTTCTTTTGGTGTTAGTGCCCCACTTGCAGTTGTTGTTGATTTAGATGCAATCAAACTTGCCCCAGCTAGATTTATTAGAGCAGGTATTGGAGATGTTTTAAGTAATCTTTCTGCTGTTAAAGATTGGGAATTAGCAGTAAAAGAAAATAATGAAAAAATGGATGGCTTAGCTGCATCCATGGCACGCATAAGTGCTGAAGCACTACTTGGCAGAGCTGATTCAATTGGTAGTGATGATTTTCTAGTTGCCCTTTCTGAAGCTTTAGTTTTATCCGGTGTGGCAATGGGAATTGCTGGTACCTCTAGACCGTGCAGTGGTGCCTGCCATGAAATTTCTCATGCAATTGATTTGTTATTTCCTGATCGCACTAAACCTCATGGTGAACAAGTTGGTATGGGTGCATTATTTGCAACGTTTTTAAGAAATGATGAAGAAAGATTTCAAGAATTAGCTTTTGCTCTAGCCCAACACGAGCTGCCACTTTCTCATCACGTTTTAGGATTTAATGACGAAGAGTTTGCAGAAATTGTTAAGTCAGCACCAACCACTAGACCAGATCGCTTCACCATATTAGAACACTTGAATTTATCTGAAAATAGAATAAAAGAAAAAATTAAGGAATTTAACGACGCAATTGCGTCTTTGCAGATTTAATGTATTTCTATGTGTTCAGCTATTTTTTGCTTAGCTGCTAGGGCATGAACAATTAATGTCACAACAGCTGGAACCATTAACAGCCACACTAAAACTTCAGTACCAGCTCTTTGCATAACAATTCCCATTAATGATGGTGAAACACTTGCCCCCGCAATTGCAGCAAACATCATAAATCCTGCAGTTCTTGGATCTCCTGGATTAATTCTTACTGCCCACACCATGGCAGTTGGAAAAACTGGTCCGCAGACAAAGCCCATAATGCTAAATCCAACTAAAGGAATGTTGGTAAAACCTATGAAAATAAGGCTTAAAATAATCAAAATTGAGGATGTTAAAACTATTTGAGTTGGAGAATATTTGTTTGCTAAAGGCAAAATAATTATTCGACCAGCTGCAAGGGATAAGAAAAATAGCGCTAAAGCAGTTGCTCCAATTTGAGGAGAATAACCTTTGTCAATCATGTAGGTAGGAATCCAGCCACTAGCTCCAACTTCAACTCCTACATAAAATGCGATACCTATTAATAACATTGCGAAAACAAATTTGTGACCATCAGGTTTTGCTGTGGAATGGTCTCTCTTTAGATAACCAGAAGTATTGGAAATAAAAAGATATCCAACTCCAATAAACACTGCAGCCCACACAAAAAGTAGTTCTGTGAACAAATCTGGAACAGCTCCTGCAATAAGAATTGGTCCTATAACTGCCCCAATGGCAAAACCAGCATTCAAAATATTTACAAGTCTTACTGCCTTTTCACTTCCACCACGAGATAAAAACTGACTAATAGTTGCATCACATGCACCAAAACCAATTCCAACTATTGCCACACCCAACAAAGTTATATTCCAACTTGGAGCAAGCCCAATTAGCACTGAACCTAATCCCATAAGTGGGGCACCTAAACCACCAACATAAGCTGCCTTAAATTTTGAAACACTTAATGTGCCAATTACTACACCTAATAAAGCAGTGATTCCATGAGCAAAGAAAATGATGCCACTTTCGGCAAGATTAAGAGAAAATTTATCGCGAAAATAGGGAACCATAACTCCATAAGATGAAGTAAATCCGCCCATCACAGCAAATATTGAGATACCTGAGTAAACAGATACGTTATTTAGTTTTAACGGTGTATGAATTGAAGTCATTATTTCTAACTTAGCAAATGATTACTTAAATCAAAGCGATGACATGGGGGCATCAGGTGCAGGTGGTCTAGATAACAAAACTTCAATATCACCTGAGACCGACCAAGATCCTGATTCAAATGGAATGATGAAAGCATCACCTGAAGTTGTATCAAAATTTCCTTGTTTTTCAGTGTGAATAACACCACTTCCTTTAGTAACCAAAAGTATTGCAAAACCTGGAGCAAATTCAATTGCTGCATTTTTTGGTCTAATTAAATGTGATCTAAAATATGGTTCAGCTTGCACAGGCAACATTGATCTCATTAATGATGAATCATTTTCTGTTGAGACAACTAACTTTTCAACATCTTCTTTCTTTAAAGCATTCAAATCTAATGCTTGCAGAGCAAGATCAAAACCAAGATTTAGATGCCCATCTTTCTTGCCATCAACTGCGAAACCTTCCCATTCTAAAAGAATAGAAAAATCTGTTGGTTCTTGTAATTCAAGAATAAATATTCCTTCAGCAATTGCGTG
>DAIRXT010000082.1:0-2779 GCA_036819575.1 Candidatus Nanopelagicales bacterium | reverse complement strand
GACCACATCCTTAATGAGAGACTTGGAAGCGACCTACTATTTTATTTAAGGACGATTAACCGTGGCTGATGCTCAAGTTCGTCCTATTCGAATCGCATTAATTGGTGCTGGCACTGTCGGCTCCAAAGTTGCCTCATTGATGTTGGAACAATCCGAAGACTTAGAAGCTAGAAGTGGTGCCCCACTTGTTTTAGTTGGAGTGGGCGTAAAAGATGCCAACAAGCAAAGACCAGGAATCCCAAAAGAGTTAATAACCTCTGATGTTTCATCTTTGCTAGCCAAAGACATAGACATTCTGGTGGAAGTAATGGGCGGTATTGAACCTGCCAGAACTCACATCTTGGATGCAATGAGTCGTGGCATCAGTGTTGTTACAGCAAATAAAGAATTACTTGCTCGCGACGGTGCAACTTTGGCAGCAGCGGCAGAAAAAAATAATGTTGATCTTTATTACGAAGCAAGTGTGGCAGGAGCCATTCCATTGCTTCGTCCATTACGAGAATCATTAGTGGGCGATCGTGTTAAAAAAGTTTTGGGAATCGTGAATGGTACAACAAATTATATTTTGACAAAGATGGATGAAACTGGTGCAAGTTTTGAAGACGCATTAGCTGAAGCGCAAAAATTAGGTTATGCAGAAACAAATCCAAGTGCAGATATTGATGGTCATGATGCTGCAGCAAAGGCCGCAATTGTGGCTCAACTTGCATTTCACACTCGGGTAACAATTGATGATGTTTATTGTGAAGGAATTTCAAAAGTTTCTGCAAAAGATGTTAAAGCTGCTAAAGAAATGGGTTTTGTAATTAAATTATTGGCAATTGCAGAAAGACTTGATGAAGAATCAATTGTGGTAAGAGTTCATCCCGCCATGATTCCAAGAAGTCATCCATTAGCAAGTGTAAGAGAAGCATTTAACGCAGTCTTTGTTGAAGCAGAATCAGCAGGTTCCTTAATGTTTTACGGTAGAGGCGCAGGTGGTGCACCAACTGCATCTGCAGTTTTAGGTGATTTAGTAGCTGTTGCTAGAAATAAAATGAGTGGACGTCGTGGGCCGGGTGAAAGTATTTATGCTGATTTGAAAGTGAAATCAGTTGATAATGCACTAACTAGCTATTACATTTCACTACAAGTTGAAGATAAACCAGGTGTGCTGGCTCAAATTAGTCAAAAAATTGCTGATAACAAAGTTTCTATTCAAACTGTTAGACAAGATGGTTTAGAAAATGATGCCCAACTTGTAATTAGAACCCACATTGCTTTAGAAAAAGATTTAGCAAAAACACTTGAAGCATTGAGAAATTTAGATGCTGTTAAAGAAATTTCTGACTACATGAGAGTTGAAGGCGAACAGTAGTAATGGCTGCAAATAACCAATTGTGGCGTGGAGTAATCCAGGAATATAGAAGTCGATTGCCCATAAATTCTAAAACTCCTATTGTCACACTAGGAGAAGGCGGAACTCCATTAATTTATGCCTGCAAATTAAGTGAAATGTTAAATAACCAAGTTTATTTAAAAGTTGAAGGAATGAATCCAACTGGATCATTCAAAGATCGTGGGATGACTGTTGCAATTTCAAAAGCTGCTGAAGTTGGGGCAAAAGCAGTAATTTGTGCATCCACTGGAAACACCTCAGCCTCTGCTACTGCTTATGCCGTTAAGGCAGGAATGAAAAGTGCAGTATTAATTCCTGATGGAAAAATTGCTATGGGAAAACTTGCGCAAGCAATTGTGCACGGTGCATCTGTTTTACAGGTGGATGGAAACTTTGATGACTGCTTAGTCTTAGCTCAAGACCTAGCAAATAAATATCCAGTGGCATTAGTGAATTCGGTTAATCCATTTCGCATTGAGGGTCAAAAAACAGCTTCATTTGAAGTAGTAGATCAATTGGGTGATGCTCCCGATTTGCATGTTTTGCCAGTTGGAAATGCTGGAAACATAACTGCTTATTGGCAAGGTTATGTTGAATACAAAAATGATTTTGTTTCTTCAAAACTTCCTCAAATGTGGGGCTTTCAAGCCGAAGGTGCAGCACCCATTGTTGATGGCGCACCAGTATTGAAACCAGAAACAATTGCAACTGCCATAAGAATTGGAAATCCTGCATCATGGAAAACAGCAGTTCTTGCTCGAGATGAATCAAGGGGCAGAATCGGCAAAGTTAGTGATCAAGAAATTTTGCAAGCGTATCATCTTCTAGCAGAACATGAAGGAGTTTTTGTAGAACCTTCATCAGCTGCAGGGGTTGCCGGTTTAATTAAAGCTAAAGCAAATAATGAATTACCCCAGGGCAAAGAAATAGTTGTTACAGTTACTGGAAATGGTTTGAAAGATCCACAATGGGCTCTTGAAGGAGCAAAAGATCCTGTGAAAATATCTGTGAGCGCAGATGCTGCGGCTGAAGCTTTGGGGTTGAAATAAATGTCAAAAGTTTCAGGTGCTGTAAGAGTGGTTGTTCCTGCATCCAGTGCCAATCTTGGTTCAGGATTTGATTCAGCAGGCTTAGCCCTAAGCATGTTTGATGAAATTGAAGCTTCATTTACTGACAAACCAGGTGTACAAGTTGACGTTGATGGGGAAGGAAGAAATTCTTTACCTCGTGATGAAAATCATTTAATAGCACGTGTGATGTTAAAAACTTTTGCCAATCTTTCTATGCCAGTGCAAGGCCTTTATCTTCGTTGCATCAACAGAATTCCTCATGGCAGAGGTCTTGGATCTTCTGCTGCAGCAATTTCTGCAGCTGTAGTTGCAGCAAGAGCATTAGCTGGAA
>DAIRXT010000081.1:0-2951 GCA_036819575.1 Candidatus Nanopelagicales bacterium | reverse complement strand
GAGCCTTTCTACGCATTTGCAAAAATTGCAACTGAATTAGGTCATGAAGTTTACTTATCGGTTACTGAAGAGTTTTTCCCAAAAATAGTAAACGAGAAATTCAGTGCCTTACCACTTCCAGGTTCTATTCAATACTTTGTTGATAAAAATGGAGTTTCAATAATTAAGAACTCACTAGATTTTTTGCCTAACGTTAGGCCATTTATTGTAAAACTTTTAGATACTGCAGCTGAACAAATACTTAAGGTTAAACCAGATGTTGTGCTGTATCACCCAACTGTTTTAACAGCACCTATTGCTGCAAGATCAATTGGTGCAGCTTCTGGATTAGTAGAAATTATTCCCGTTTTAACACCGACTAAGGAATTTGCTTCGGCTGGTTTGTGGACTTCTAATTTGGGAATTCTAAACAAATTAACTTATAAAGCAGTGATTTTAGCTGAAAAATTGTTTTATCTAGAAACAAGAAGATGGTCAAAAAAACTTGGAGTCAAAAACATTAAACCTGATTTCTCATTATCTTTAACAAGTCCAGCGGTATTAAAAAGACCATCAGATTGGCCAGATAACACTTATTTAGTTGGGCCCTGGCACGAACCAGATAAAGAAGAATTAGATCAACTAGTTCTAGATTTTGTAAATAGAAAAGACACAGTTTATGCAGGTTTTGGTTCTATGAAAAAAGGTAATCCTCAAAAGATCACAACTGAAATTATTAAAGGCGTTAAGAAATTAAATATGCAAGTTTTAGTTTCAACTGGTTGGGGTGGGCTAGCAGTAAGTCAAGAGTTTATAAATGATCCTGATGTGATGTTTGTAAAGTCTGTTTCTCATACCAAGATATTTCCTTTGGTTAAAGTCATTTTGCATCATGGAGGAATTGGCACAACCCATGCCGCTTTAAGAGCAGGAACTCCATCAGTGATTGTTCCTTTTATTGTTGATCAGCCATGGTGGGCTCATAAATTACATACTCAACAACTTGGGCCGAAATCTTTGCCATTTAGGAAGTTAAAAAGCAAGAAAGTTTCACAAAGAATTCTTGAAGCTTTAAAGTATCGAGATAATGTAACAAAAGTATCCCAAGATATGAAATCAGATAATGGAGTCGCAGAAACAATTAAAGTTTTGCAAAAGTATGTGATTTCTTAATTGATTATTGCTTGTGAGCCTTCTTTATTGGTAGGTTAAAGATATGGCTGGTAAATGGACGAACTGGGTTGGTAATCAGTCCTTTAATTATGCAAGTTTTGCGCAGCCAAAAAGCGAAAAAGAAGTTGTCAAAGCTGTACAAAAAGCTTTAGAGAAAAAACAAAAGATAAGAGTAATGGCCACAGGCCATTCATTTACTCCCATTGTTGAAACAGATGGTTTGTTACTTGATTTAGAAAAGATCAGTGGAATTAAAGCAGTTGATCCATATAAGCAAAGAGCTTTCGTTGGTTCTGGTACACCAATTAGTGCATTGGGAGATCCTTTATGGGATAAAGGTTTAGCACTAAGAAACCAGGGAGATATTGATTCTCAAAGAATTGCTGGTGCAATTTCAACTGGTACTCATGGTTCTGGCACAGAATTTGGAAGCTTCTCTTCAATTTTGAGATCTTGTCGCATTGTCACAGGAACCGGTGAAGTTATTGAAATTAATGAAAAGAAACCAGATTTGTTACACGCTGCCCAAGTTTCAGTGGGCATGTTAGGTGTGATGGTTGGTATGGAATTACAAGTAACTAAAAAATATAAATTACGTGAACATATTGATCATGAACCATTTTCTGATGTGATGAGAAACTTTCATGAAAGAGTTAAGAAGAACAGAAATTTTTCATTCTTTTGGTTTCCTAGTGAAGAATCTGCTGCTTTATATAACATTGAGTTACCGCCAGGCGAGAAAGCAACTGATACTTGCCATGTGAAGGTGTTTAACGAAGCAAGAGAATCTGAACAGATTTCTGATATTCCTAAGAGAAGAATTGATCGATCTTATCGAATTTATCCAATGTTTTATTCACCAAATTTTCATGAACTTGAATACTTTATTCCCTTAGAACGCGCTGTTGATTGCATTAATGAAATGCGCGAATTTATGCTTCGAAGTTTGCCTTTAAGTATTTTCCCATTAGAGATAAGAACTTGTGGTTCAGAAGATGGATTTTTGTCCTCTAACTACAAACGTGACACTTTAGTTGTTTCAGTTTCGGGAATGCCAGGTGTTGATTATTGGGGTTATTTACAAGACGTTGATCGGATTCTGGGTAGATATGACGCCAGAGTTCACTGGGGCAAATTGCATTTCTTAACTAAAGAACAACTCCATGATCGCTATCCAATGGCCGATAAATTTATCAAGATCAGAAAAGACTTTGACCCTAAAGGTGTTTTTCTAAACAACCATTTAAGTCCACTTTTTTCCTAAGTTAGTAGTAGATTTCACATCATGAAAAAAAATAAAGCAATGTTGCTTGCCGTGTTAGGTGCAACAATTGGAATTATTGCTCTGCAATTTATAACTAATGCTTCAGGGGTTGAATTAGTAGCTGCATCTTTTGGGGCAACATTTGTACTTATTTTTGCACTTCCAGATAGTCCTGTAGTTAAGCCTAGAAATATTATTGGGGGCTATCTGATTTCAACTTCAATTGCTTTGTTAGTTTTTGAATTTATTGGAAATGATCCATTTTCTTTAGGTTTGGCTTTTGGTCTGTCATTTGTTTTCATGCAGTTAACAAAAACACTGCACCCACCAGCTGGATCTATTCCTTTGTTAATTCTGTTTGTTCCACCAGATTGGAAATTCGTCTTGACACCAATTTTGGTCGGGGTAGTACTAATTTTGTTATATTCGAGATTTTATAGTTATGTCTTAGGAAAGATTAAGCCTTAACTGATTTTCTTTTTCTAGTTAAAATCTCATGTACTAGAACTCCACCAATTAAACCCCAAAATGGTGC
>DAIRXT010000080.1:0-2966 GCA_036819575.1 Candidatus Nanopelagicales bacterium | reverse complement strand
GGCCGCCCGCACGGTGTTCATGGCGAAATAAGTGTTGAAGTTCGCACCGATGATCCGGAAAATAGATTTGCCATCGGTGCGAAAATCACTTTAAAAGAAACAAATCAAGTCTTAACCGTTGCTGCAACAAGATGGCACTTATCAAGATTGTTAATAAAATTTGAAGAAATTCAAGATCGCACCCAAGTAGATAAAGTCAGAGGTAAACTACTTGTCGTAGAAGTTGATCCATCCCAAACACCAACAGGTAACAACGAATTTTATGAATTTCAACTAATTGATTTAGAAGTTTTTAACCAAAAAAATGAAAAACTCGGGGTAGTAAAAGAAGTATTACCAGGAAGTGCTCAAGCCCTAATTGTGGTGAAAACCCCAGAAAACAAAGAAGTCATGGTTCCTTTTGTTAATCAACTTGTACCCGAAGTCGATATCAAAAACAAACGAATTGTGATGAATCCACCAAGTGGTTTATTTGATGAAGAAAATGCTGAAGATGCGCGTTGATTTAATAACAATTTTTCCCGAGTATTTTTCCCCCTTAAAACTTTCCCTACTCGGTAAAGCTCAAGAATCAGGTTTAGTTGAAGTAGAAATTCACGACTTAAGAACTTTTACCCAAGATAAACACAAAACAGTTGACGATGCGCCTTATGGCGGAGGACCAGGCATGGTCATGTCACCAGTTGTGTGGGGAGAGGCAATTGATTCAGTTTTAAGTCAGGCAAAAACCAAACCTGTTTTAGTAGTTCCAACACCTTCGGGCAAAGTGTTCAACCAAGAAATGGCAATCAAATTAGCTTCTTTTGATCACCTTGTGTTTATTAATGGACGCTATGAAGGAATTGATTCCAGAGTTGTTGAGCATTATCAAAACAGTGGTGAATTTAGAGAAGTATTAGAAATAAGTATTGGAGATTACGTGCTCGCAGGCGGGGAGGTTGCATCCTTAGTTATTTTGGAAGCAACGTCAAGACTGATTAATGGAGTGCTTGGAAACGAAGATTCGGTAAGTGATGATTCATTTGCCCCAGGTTCTATGCACAACCTGTTAGAAGGCCCTATTTACACCAGGCCTGCCTCATGGAGAGGTCTAGAAGTTCCCGAAGTACTCATTAGTGGAGATCACGCCAAGATCGCCCAGTGGCGAAAAGATGAGGCGATTAAGCGCACGAGGAAGTTTCGACCCGACCTAAAGGCCTAGCTGCTGGTCTTGGCAGAATGGGGCTTCACGGATTTAGATGAGTTCAATATTTCGCCACAGGGGAATATAAGGGCTATATAAGTAGTAATAATCCGGCTTTAACCGAACAAAGACTGAACGACCTGTGAGCGTTGCAGATCAGAAGAGTAAATATGAACCGTTTAGATGCGTTAAACAAAGTAAGTCTTAAAAAAGGTGTCCCATCATTTAGAACTGGTGACACAGTCAAAGTACACGTGAAAGTTATTGAAGGTACTCGTTCACGTATTCAGTTATTCCAAGGCATTGTTATTAGAAAACAAGGTGCAGGAATTTCAGAAGCATTCACAGTTCGAAAAGTTTCTTTTGGAACAGGTGTTGAAAGAACTTTCCCAATTCACACCCCAACTATTGAAAAAATTGAAGTTGTTTCACGCGGTGATGTTCGTCGTGGCAAGTTGTACTTCCTACGCGATCTTCGTGGTAAAGCATCCAAGATTAAAGAACTTCGTGGTGATTTAGCTGCAGCAGTTGTGACTGATGAAGATGTTGAAGTCGCAGTTGATGAAACAGTTGAAGTCAAGAATGACGAAGTTATTGAAGAAGTTAAAGCAGAAGCACCTGTAGCAAAAGAGGAAGTTGCTGCTGAAACTCCTGCCGCAGAACCAGTTGCTGAAGTTGCTGAAACACCAGCTGCTGATGCACCTGCTGACAAACAAAACTAATTAAATTGCGCGCCCTTTGGGCAGCAGTTCGCGAACTGCTGATCGTTGTGGGAATTGCTTTAATTCTTTCATCCATTGTGCGCGCATTTGTTTTTCAAGCGTTTTATGTTCCAAGTGCTTCAATGGAAGACACACTCTTATTAGAAGATCGAATAATTGCTACCAAAATTACCAAGCCATTCACTGAAATTCAACGTGGTCAAATTGTGGTCTTTAAAGATCCAGGTGATTGGTTACCAGAATATGAATCAAATCGAAACACATTCTTACACTTTTTGAGTGTGGTGGGATTACTTCCATCTGATGCAGGAGATGATTTAGTAAAAAGAGTAATTGGAACACAAGGAGACACTATTAAGTGTTGTTCTGAAAATGGCAAAATAGTTGTTAATGGACAAGAACTACTTGATGAAGAATTTATAAAACCAGGCGTTGAATCAAATCAAGTTGAGTTTGAAATAACTGTTCCTAAAAACAGAATATTTGTGATGGGTGATAATAGACCCGATAGTAGAGATTCCAGATTTCATTTAGAAACTGCTTATGGCACGATTCCGGTAAAAAATGTGGTCGGACCAGTTCAATTAAGAATTTGGCCATTTAACAGATTTGCAACTTTAGGTATTCCTGATGCGTTTAAAGCAATTCCTGATGCCCAGAGCTAAAAAGAATCGACCTACACTCGATTTCGAAAACAATCTATTTTCTCGTGGCGCAAAACTAATTGCTGGCATGGATGAAGTTGGTCGTGGCTGTTTAGCAGGACCTGTAAGTGTGGGAGTAGCAGTGATAAGTATTGAAAACATCAACCCACCAGAAAATTTAGCTGACTCAAAACTTTTAACTCACGAACAAAGAGAAGAATTATTACCTTTAGTTAAAACTTGGGTAAAAGACTTTGCGGTGGGTCATGCCTCAAATAATGAAATAGATGAAATAGGCCTCACCAGGGCATTGAGAAGAGCTGGAAGGCGTGCTTTAGTGCAATTGGTAACAAAACCTGATCATTTAATTCTTGATGGAAAACATAACTGGTTAATGCCAGAAAAAGAAACCCAAAA
>DAIRXT010000079.1:0-2983 GCA_036819575.1 Candidatus Nanopelagicales bacterium | reverse complement strand
TCGTCCTTAAATAAAATAGTAGGTCGCTTCCAAGTCTCTCATTAAGGATGTGGTCAGATGTGCTGTGGCTACTGTTGCTAAGCAAATAACACCAAAAGTTTGGTTTGCCCTAGTTACCGTATATCTGGTTTGGGGCTCCACCTACTTAGGAATAGCACTCGTTATCAAAACTGCTCCACCTCTTCTTTCTATGGGTTTACGATTTTTAGCAGCATTTGTTGTGTTGGCATTAATTCTACTTTTAATCAAAGGTAAGAATGCTTTAAAAATATCAAGATCAGAATTGATTTCATCAATGTTTTTAGGTGGACTTTTACTTGGTTTTGGAATTGGAAATTTAACTCTGGCTGAAAGATACGTTCCTTCTGGAATTGCCGCGCTAATCATTGCCGCTTTACCTATTTGGGTAACTATTTTTCAAAGAATGGCAGGAATAAAAACTAGAAAAATTACTTTAATTGGAATTTTTATTGGATTAATTGGGGTAGCAATAATTGTGTTACCTGGTGGTACAGGTCCTGCTCCTGGTGCTGATCCTGAAAAAGTTCAATTCTGGATGTTCATGATTTTATTAGGAAACATTGCTTGGGCTTTTGGAACATTCTTGACACAAAGAATTCCCATTCCTAAAGATCCTTTTGTTTTAACGGCTTACGAAATGTTTTTTGGTGGATTAGTAATGACTATTGCAAGTTTTATTCGTGGGGAAAGATTTAGTCTTGATGCTGTGTCAAATATGTCATTAACATCTAAATGGGCTTGGGTTTATATGGTTTTGATTGGTTCAATTGTGGGCTACGGTGCATACATTTGGTTATTAAATAACACTTCACTGTCTCTTGCCTCAACATATGCATACGTTAATCCAGTAATTGCTGTTTTATTAGGTCTTATCGTTTTAAGTGAACCTGTTGGTTGGCCATTATTTGTAGGCGGAGGAATTGTTTTAAGTGGTGTTGCTTTAGTGGTAAGTGGTGAAAGACTTACAAGCCTGGGTCAGTAGCAAATACGTCGTCGTAAGTTTCTTTTCTTAATATTTCAGTGACTTTATTGTTTTTAACACTAATTACTCCTGGTCTTACTACCAAGTTGTATTGAGAAGACATTGATCTGTTGTATGCCCCAGTTGCGGCAACTGCAATTAAATCTCCCGGCACTAAATCACTTGGTAAATAGCAATCTTTAACAATAATGTCACCTGATTCGCAATGTTTACCAACAATTCTAGAAAGCATTGGTTCTGCTTTAGATAAACGTGAAGCTAAAGTAACGCTATATTGCGCACCATAAAGTGCGGTACGAATATTGTCACTCATCCCTCCATCTACTGCTACATAAGTTCTTTTCTCACCGTTTTCTAATTCAATTTTCTTGGTTGTACCAACTGTGTAAACAGTTATCATTGATGGACCCACAATTGCTCTTCCTGGTTCAAAAGCAAGTTGAGGCATAGCTAATCCATTACTGGTAAATAATTTGTAAACAATATCAACTAATTCACTTGACATCTTTTCAATTGCTAATGGTTGATCCGATTCAACATAAGCAATTCCCATTCCCCCACCAAGGTTTAACATTTCAATTTGAACATTGTGTTCTTTCATAATTCGAATTGATAATTCTGCAAGCCTTGAAGCTGCAATTTCAAAACCTTTGTTATCAAATATTTGTGAACCAATATGAGAATGAAGTCCTAAGAAATGAAGATTCTCATCTTTCACAACTCGTCTAATAGCTTCATCTGCATCACCTGCAGCAAGTGAAAAACCAAATTTTTGATCCTCATGAGCAGTTGCCACAAATTCATGAGTATGAGCTTCAATTCCTGCCGTTACTCTAACTAGAACATTAGGTTTAACATTTTTGTCTTTTGCTAATTGAGCAAGACGGGCAATCTCAAAGAATGAATCAACAGCAAAGAGTCCAACTTTTTTATCAAGTGCAAATGATAATTCTTCTAATGATTTATTGTTGCCATGAAAAATTATGTTTTCTGGTTTGCAACCTCCAGCAAGGGCAACTCTTAATTCACCCTCGGTAGCAACATCTACTCCCAAACCTTGCTCAACAATAAGTTTTATAAATCTTGATGCAGAAAATGCTTTTGAGGCATAAAAAATTTGAGTTGGTTTAACTAGTTTGTTGCCATGACTTGATACAGAAAAACTCTTCATGTATTTCAAAGCTCTATCAATAACATCTGATTCATCCAAAACAAACAACGGAGTTGGATACTCTTGAATCAAATCTCTAACATCAGCACCTGAAATTTCTAATGCCCCAGCACTATTTCTTTGCGCACTAAGGGGCCAAATATGTTGAGATATTTCATTCATGGCTTCAACCGAAATGTTATTTGCCATGACCAAGATTTATTCCTTTTAAATAGTTACTGGGTGGGACTTCTTGTGTCAAGGCTAACCAACACAAGCAGACCCACCCAGTAGGTGTACTACTAATTATTTATTTAAATGAATACTTTCCCTTGGAATCGTTTGGAACCAAAAGGATCCAAGCTTGTCCAATATCAAATGGCAGTGGCGCACCATTGACTGTGAAAGCAGTTCCTGAACCACCAGATGGTCGTGACCATTCGGCGTCATAGCGTTGTCCATCACGCAAGATGAAGGCTTTGCCTGATCCAACAGTTTTAATCTTTGGAGTTCTGCCACCAAACTTGTCTCCTTGACCAGAAAGAGTTTGGGTTACCAATTGCACAACAACTGTTTGAGCAACTACAGCTTTGCCAGTGGCTTTGTCTTTTTGTGCTCTGTTATCAAGTGCGATAGCCCAACCACTGCCATTCCACTTTCCACTCACACTAGAAGCAGGCCATTGAGCTTTGAAAGTATTTGTGGCTTTTCCACCAGCTGGAGCAGTTTCAGAAAAAGTTAAACCAATATCTTTAACAGCACCAATTCCTTTTGCTCTTTTAACAGATGCTGACAAATCCAACATCAAGTTGTGTGGAATTCGACGAGAT
>DAIRXT010000078.1:0-3015 GCA_036819575.1 Candidatus Nanopelagicales bacterium | reverse complement strand
GTTTCATTGCCTGACATGCAAGGCATTACAGTAGGGAGCAGATCATGATTCCAGTAATTGGCTTGTTAATTGGTGTACTAGTTGGTGTTGTAATTGATCCAACAGTTCCATTATGGATGCAGCCATATCTTCCAATTGCAGTTATCGCCGCGTTAGATGCAGTATTTGGTGCAATTAGAGCAAGCTTAGAAGAAGTTTTTGATGACAAAATCTTTATTTCATCTTTTGCAAGTAACGTTTTAATTGCTGCAGTGATTGTATTTTTGGGGGATCAACTAGGAGTTGGAACTCAACTTTCAACTGGAGTTGTTGTCGTTTTGGCGATGCGAATATTTGCTAACGCAGCAGCAATCAGACGTAATCTTTTCAATAGACAATGAAGAAAAAGATTCGGGTAAAAACCCCTAAAGGGTTACAAACCCCTCAAAGTAGACGCTATTTTGCTGTGATCTTATCTGTTCTTTTGGGTATTTTTATTAGCATTGCGATTAAACAAAATGATCAACCAGAACTGCTTACCTCTGTTCGAGAAGATGAACTAGTTCTTATCCTGGATGACTTATCAAAACAAAAAGATGCACTTGAAATTGAACTTCTCAAACAATCACAGATACTTGATTCCTTGAAGAGTGGTTCAGGAGAAGAAGCCAGAAAAGCTGCCCAAAATAGAATTGATCAACTTATTTTATTGTCTGGAACCGCACCCGTTGCTGGACGAGGAATCCAAGTATTGATTACAGGAGACGTTTACTCAGTCAATTCATTCACCATTCTTGATACGGTTCAAGAGTTACGCGATGCTGGAGCCGTTGCTATCGAGGTAAACGGAGTAAGAGTTATTAACAGCACATATTTTACTGATACAAATGAAGGAATTAGCGTTAACAACACAAAAATTAGAAGTCCATACAAACTACTTGCCTTAGGTGATCCTGAAACAATGTCAACGGCTTTGAAAATTCCAGGAGGAATGTCTGAGAATGTCACCACCTCTGGTGGAAATGTGATCATCACAGAGTTTCCTGAATTAGAGATCACCTCCAGTGTTCCTCTTATCACACCTGAATACGCTGATTCGGTAATTGATTAATAGGATTGCACTATGAATACACCTTCTGATCTTCGATACACCAAAGAACACGAATGGGTCAAAATTGAATCTGACGATGTTGTTGTCTTTGGAATAACTGACTTTGCCCAATCAGCTTTGGGAGACGTGGTATTTGCAAGCCTGCCTAAGGTCGGAGCATCTTTAACTGCGGGACAAACATGTGGCGAAGTAGAATCCACAAAATCAGTCAGTGATATTTATTCTCCTGTTACAGGAGTGGTAAAAGAAGTTAATGAGAAATTAGCAAACAATCCTGAGATTCTAAATTCTGATCCATATGGTGCTGGTTGGATGGTAAAACTCTCTGGAGTTTCTAAATCACAAGTGGAAACGCTTTTAGATGCAGCGGGATATCAAAAAATTACAGAATCAGCGTAACCAAAGACCTCGACCTCAGGTTGACCCTTTAACAGCATTGACTTAGGGTTAGGGGAGGAGGCCAAATTCAATTATGAACATGGAAAACACTGGTTCGATACCTTCTGTCTCCTCTGATACTTCAGCGCTTCCAGCTATTGATGATGGCCATTTAGAAGGTTTAGAAAAAGGTAGTGCCGCTCTTTTGGTTCGTAGTGGGCCGCAACGAAATGAAAGATTTATTTTATCTGGCCAGCAAATAACTCTAGGTAGATCAGATGAATCAAACATTGTGTTAGACGATGTCACAGTTTCCCGAGTTCATGCACTTATTACTAAAAGTTCTTCTGGATGGAAGATTGAAGATAAAGGAAGCTTAAACGGAGTATATGTAAACTTTGTCAGAATTGAAGATTCGAAATTATCTGCTGGTGATGATGTTCAAATTGGAAAATATCGATTCACTTTTCTTTTACCTGAACAAAAAATCTAAATGGTAATAGTTTCAAGACGATCAGATCTCTTCACCATAGGTGAAGTGCTGAATCAAGTTCGTAGTGAATTCGATGATATTTCAATTTCAAAGATTCGTTTCTTAGAAGCAGAGGGACTTATCATTCCAGCTAGAACCAAAAGCGGATATAGGAAATTCTCCTCAAATGATGTTGAAAAGCTTCGCTACATTCTCAGAATGCAAAGAGATCATTATCTTCCCTTAAAGGTGATAAAGGAACATATTGAAGCAATCGATCGAGGATTGAAACCTGAAATTGAAGTAGTTGAAAAACCTAAGGTTCCTTCAGCTTTAGTAGACCTCAATCAAAACAAGGATAAAAAATCAAACATCCGTGTCACTAGAGATGAATTAATGGTAAATACCTTGATCTCAGATCAGGATTTAAAGGATTCCGAAGATTACGGTTTGATACGAGTTTTAGCTGATAAACGTCACTATGACGAAAATGCTGTTAGAACTGCGCGTGTGATTGCAGCTCTGTCTGGTTTTGGATTGGAGCCTAGACATTTAAAGGTTCTAAAATCTGGCAGTGATCGAGAATCGTCATTGATTAAACAAGTTGTTTCCCCAATGGCTCGTTCAAAGAGGCCAGATGCAAGTGAGCAAGCAAATGAAATGATGCGAGAGATCTCAAATTTAACAAATCAATTACATTTCATCTTGGTCTCGTCAACTCTTGATGATGAACTGCTATGACACAAGAAAAGCCAGGATTCGTCAAAGTTAATGTGGTTGGAGTTCGAGTTGAAATGCCTACCAATCAACCGATAATTCTTTTGCAAGATGAAGTAGGGGAGCGCTATCTTCCGATTTGGGTAGGTGCTGTTGAAGCCACCGCCATTGCATTTGCACAACAAGGCATCAATCCACCTCGTCCATTAACTCACGATTTGTTTACAGACGTTTTGAAGACGTTAAAGGCGAAACTGGTTGAGGTACGAATTACTTCTTTGAAGGATGGCATATTTTACGCTGAAATTGAGTTTGATTCCGGACAAATTCTTTCCTCTCGTCCTTCTGATGCAATTGC
>DAIRXT010000077.1:0-3082 GCA_036819575.1 Candidatus Nanopelagicales bacterium | reverse complement strand
TTCACCCCTATTTCTGATCCACAAGCTTTAATGCTGTGGCAAAAGACTTTATGTCAATCACTGAATCTAAAGGGAAGAATTCTTATTTCAGAACAAGGAATTAATGGCACCCTGGGTGGCAAAATGATGGATCTAAAAAAATACACCAAAGCCACCAGAGAATATGCAGGGTTTCAAAAGATCGATTTTAAGTGGTCAGAAGGAACGGGTAATGATTTTCCTAAACTTAAAATCAAAGTAAAAGAAGAGCTAGTTTCATTTGGAATCGCAAATGAAATAAAAGTTGACCAAAACGGAGTCATCGGTGGTGGTAAGCATCTTCGTGCTGAAGAAGTAGACAAACTTGTGGCACAAAGACCAGATGATGTTGTCTTTTTCGATGGTCGAAATTCATTTGAAGCAAAAGTGGGAAGATTTAAAAATGCAGTGGTTCCAGAAACCTCCACGACAAGAGATTTCATAACAGAAATTGAAAGTGGCAAATACGACCACTTAAAGAATAAAGCTGTTATTACTTATTGCACAGGTGGCATTCGTTGCGAAATATTATCTGTCCTAATGAAGAACAGAGGCTTTCAAGAGGTTTACCAAATTAAAGGTGGGGTTGTTAGATACGGGGATAAATTTGGTGATGACTCATTATGGGAAGGTTCCTTGTTCACCTTCGATGATCGTCTAACTCTTGATTTCAGTGATCACACCAAACTATTGGGAAATTGTGCCAGATGTGAAGCAAAAACTAAATCGTTTAGAAATTGCTTGAATGAGAACTGTCACCAATTAGTTTTATTGTGTGATGCGTGTTATGCCAACCATAAAGGTCTACCTTGCAAACATGATCGTGAATTTAAGGCAAACAAAGAACTAGTTGGTTAGCACTGTTTTAGTAAACAGGGTTTAAAGGCTTGTTACCACTTAAGATTTCTAATGCATTATTAGCAGCAGTTGTAGCCATTGCTGTTCTTGTTTCAACTGTTGCAGATCCAAGATGAGGCAATAACACAACGTTGTCTAGTTTGAGTAATTTTTCATTAACTTTTGGTTCATTTTCATACACATCTAATCCTGCTCCGGCAATAGTTTTGTTAATTAGTGCATTAGCTAAAGCTTCTTCGTTAACAATTGGACCTCTAGCAGTATTGATCAAATAACTAGTTTTCTTCATTTTCGATAATTGAGCATCAGAAATTAAATGATGGGTTTCTGTTGAGTATGGGCAATGAAGTGAGACGATATCGCTTTGTTGCAATAATTCATCCAGGCTTACATATTGTGCTGATAGTTCTTTTTCAATCTTTTCATCTAGTCGATTTCTTCTGGTGTAGATAATCTTCATGCCAAAACTTTTAGCTCTTAAAGCAGTGGCAATACCAATTTGTCCCATGCCCACAATTCCCAAAGTTTGATTTTGAATGCTTGAACCCAACATGTAAAACATTCCCCAAGCCCATGGGTCTTGGTTTCTAATGACACGTTCACCTTCACTAAGTCTTCTGGTAGTCATCAAAATCAGTGCCATTGCAATATCTGCTGTTGCATCAGTTAAAACACCAGGGGTATTTGTGACTAAAACATTTTTATTCTTACAAGCTGCTACATCAATGTTGTTGTAACCAACGGCAACGTTACAAACTGCTTTTAGATCATTGCCTGCTGAAGTTAAAACTTCTTCATCAATTTTTTCTGTCAACAAAGACACAATTACATTTGCACCGCTTACACGCTTTAACATTTCATCTCTTGAAATTGGGGTTTCTTCACCCCAACTGATTACTTCATGAGATTTCTTTAGTTTTTCTAATGCAACTTCAGGAATTTTTCCTGTGACAACTATTTTTGCCACGCTTATGCGATCCACTTACCCATCAAACCAAGTCCTTCTTCGATTTGATCTTTGTTGATTCCAGAGAAAGCTAAACGAATGTATTTTCTCTTTTCATCACTTTGTGGTCGACCAAAGTGAAGTCGAGTACAAAATGAAACACCAGTTTTATGCAAAGCATCTTGAGCAAAATCAGCTAATTCACTGATTCCTTTTCTTTCCATAGCTTCTGTCACATCTGGGAATAAGTAAAAGCCTGCTTCAGGAGTGTGAACACTTACTCCAGGCATCTTGTTCAGCAAAGAAATAGCTGCGTCTCGTCTTTCTTTTAAGGTGTTTAACATAACTGGCACATTTGATTGATCACCTTTAATTGCTTCAACTCCACCGTATTGAATGAAATGTGTGGTGCAGGATTCATCATTGGTGTTTAATTTTGCGATGTTGTTAGCAAGTTCTAAGGGGGCAATTGCTGCTCCTAGTCTCCAACCTGTCATGGCAAATTTCTTTGAAAACGTATAGAGAATAACTGTTCTTTCTAACATGCCTGGAATTTGAGCAATTGATTTTGATTTTCCAGAAAATCTCATTTCAAAATAAGCTTCATCGGATAAAACCCACAGATTATTCTTGATCGCAATTTCAGCTAGTGCTTCTCTTTCTGCATCTGTGGACTCAGCACCATTTGGGTTTTGTAGATCGTTATAAACAATTGCTTTTGTTTTAGGGGTAATTAAAGATTTAATTTGCTCTAAATCAATGTTAAAACCAGTGCTTGATGGAACATATCTATAAGGTTTTGCAACTCCCCCAAAATATTCAATCTGGCTTTCATAAATTGGATAACCAGGATTTGGATACAAAACTTCATCACCTGGGTTCATGATTGTTTGGATGAATTTAGTGATTACTGGCTTGCCACCAGGTTGCACAATTACGTTGGCTGGTTCAAATTTTAAATTTCTTCGCACACTTACATCTTCTGCCAATGCTTCTCTTAATTGAGGAATACCAGCTGCTGGGCAATAACCAGTTTTGCCATCAACAATGGCTTTATTCATGGCCTCGACAATGTTTTTTGAAGTGGGAAGGTTTAAATCACCAAGATGAAAAGGATAAATTTTATTTCCTTTGGCGTTCCATTCAGCTGCTGCCAATGAAACTGCAAAAGCGGTTTCGGTTCCTAAATTTTCCCGACGGGTTGCTAACTGCATCATGAATCCTTTTGCATTCGAAGATCTGGTGGGCTTAAGGCTAGCA
>DAIRXT010000076.1:0-3181 GCA_036819575.1 Candidatus Nanopelagicales bacterium | reverse complement strand
AACCCAAACCAAGTGTGCTGATGCCCTTCGCGAGAGCGAGGGGTTTTTTGTTTACCGGAACCAGAAAGATAAAGGAGAAAAGAAAATGTCAAATAATTCTTCTCTAGATGCTGCTGCGTTTCATATTTATGACACAACTTTAAGAGATGGTGCACAACAAGAAGGTTTAAACCTTTCAGTGCAAGACAAATTAAATATTGCAAGACATCTTGATTCATTAGGTGTGGGCTACATCGAAGGTGGATGGCCAGGAGCAAACCCTAAAGATACAGAATTTTTTGCTAAAGCTCACACAGATTTAAAACTTAAGTATGCAACTTTAGCTGCATTTGGAAGCACAAGAAGACCAAATGTTAAAGCCCAAGATGATCCACAGGTAAGAGCATTACTTGATTCAAAAGCTCAAGTTATTACTTTGGTGGCAAAATCTTTTGATCGCCATGTTGAGTTAGCTTTAAAAACAACACTGGATGAAAACATTGCCATGATTAAAGACACTGTTGCTTTTTTAACATCTGAGGGAAGAAGAGTATTTCTTGATGCTGAGCATTTCTTTGATGGATATCGAAGCAATAAGAATTTTGCTTTAGAAGTAGTAAATGCTGCTACCCAAGCAGGTGCTGAACTAGTTGCACTTTGTGACACCAATGGGGGAATGCTACCTAATGAATTAGGTGAAGTTGTTCACGAAGTACTTACTGCAACAAAAGCAAGAATTGGAATTCATTGTCACGATGACACTAATTGTGCTGTGGCAAATACTTTGTCTGCAGTTGATGCTGGAGCAACCCATGTGCAAGGAACAGCAAATGGTTATGGAGAACGAAGTGGTAACGCTAACTTATTTAGTGTTGTAGCAAACTTGCAGTTGAAAAAAGGCAAAATAGTTGTACCAAGTGATGCGATCAAAGAAATGACCAGAATTGCTCACGCAGTAAGTGAAATTACAAACATCAATCCAAATCAACATCAACCTTATGTTGGTTTCTCAGCCTTTGCTCATAAAGCAGGACTTCACGCCAGTGCTGTGAAAATTGATCCAATGCTTTATCAACACATTGATCCAGTATTAGTAGGAAATGACATGAGAACTTTAGTTTCCGATATGGCTGGAAGAGCTTCCATTGAATTAAAAGGTAAAGAAATGGGTTACAACCTTGAAGGCAACAAAGAGGTTTTAACTTCGGTTGTGGAAAAAGTTAAAGAAATGGAATCACGCGGCTATACCTTTGAAGCAGCAGATGCCTCATTTGAATTATTACTAAGAAATGAACTAGGTGAAACAGATCCAAAATATTTCACCGTTGAGTCCTGGAAAGTAACTGTTGAACAATCTGAAAAAGGTGAAGTTAAAACTGAAGCCATAGTAAAAGTTACTGCCGGAGGAAAACACCTTGAGCAAACTTCGCAAGGAAATGGTCCTGTAAACGCTCTTGATAAAGCACTAAGAGCAGCATTAGAAAAGATTTATCCTGAGTTAGCCAATTTAGAACTAATCGATTACAAAGTTCGTATTTTGGAAGGTGTTAAAGGTACCGGTGCTGTAACCAGGGTATTAATTGAAACCACTGATGGTAATTCTCAATGGGACACTTTAGGTGTGCACGAAAATGTTATTGCTGCTTCTTGGAATGCAATTTCTGATGCCGTTACTTATGGATTGTTGAAAGCTAATGTCAAATAAAGTTCGAGTTAGATTTTGTCCTTCACCAACAGGGGATCCCCATGTGGGAATGGTAAGAACTGCTTTATTTAACTGGGCTTTTGCTAAACACAACAATGGAACATTCGTATTTCGTATTGAAGACACAGATGCCGCACGAGATAGCGAAGAGTCTTATAAAGCACTTCTAGATTCAATGCGCTGGTTGGGACTTAATTGGGATGAAGGTCCAGAAGTTGGTGGAGCATTTGGTCCATATCGCCAAAGTGAGCGTATGGATATTTACAAAGATGTTGCAAAAAAACTTCACGAAAAAGGTTTTGCTTATCACTGTTATTGCACACAAGAAGAAGTTGAAGAAAGAAGAAAAGCTCAAAAAGAAAAAGGTCAAACACCTGGCTATGACGCGCATTGTCGTGAATTAACTGATTCGCAAGTTGCTGAATTCAAAGCACAGGGTCGCGA
The DNA here is from genome assembly GCA_036819575.1 of Candidatus Nanopelagicales bacterium. Taxonomy (GTDB): domain Bacteria; phylum Actinomycetota; class Actinomycetes; order S36-B12; family UBA5976; genus ATZT02. The sequence continues at coordinate 1,053 of DAIRXT010000076.1, read as the reverse complement.
ACCAGTTTTAAGATTTAGAATGCCAAGTAAAACAATCACTTGGAATGATTTGGTGCGTGGAGAATTAAGTTTTGAGCACGAACATATTCCAGATTATGTGTTAGTAAGAGCAAATGGAGATCCTCTCTACACACTGGTAAATCCCACAGATGATGCCCTTATGGAAATAACACATGTTTTAAGAGGTGAGGATTTGTTATCTTCAACTCCCAGACAAATTGCACTTTATGAAGCTTTCAAACAAATTGGTGTTGGAAAAGGTGTTACCCCAGAATTTGGTCATCTTCCATATGTGATGGGAGAAGGAAACAAAAAACTTTCCAAAAGAGATCCTGAATCTAGTTTGTTGATGTATCGAAGAGAAGGTTTCTTACCAGAGGGTTTGCTGAACTATCTAGCCCTGCTGGGCTGGTCATTTGGTGATGACATTGAGTTTTTCTCCATGAAAGAAATGGCGGATAATTTTGAAATAAGTAGAGTAAGTGCTAATCCTGCCCGATTTGATATTAAAAAGTGCACAGCAATTAATGCTGATTGGATCAGAAAACTCTCCACTGAAGAATTAGCCAATCGCATGGAAAAAAGACTTATTGAAGATGAAGTCTTACCTGCAAATGTGAGCAAAGATCAAAAAGACTTATTACTAGCAGCAACACCATTGGTCCAAGAAAGACTTGAAACACTTTCTCAAGTTCCTGGGATGTTGTCATTTCTATTTGTGGAAGAAAAAGACTTCGTAGTTGATCACGAAGATGCTGAAAAGTCTTTAACACACGATATTTTGCCTGCATTAGCAGCAAGTGTGAAAGTTATCAATGAATTAAAAGAATTTAAAACCCAAGCTTTGCATGATGAATTAAACAGAGTTTTAGTTACAGAAATGGGATTAAAACCCCGCATAGCTTTTACAGCCCTTCGAGTAGCAATAACGGGAAGAAGAGTTTCTCCACCGTTGTTTGAATCCATGGAAATCATGGGCAAAGAAAAAGTAGTGTCACGAATTGAAAAACATTTAAAGAAGTAAGCCAGTGGGGTATGGGGTAATTGGCAGCC
>DAIRXT010000075.1:0-3187 GCA_036819575.1 Candidatus Nanopelagicales bacterium | reverse complement strand
TAATGGTGGCAACTCTGCCTTCTAATCTTTTCAAGATATTTTCTCCTTATATCTCTGTATTAATAAATACGTTCTTTTCTTCGGTAAACGCGTTTAGTGCATCTGGACCTAGTTCGCGTCCCAAACCTGATTTTTTAAATCCTCCAAATGGAGTCCAATATCTAACTGAAGAGTGTGAGTTAACAGAAAGGTTTCCACTTTCTATTCCTCTGGCAACTCTTAACGCTTTTGCTCCGTTGTTTGTCCAGATTGATCCACTTAATCCAAACTCTGAATCATTAGCTAAGCCAATAGCATCTGCTTCATCTTCGAAAGTAACCACTGAAACAATTGGACCAAAAATTTCTTCACTTAATGATTTATGTTTTCTATCTGTTATGTGCATAACAGTTGGCGGAAACCAAAATCCTGCACCAGTTGGTGCAGTTCCTCTAAAGGCAACTAAGGATTCTTCAACATAAGAGGCAACTTTGTCTCTGTGTGCTGAAGTAATAAGTGGACCCATTTCTGTTGTATCTAAATTTGGATCTGCACATTTAAATGCCTTTACTGATTGTTCTAACAGAGGCATGAATTTATCGAATGCTTTCTTTTCAATAAGAATTCTTGATCGAGCACAACAATCTTGTCCAGCGTTATCAAAAACTGCACCAGGTGCACTTGCAGCAGCTTTTTCTAAATCTGAATCAGCAAAAATAACGTTGGCAGATTTGCCACCTAATTCCAAAGTAACTCTTTTTACATTAGGTGCACATTTGGCCATAATTTGTGTGCCAATTTCGGTGGAACCTGTGAAAACAATTTTTCTTACTCTTGGATCTTGCACAATTGTTTCGCCCACAATTCGACCAGAACCTGTGAGAACTTGGAAAACATTTTCTGGAAGTCCTGCTTCTAATCCAAGTTCAGCTAATTTCATAGCTGTTAAAGGGGTAACTTCAGCAGGTTTCAAAACAACAGTGCAACCAGCAGCTAGTGCTGGAGCAAAACCCCAACCTGCAATTGGCATTGGAAAATTCCACGGCACAATAATTCCAACTACCCCAATTGCTTCTCTAAAAGTTATATCTACTCCACCAGGCACAGGAATTTGTCGACCAAACAATCTTTCTGGTGCACCTGCGTAATAATTCAAAACGTTAACAACGTTGTTAGCTTCCCAACGAGCATTGCCAATGGTGTGACCTGCGTTTTCAACTTCTAGTTTTGCTAAAACTTCAATATTTTTTTCAACCAGTGAGGCAAAGTTTCTGAGTAGCTTGGCTCGATCTCCTGGGGCTACTTTTTTCCAAGATTCAAAAGCTTTTTGTGCTTTAGTAATTGCTGCCACTGTTTCTTCAGCACTAAGAGCAGGAACAGCAGTTATTTTCTTCTCGGTGATTGGTGAAATTACATCATGAAGCGCGGTCAATTTAATTTAACTCCTTTTAAGTAATACTTTGTCTTACATTCTTTCGAAACTGCGGAATCTTTCCCAATCAGTAATACTTTTATCGAATGAAGCCAGTTCTACTTTAGCCATGTTCAAGTAGTGAGCTTTAACTTCGCTACCAAAAACTTTGGTCACAAATTCACTCTTATCCCAAAGCTCTGTTGCCTTAGCTAATGTTGAAGGAACTCTTACTGCATCTGACACATAAGCATTGCCTTCAAATGCTGGTTCCAAAGTTAGGTTTTCTTCAATACCGGCAATTCCTGCAGCAATCATTGCAGCTTCAGCCAAGTATGGATTTACATCTCCTCCGGGAACTCTGTTTTCGAAACGAAGTGAATGACCAGATCCAACTAAGCGAATCGCACAAGTTCTGTTGTCTCTACCCCACTTCATGGCAGTTGGAGCAAATGAGCCTTCAACATAGCGCTTGTAAGAATTAATATTTGGGGCAAAAAATAGTGTCATTTCTCGCATGTATTTCAATTGACCTGCGATAAATGATTTACCCAGCGCACTTAATCCTTGTGGATCTTTTGCATCTGCCATAACTGGTTCATCATTTAGTCCTCTAACAGATAAATGAATGTGGCAAGAGTTTCCTTCACGTTCATTGAATTTAGCCATGAATGTTAAAGACATGCCTTGAGCTGAAGCGATTTCTTTTGAACCTAGTTTGTAAACAACATGATTATCAGCAGTTGTTAATGCGTCCTTAAATCTAAATGCAATTTCGTGCTGACCAAGATTACATTCACCCTTTGCTGATTCAACTTCTAAACCAGCACCATCCATTCCTAAGCGAATTGCTCTTAATAATCCTTCAACTCTTGTGGTACCCAGCAATGAGTAATCAACGTTGTATTGGTTTGCTGGGATTAAGTTTTGGTAACCCTTGTCCCATGCTTCTTCAAATGAATCTTTGAAAACAATAAATTCTAATTCTGTTCCAACATAAGGAATAAGCTTTAATTCTTTTAATCTATTGATTTGTTTGATCAAAATTTGTCTTGGTGATGCGTAAACATCTGTGTGATCAAGTTTTTGTAAATCAGCTAAAACCATTGCTGTTCCAGGAAGCCAGGGAATGTATCTCAAGGTGTCATAGTCAGGTGCCATAACCATGTCGCCATAACCTGAATCCCAAGATGACATTGCATATCCACCAACAGTGTTCATATCAACATCAACTGCTAACAAATAATTACAACCTTCAGTTCCATGTCCCATGGTGTCTTTTAAAAAGAACGGTGCGTGAACTCTTTTACCTTGCAAGCGACCTTGCATGTCTGTAACGCCAACAACGACGGTGTCAATTTTTCCTGATTTGATATCAGCCTCTAATTGAGAAACTTTTAACGGAGCATCTGCTGATTGTTTGATTGATCCACTCATTTGGAGACACTGTCCTTTCGCTACTTTTGGTAGCCATGAGATTACTCTGCCTAGGCATGTCTTGGAAATAGCCGGGAGGATGCAAGACCCTCGCTTTGGCAATAGTCTTAGATAACCGAATTAAATAACTAGGAGCCCTGAGGCAATGGAAGTAAGAATTGGTGTTCAAAATAGCTCTAGAGAAATAGTCTTTGAAACAGCAGCAACTGCTGATGAAATAACCAAAGAAATCGAATCTGCTGTTAAAAATAAGACATTGTTGTCATTGGTTGATGAAAAGGGCAGAAAAATTCTAGTTCCAGGTGAGAGCCTAGCTTTTGTTGAAATCGGTGCTTCAGAACAAAGAAGAGTTGGTTTTGC
>DAIRXT010000074.1:0-3214 GCA_036819575.1 Candidatus Nanopelagicales bacterium | reverse complement strand
GCCGATAGCAGTACAGCAACTTCTCTTGCAGACTTTGGTGGTCTTGCAGGACTAGAAGCAAAATGTAAAGAAGAAGGACAATTAAACGTTATTGCTTTGCCACGTGACTGGGCAAACTATGGCGAAGTAATTGATACTTTCATTAGAAAATATCCATCAGTAAACCTTGATAGCCAAAACCCTGAAGCATCAAGTGCGCAAGAACTAGCAGCTGTTCGTCAGCTAAAAGGTTCTAACCGTGCACCAGATGTTCTAGACGTTGGTTTAGCGTTCGCAGTTGCAGGTGCAGCTGAAGGTTTATTTGCTCCATACAAAGTTGCAACATGGGCAGATATTCCAAACGGGGCTAAAGAAAAGAATGGTCTATATTACTCAGATTACGGCGGCGTAATTGCAATTGGTTATGACGCAAAGAAAGTAAAAGTTGCTCCAAAATCAATTAAAGATCTTGGAAACGCTATTTACAAGAACCAAGTTGCCCTAAACGGTAACCCAACTTCAGCTGGTGCCGCACTCGGCGCAATGTTTGCTATTTCAGTTGCATCACAAGGTGCAAAAGGTGTAGACAACATGGCCTCTGGTGTAAATCTTGTTAAGTCTTGGAAGAAGGCTGGAACATTCCTACCTGTTCAAGCTTCAAGTGCAACCGTTGCAAATGGTCAAACACCAATCACTCTTGACTGGGATTACTTACAAGGTAAGTACGCCAAATCAAGTGCAAAAGTCAAATGGACAAAAGTAATTCCAACTGATGCTGCAATTGGTGGTTTCTACCAACAAGCAATCAATAAAACAGCTCCAAACCCAGCTTGTGCTCGTTTATGGATGGAATACCTCTACAGCGATCAAGCACAAAACTTGTGGTTAGCAGGCGGAGCTCGTCCAATACGTCTTGATGCAATGGTCAAAAAAGGCACTGTAAACAAGAAGTACTTGGCAGATCTACCTAAGTTGCCAGCAGGCACCACAGTTATTTACCCAACAGTTGCACAGCAAACAAAAGCTCGTGAAGTGTTGGCTAAACAATGGGGCAAGCTCAACTAATGCAAGGAATTAAATAGTGACTGTTATTCAGTCACAAAACGTTGTCGCCGCCCAGAAAACGGGCGGCGACAATCGTTATAAGTACAACAACATTGAATTGAAAAAATTATTTTTTGATTACAGTGGTCTAATTCCCTTTTTCCTTTTTGCTGCCATATTCATTGGCCTTCCAACTGGATCAGTTGTTGTTAATGCATTTCGCGGTAATTCAAATGAATGGACTTTTGAAAACTTAAGAGTTGCTTTTGGTGACATTTACTTCACGAGTTTAATTGGAAGTTTGCAGTTAGGTTTCACCTCTGCTTTAACAGGAGCCGTAATAGGTTTAGCTATTTCATATGCAGTTGCCATTAGTGGAAGAAAAAAATTACAAAGAGTTGTTGCCACCGCTAGTGGTGTTTTTGCCAACACAGGTGGTGTTCCATTAGCTTTTTTCTTTATCGCTGCAATTGGTAATTATGGGTTAGTAACAATAGGTTTGCAAAAAATTGGGATTGATATTTACTCTGGAGATTTTACACTTTTTGGATTTAGCGGATTAGTCATTGTTTATCTGTATTTCCAAATCCCATTGATGATAATTGTTACTTATCCTGCAATTGAAGGCATTAGAAATGAATGGCGAGAAGCAGCAGTCAATCTTGGGGCGACAAAAACTATGTATTGGAGATATGTAGGAGTACCTATTTTAACTCCAGCATTTACTGGAGCATTCTTGCTCTTGTTTGCAAACGCTTTTGCTGCATATGCAACAGCAAATGTTTTGACAAGCGGAACACTTCCATTGCTGCCGATCCAAATTGGTTCCCTTGTAAACGGAAATGTTGTTGCCGATCAGGTAAATGTTGGTATGGCAATGGGTCTTGAAATGATCATTGTGGTTTCAGTAACAATGGGTGGCTATATATATCTTGATCGAAAAACATCAAAATGGCGGAAACGATAATGACAAAAATCAAACCAGGATCCACCATCACACCAAAACCAGGAGTCGGCCTAAATACCTGGTTAATAATTGGGTTTCTATTTTTTACCGTGCCTATTTTTTCTGCCGCACTTTTTTCTGTACAAGTTGGCGATGGAACTTACACACTAACTGCATATTCAAGAATGCTCACAGATCCTGGATTGAGCGAATCACTTTGGTTGTCAACAAAATTAGTATTTATGACTGTAGGAATTGTGTTATTACTAATGGTGCCAACTGTGACATGGCTCCACATCCGAGCTCAGAAGGCAAAACGAACTGTGGAATTCATAACTCTGCTGCCATTAATTATTCCACCAGTTGTTACCGCTTTAGGTTTGCTGAGTTCAATGCCAAGTTTTCTTAAAGATTCTCCTTATCTTTTAGGATTTGCTTATGGCGCATTAACCATGCCTTATACCTATAGAGCACTAGATGCAGGACTTAATTCAATTGATGTTAAAACACTTGTTGATGCAGGAAGAGGACTTGGAGCAAGTTGGAAACAAGTACTTTCTTCAGTAATCGCACCAAATATTAAGTCTGCAATTTTTGGAGCCATATTTCTTGCCGTTGCACTTGTGTTAGGTGAGTTTGTGGTTTCCTCACTTCTAATTTGGAACACTCTTCCAGTTTGGATGGCACTAGTTGGAATGTCAGACGCCGAAGGTGCAGTCGCGATCTCGGTAATGAGCTTGCTATTTGTTTGGCTCTTACTGATGGTGATGAGTTTGCTTGATGGAAGTAAAAAAGTAAAAATCAACGTAGGGGGAGCCTAAATGTCAGTATCACAAAGAGGCAGTTTAGTTGAATTATCTAATTTAGTTAGAAGATTTGGCGAAGTTACTGCATTGGATGGTCTGAATTTAACTATTCAACCTGGTGAACTTGTCGCACTACTTGGACCTTCCGGTTGTGGAAAGACAACTGCTCTTCGACTGCTAGCAGGCTTGGATTTAGCAGATTCAGGAAACGTAATAGTTGATGGCAAAGATTTAACAAATGTTCCGGCAAGCCAAAGAGATATGGGAATGGTTTTTCAGGCGTATTCACTTTTCCCAAACATGACAGCTTTAGAAAATGTGGCCTTTGGATTAAAAGTTAGAGGCGTTGATAAAGACAAACGTGAAAAGAAATCTCAAGAATTGCTTGATCTAGTTGGTTTAACAACACAGGCAAATCGCTATTCACATCAAATGTCTG
>DAIRXT010000073.1:0-3239 GCA_036819575.1 Candidatus Nanopelagicales bacterium | reverse complement strand
CTTGAATACACCGAAGGTATGCAATTTGATAAAGGCTATATCTCTCCATATTTTGTGACTGATGCTGAACGCATGGAAACAGTTTTGGAAGATGTTTTTGTACTACTAGTACAAAACAAAATTGCCTCAATTAATGAACTTCTTCCCTTGATGGAAAAAGTTGTTCAAGCAGGAAAGCCACTTATTGTTATCGCAGAAGACGTTGAAGGCGATGCTTTGAGTGCCATGATTGTTAACAAAATCAAAGGTACTTTCACCTCAGTTGCAGTTAAGGCACCAGCATTTGGTGATCGTCGTAAAGCAATGTTGGAAGATCTTGCAATTTTGACTGCTGCTCAAGTTGTTTCACCAGAAGTTGGTTTGAAACTTGATCAAGTTGGTCTAGAAGTATTAGGTAAAGCCAAACGTGTGGTTGTCACAAAAGACAACACCACAGTTATTGGCGGAGCAGGCGATAAAAAAGCAGTTGAAGCTCGCGTTGCACAAATTCGTGCCGAAATGGAACGAAGTGATTCATCATGGGACAAAGAAAAACTTCAAGAACGCCTTGCAAAAATTTCAGGTGGTGTTGCTGTTATTCAAGTAGGTGGCGCAACTGAAGTTGAATTAAAAGAAACTAAGTTTCGTGTAGAAGATGCAATTTCTGCAACACGTGCTGCAATTGAAGAAGGAATTGTGGCCGGTGGAGGATCTGCATTAACTCAAGCAGTATCAGTTTTGAAAGATAAATTAAACAAAACTGGTGATGAAGCAGCAGGTGTTGAAATCATTCGCATCGCAGCTGTTGAACCATTGCGTTGGATTGCACAAAACGCAGGTGCTGAAGGTTACGTTGTGACAGCAAAAGTTGCTGAAATGAAAACCGGTGAAGGCTACAACGCTGCAACTGGTGAATTCGGTAATTTATTAAAAGCTGGAATTGTTGATCCTGTGAAAGTTACAAGATCTGCGCTACAAAACGCAGCATCAATTGCAGCAATGCTTTTGACTACTGATGTTTTGATTGTGGAAAAGAAAGCCGACCAAGAAGAAAAAGGTCACGGCCATAGCCACGGCGCGGGCGGACATAGTCACTAAATATTAGAAAATAACTTAAGAGACGTTCAAGAAATTTGAACGTCTCTTATTTTTTACGCATTTTTAAGAAAAATGTGATTGCTATACCAATAGAAGCACCAAGGGATAACCATTGCAACCAACTGATACTTGACTCACTTTCTTCAACTGGTGCACTAATTGCAACGGGTTCTTCCATAGTTGTTACTTCTGGTGTTGCTTCGCCTCTTGCTTCGGCAAGTTTGTAAACAGTTTCGCCATCTAATGGGTGACCGTCAGCAGCTACTGTTTTCCAGGAAATTGTTACATCTGGTCCAACAAGATCAGCAGGAATAGCTACATAAACATCTGCTGCTTCAACTCTGACAGTTGTTTCAACTGAACCGGCAGATGTTGTGATTGAGGCAAAAGTTCCTTCAGCAATAACTGATTCACCAAAAGTTAATTTAACTTCAGAAGGCAAAGTCAACATCACTTGATCTGTTGCTGGTTCTACAGAAACTAGTTCAGTGTGAGCAAGAGCTGGGCTAATTGACAAAATGCTGAATATAGAAATTCCTAAAAAAACTCTAAAAATTCGCTTCATGTGTTACTCCTTTAGCATCATTCAACACTTGAATAAGTCTAAAGAGAAGCACAGTATTCTGTTATCTACGACACAAAGGACATAAATTGCGAGCTGTTGAATGGGTTGAAGACCATCTTCGCCTGCTTGATCAAACAAAAATTCCTCACAAAATAGAATTCTTAGAAATAACAAAAGTGGATGAATTAGTTGATGCAATAGTTTCTTTGGCGGTAAGAGGTGCACCTGCACTCGGTGCAACGGGTGCTTACGGAATAGTCACCGCAATTGATCAAGGTAAAAAAGAAAATTGGACTGAATCAGAATTAGAAAAACAAATATTAAGAATTAGAGATGCGCGTCCAACAGCAGTTAATCTTGCTTGGGGAGCAGATAAAGCAAAAGTAGAATTAAAAAACGGTCGTGATGCAGTTTTAGCACTTGCCCACAAAATTGCTAAAGAAGATGAAGAAGCAAATAGAACGACAGGAAAACTAGGCGCTGATTGGTTAACAAATAGAATTTCAAGAAAACCACTTCGATTGTTAACTCATTGCAATACAGGAATGCTTGCCACAACAGCATGGGGAACAGCATTTGGAGTAATTAGAGAATTGCACGAACGTGGATTAGTAGAAAAGGTATACGCAGATGAAACCAGACCACTATTGCAAGGTTCTAGATTAACTGCCTGGGAATTAGTTCAAAACAAAATTCCTCATTTAGTTTTAGCAGATGGAGCAGCAGCTAGTACAATTCTTCGTGGCGAAGTTGATGCTGCTTTGATTGGTGCAGATCGAATAGCAGCTAATGGAGATACCGCAAACAAGATTGGGTCTCTAGGAGTTGCACTTGCATGCCATGCCGCTGGAATTCCTTTTATGGTTGTGGCACCACAATCAACAGTTGATCTAACAACAAAATCAGGTGAAGATATAGAAATTGAGTTAAGAGATGAATCAGAAATCTTAAATTTTAATGGAGTAAGGGTAGCGCCACTGGAATCAAGGGGCTACAACCCAGCATTTGATGTAACTCCGGCAAAATATATTTCAGCAATAGTTACAGAGTTAGGTGTTATCGAAGTTTCAAAAGGTGAAACTCCGGCAAATAGAAAACAAGGAAAATAAATTGACGAATATACCAAAAGCATTAGAAGAATTAGTTAATCGCTCTCAATTCATTGGGGCGGACCAATCTCTTGTTGTTTTTGGGGGCGGAAACACATCTGCTAAAGGTGAAATTACAGATCATCTGGGAAGAAAACGAACTGTACTTTGGGTTAAGGGTTCGGGCGCAGACATGACCAATGCTGTTGCGGTAGATTACCCCGCACTTTATTTAGAAGAGTTATTAAGTTTAAAACAATTTGAAAAACTTTCTGATGAAGAAATGACAGATCTAGTTGGTAAAGCTTTAGTAGATCCAAACAGTCGTAGACCTTCAATTGAAACTTTGCTTCATGCTTTCCTTCCTTCAAAACATATTGATCATGTTCATGCTGATTCAATTTGTGCATTAACAAATCACAAAGGTGGCAAAAAAGCAGTCGCAGAAGCCCTTGGTGAAGGTTTTGCATATGTGGATTGGATTAGACCAGGATTTGAATTAAGTAAAT
>DAIRXT010000072.1:0-3263 GCA_036819575.1 Candidatus Nanopelagicales bacterium | reverse complement strand
ATTTCTTCTAAAACAACATTTCTTTCTTGATCAACATCTTCTTGAGTAACATTTGAGTTAGTTAACATATCTGAAATTGTGTCAATTACTAATTTCACATCTCGATCTAAAACTTTGGCATGAAAACAGGTATATTCCTGAGTTGTAAAAGCATTCATATCTCCACCAACTGCTTCCAAGGATGAAGAAATTTCCATAGCTGTTCTTGTTGGTGTTCCTTTAAAAAGTAAATGTTCTAAGAAATGTGCAGCACCTGCTTCAGGGATATCTTCATCGCGAGATCCTGTGGCAACCCAATAACCAACTGCCGCACTTCTGACGGTGGGAACAGTTTCAGTAATAATTTTTAGACCTGAGGGCAAAATAGTTTGTTGAACTATTCCGCCCTTACCAGTGTCTTCTAATGTTTGAGTTGGAAAGCGATCCATCATTTGATTAGGTTAGTTTCTCAGAATTATTCTGAGACTTCGCCTTCAACAACTGGAATTAGTGAAAGTTTTCCTTTTGGATCAATTTCATTAATTTCAACATGAACTGTGTCGCCAACGTTGATTACATCTTCAACTTTTTCAACACGTTTGCCGCCAGCCATTTTCTTCAATTGTGAAATGTGAAGCAATCCATCTTTACCTGGGTAAAGATTTACGAAAGCTCCAAAGGCTGCAGTCTTAACAACTTTGCCTTCATATTTTTCACCAACTGTAGGAACATGAGGATTTGCAATTCCATCGATCATGGCCTTTGCTTTATCTGCAGCAACACCATCTGTTGCGCCAATAAATACTGTGCCGTCATCTTCAATTGAAATTTGTGCACCAGTTTTTTCTTGAATCTCGTTAATCATCTTGCCCTTAGGCCCGATGATTGCTCCGATCATGTCAACTGGAACTTTCACAGAAATAATGCGTGGAGCATATTGACTCATTTGCCCTGGAGCATCAATTGCTTTTTGCATTACATCCAAGATTGTGGTTCGAGCATCTTTAGCTTGCTTTAATGCAGCAGCTAAAACATTGGCTGGAATTCCATCAAGTTTGGTATCAAGTTGCAAAGCAGTAATGAATTCAGATGTACCTGCCACCTTGAAATCCATATCTCCTAATGCATCTTCAGCACCAAGAATGTCTGTTAAGGCAACATATTCTTGTTTGCCATCAACTTCACCAGAAATTAATCCCATTGCAATTCCACCAACCATTGCTTTCAATGGCACACCAGCGTTAAGCATTGCCATTGTGGATGCGCAAACTGATGCCATGGATGTTGATCCATTAGATGAAATAGCTTCTGAAACTTGTCTGATTGCGTAAGGAAATTCAGTTCTTCCTGGCAATACTGGAACAAGGGCGCGTTCTGCTAATGCTCCGTGACCAATTTCTCTACGCTTTGGAGTTCCCACTCTTCCGGTTTCACCAGTTGAATATGGAGGCATGTTGTAGTTATGCATATAACGCTTTGTTGTTTCTGGAGACAAAGTGTCTAGCTTTTGTTCCAAGTCCAACATGTTCAAAGTAGTTACACCCAATACTTGGGTTTCACCACGATTAAACAATGCAGAACCGTGAGTTCTAGGCAAAATGTTTATCTCAGCAGAAAGATCACGTAATTGAACAGGAGTTCTGCCATCAATACGGATTTTGTCGCGTAATACTCTTTCGCGCATTACTTTTTTAGAAACAGAACTAAACGCGGCTTTAATTTCTTTTTCGCGTTCTGGGAATTTATCTGTTGTCGCAGCCAAAACTTCAGCTTTTGCTTCATCAAGGGCAGTTTGTCTTTCAACTTTGCCACCGATTTGCATAGCTTTTGATACAGCTTGAAGTGAGAAAGCTGAAACTGCTTCATAGACATCATCTTGATAATCTTTGAATATTGGGAATTCTTTAGTTTCCTTAGCTGCAACTTTGGCAAGTTCAACTTGGGCACGACATAGCTCTTTGATGAATGGTTTTGCTGCATCAAGTCCTTGTGCCACAATTTCTTCAGTTGGTGCAGTTGCTCCACCTTTAACTAATTCAATTGTGTGCTCAGTTGCTTCTGCTTCAACCATCATGATTGCAACATCGCCATCAGGTAGAACTCTTCCTGCTACCACCATGTCAAATACTGCATCTTGCAAATCTGGCCACTTAGGAAATGCCACCCAATGACCATCAATTAGTGCAACGCGAACGCCACCAATTGGACCAGAAAATGGTAATCCTGCTAATTGTGTAGAAGCTGAAGCTGCGTTAATTGCTAACACGTCATATAGAACATGTGGATCTAATGACATAACAGTTACTACAACTTGAACTTCGTTTCTTAATCCTTTAACAAATGCTGGACGAAGTGGGCGATCAATTAATCTGCAAGTAAGAATTGCAGCTTCACTGGGACGACCTTCACGTCTAAAAAATGAACCAGGAATTTTTCCTAGTGCATACATTTTTTCTTCAACATCAATTGTTAATGGGAAAAAATCAAATGAGTCTTTTGGTTCTTTACCTGCAGTTGTTGCAGACAAAACCATGGTGTCGTCATCTAAGAATGCTTGAACAGCACCGCCTGCTTGTTGAGCTAAGCGTCCTGTTTCAAAGCGGATATTTACTTTTCCAAACGGACCGTTATCAATAACAGCCGTTGATTTATGTATTGCTGAACCCGTCATGGGCTTTCCTCTGTTTTCTTTACAGGGGTAATTTTATTAAAAGAAATAATTTAAAACTAATTTTAGACCCGGTCATCGATCGAGACGCACGGAAAAAAACTTTTTCCGGACATCACTACCGAGGACCGAAGGTCATCTTCTTTATTTCTTCTAACTAATTACCCGATTGGTTTCTTCGAATAATAAATTAAATGAGTTAGCGACGAATACCTAAACGTTCGATCAAAGCACGGTATCTGTTGATATCAGTTTTGCCTAAGTAGTCGAGTAAACGACGACGACGGCCTACCAACAACAACAAACCACGACGTGAATGGTGATCGTGTTTATGAGTCTTCAAATGTTCTGTCAAATGATTAACACGTTCGGTTAATAAAGCGACTTGAACTTCTGGTGAACCAGTGTCACCTGAATTAGTTGCGTAACTTGTGATTACAGCTGACTTATCGATTTTCTTCTCACTCATTTAATTCTTCTTTCCTTGTTAGTTATTCGGGTGCTTAAACAAATGATTTTCATTTGTAAGGATTTTAATTCGCGATGAACCGAGCACCCGCTCAGTAAATCGTCACTTCCTAGGCTATCAGCCGTTATATGTGTGACTGGTGAGACG
>DAIRXT010000071.1:1285-3273 GCA_036819575.1 Candidatus Nanopelagicales bacterium | reverse complement strand
AATAACAAAAGAATGATGAACAAAATGATCATCAATTCTGTAGGTCCTAGTTGCTTAAACATCTAATCTCCTTTTTAAAACTGCCCGGCGTGATAAAAATACTCCTTAGAAGCCAAAGCCTCCACCTCGAGGTTCTCACGAGGCTAGTTACTTGGTCAATCTGCTTTGAGCACAATAAAGGTCACGATTTGGGAACTATTTACCCCTTGTTTAGGACCTGATAGCCAATCGACAAGGACGTGGCAACGATTAACCAAAGTTGATACGGGATCAGAATCAAACCGAACCAAGCTTTGGTCTGAAAAGCAATGGCAACCATGGGAATTGTTAGTAATGCTGTTACCGCTAAAGAAATAGCAGCAAGAATCAAATTATGTTGAATATAAAAACTGTATGCCCACAACAAAGCTGTAACAACACTAAAAGCAAATAAAACTGTGTAAAGGACTCTGAAGAAACTATTTGCGTTATTAGCAACAAATATTCCTGCGATTATCAAAACCAGGAAGTTATATGGCCAGGCTAACCCAAAAAGAAAATCAGGTGGTTGCCAAAAGGGGCGCTTTAAGGATCTATAGAAACCATCACCAGAGTTAACCCATAAACCAGATCCAATTGCATAAAGGGCAACTAGAGAAACATTTAAGAAAGCAAAAATTGTTTTAGCCAATTGATTTAATCCTGTTCATTATTGTTTCTGCCACAACTTTTCAGCCATGAACTCGGGCACAATTAATTCGGACAACATTTGTGCTAACAGATCTCCTGATTCAATATTTATTGATGCAGTGTTTCCTTTGGCATATGTACCAATTGAGCCAAAACTAGAATTTCTATTTGTTAACCATTCCACTGCTTGATTGTCCCATTGGCTTCCGGTAAACATTAAAGCTTTGTAGTCAAGTGATTTTGTTAAATACACATCCACATGAGACCAATCACCAGTTTCGCAACCATCGGATGAAAATCTTGGTCCTTCTCTAAACATTAAGGCTCCTTGCAAAGCACTTCCACTTCTTTCCGCAGGTGCCATTAACCAAATTCCATCTTTACTAGTTGTTAAATTCATAAATGATTCGATCCACTGATTTTTTGAATCCAATAGTTTTTGAATTTGTTTACTGGCAATCTCACAAGATTGTTTCACTGAAGATGCAATTCCTAATTGTTCCAAAAGTTGAAATAGACCAATCAAAGTTGCTCTATAAGACCAAATACTTACCCCACCGGTTTCTGGCGCAATAGGAAGTAACAAAACTTCATTAACTAACTTGGTTATTTTGCTATTTGCTTCTCTAGTAAGGGCAATCGTTCTTATATTTGCAGGCATATTTTCTAAAAATTTAATAACTTCCACACTTGTTCCAGAAGCAGAAATTGCCACAACCAAAGAATTAGCAGGAAACTCTTGCGGGGTTATCGCACTGGCAATTTCAGCAAAGGCAAGAAAACCTTTACTTCTTAATTGTCTTGCCACATCTTGGCCGGCATAAAAGCTAGAGCCCATGCCCACAAAATAGATAGGTTGATTCTTTTCAATTACTGGTAATTTCCAAATCTTTTCTTTACTAGCACTAACAATGACATTTGGAATTTGAGCCAGATCAGCACTAAATCCTGACACATTTGTTTCAGCCATGTCTCTATCCTAATTCTTGTTGCAATGAAATCACGGGAGCATAAATCCATCTAGGCAAATACTTTTGAGCATAAATTATTTCAAACAAATACTGTCGAAGGCTCAAATATTCAACTAAACCTAAATCAAGAGGAGAAAGACCCAAAGATTTGGCTTGATTTTGGTAACTCATCAAAAATGAGTCTTGAGCTGATTTGACTACTTCATTTAATTGCCCGTATTCCATTTCATTTAATCTTTCTCCCACTCGGGCAGCCAGTGCAATCGAAGTCAAAAAATGGGCCACATCACTTTCAACCGGTGCCCCACCATTTTTTGTCTCTGCCTGTAAAACTGGAGATCCATCAAA
>DAIRXT010000071.1:0-1185 GCA_036819575.1 Candidatus Nanopelagicales bacterium | reverse complement strand
TTTTAAATCTCTATGCATCTCAGCACAAATCTGTCCTAATTGGTTAACCCAATAAAGATCTTTACTAACAAGTTTTTGAGGTGCCCAAGTCCAACCATCAGTTGAATCCTCAATGAATTCATAAACTGTTATAAATTCAACTGATTTACCAAAAACTTCAATTTCAACGTGCCCAAAATATTTAGGTGTATTTTCAAATCTTGACTTCGATAAGGCAGATAAAACTCTGATACTTCTGTTTGTTAAATCCAATTTCTTTCTTATTTTTACTAAATAGTTTCCATATCTAAAACTAGAATTACTTTGATCAACCTCAATGTATTCAGGTTCTTCATCCCCAACAATTATTTTGTTTACACTTTGACTTCTAAATCCTGGAATATCTTGCTTACTATTAATTAGCCCCACGGCCCACTTCACCAAACCAGATAAGTCCTCGGGTTCAAATTTCAACGCTAAATCAGGAGTATGCGTAATGCGAACTTCTTTGCCCGCGCCCAGATCAATAATGGCCATGTCCCCTATCTTGCCCCTAATTCATATAACAAATTGATACTGATCTCCCGATTGCCTTGCAAAACAATTAGGGGAACTGACAGACTCATAAAAGCAATAAGCCGGGATAAGAAAAGTCTCGGTAGACCAATTGGAGGAAATTTAGATGACCAAAATGCGAAAACATAAGTTTTCTGCATCTGTTGTAGCAGCTGCTGCACTAGTTCTTTCTGCCTGTGGTGGATCAACTGGTGATGCATCTTCAGCAACAGTGGATTCAAGTGTTGACATAACAACACAAAAATTAGTTATTTCTAACTGGGCAGGTTATTACCCAGAAGATTTGGCAGCAAAGGTAAAAGAAGCAATCGGTGTTGATATCACCATCACAAACCATGCAAACAACGAAGAAATCATGGGTAAGTTAACTGCCTCTGATGATTCAGGAATTGACATTGCATTTGTTAGTGGACAATATGCACAAGCCTTATCAGATGGTGGAAAGATTGTTAACTTTGATAAAGCAGCCATCCCAAACTTGGCTAATCTTTTTCCAGAAGTTGCAGATCTTGCATATGACAAGGGAACAAATTATTCAGCTCCATATGCATGGGGAACAACTGGAATTTGCTACCGATCAGACTTAGTTGACTTCACTCCTGATTCATGGAATGACCTATTGAATCCAAA
>DAIRXT010000070.1:0-3282 GCA_036819575.1 Candidatus Nanopelagicales bacterium | reverse complement strand
TGAAGCACTAATAAGACTATAAACCCGTCTACTCAAGACTGGTCAAGTTGAAACCTTGAAGTCCTCACAAATTTAAATAAACGAGTTGATCTATAAGCCGGGTTCTGTCCTCATTGCTGAGGGACAATCATCCATCTTGCATATGTATTGCTACATATGTCATGCGATCTACCTGTGAACTCGAACGAGCAGTTCTCAAACATTCACTCCATTGCAATTGCTTGCAACTTCTTGATCTTGCTCAAAAGTGGGGTTTACATAGCCACTGCAATCACTTGCAATGCTGGTGGTCTCTTACACCACCGTTTCACTCCTTACCAAAATTTCTTTTGGCGGTTTACTCTCTGTTGCACTGTTCCCGCGGGTCGCCCCGGGTGGATGTTATCCACCACTTTGCTCTTTAGAGCCCGGACTTTCCTCTGCGTAAATTGCTTTACACAGCGATTGCCCGACCAACTCGTTTAATACTTCAATTGTAGAACTAAGGCATTATGTTTAGTAATCATGACTATGCCTCCAACCTCCCTGTGGTGGGATTCGTTACAAAAACCATTACAAACAAGAGGATCACTAAACAAAGACATTGACGTAGACGTTGCCATCATTGGAGCTGGCTATACCGGTTTATGGTCTGCCTATTATCTGCTTAAGAAATCACCAGGAATAAAAATTGCCTTACTTGAATCAAACGTTGCAGGTTTTGGGGCAAGTGGACGAAATGGTGGTTGGTGTTCAGCACTTTTTCCAGTTGGTCTCGACAAATTAGCGCAACAATCAAACAAGGAAAAAGCAATCCGCATGCAACAAATTATGTTTGAAACTGTTGACGAAGTAGGAAATGTTATTCAAAATGAAAACATTGATGCTGAGTGGCAAAAAGGTGGAAGTTTTTCTATTGCCAGGGACAATATTCAATTAAATCGTGCCATTGACGAAGTTAATCATTACAAGGAATGGGGATTTAAGGATTCTGATTACACATTCTTAGATGAGTATTCTGCAAAATCGAGAATAAATGCCTCCGACATAAAGGGTGCAACATTTACTCCGCATTGCGCTGCAATAAATCCAGCCAAACTTGTGAGAGCTCTTGCTGAGATTGTGGAAGCAAAAGGAGCACAAATCTTTGAAAACACAAAAGTCTTGAATTTTTCTAACAATGTGGCCAGAACCCCTAATTCAAAGATTAGTTATAAATACATAATTAATGCCACCGAAGGATACAGATCAAACCTGCCTGGGCTGAAGCGAACTAGCATTCCTGTTTACTCATTAATGATTGCAACTGATGTGTTAAGTGAAAAAATATGGAATGAGATTGGCTTAAAGAACAGAGAAACTTTTGCTGACTATAGAAATGTAATTATTTATGGTCAAAGAACAAAAGATAATAGATTTGCTTTTGGGGGTCGAGGAGCTCCTTACCATTTTGGTTCAAAAATCGATAACAAATTTGATATCCATAAACCAACACATGATGAATTACTTAGAACTTTAGTTGAACTATTTCCGGTAATTAAAGGAGTTAAAGTAACTCACGCTTGGGGTGGACCACTTTCTATTGCACGCGATTGGGCTGCACATGTTTCACTTGATGCTAAATCAGGAATAGCAAGTGCAGGAGGATATGTCGGTGATGGAGTGGGAACTTCAAATCTTGCGGGTCGAACATTGGCTGATTTAATTCTTAAGAATGAATCAGAAATAGTTTCGATGCCTTGGGTAAATCACAAATCAAAAAAATGGGAATTTGAACCGTTTCGTTGGATTGGAGTAAATGGAACACTTGAATTAGCCAAGATTGCAGATTTCGTCGAAAGAAAATTTAAAAAGGCAACTTTTATTACGTCGTTATTAAATAAACTTCGAGGTCATTGATTAAGTTCTGCGTCAAGAGCAATATTTAGTAATTCGTCAGCTAATAAGTTTTCTTCTCTAGGTACCCAAACATATTTGACTTGTTCTTTTGGAAAAGCATTTTGAGCTTTGCTGACTAGATCTTTCATGTTTTCATGCTTTATCTTCCAGTTACCACTCATTTGTTCCACAACTAATTTGCTATCCATACGAACTTCAATTTCAGCATTTGCGTCAATTCGATGAGCTGCTGTTAAACCTGCAACTAGCCCACTATATTCAGCAACGTTGTTAGTAGTAATTCCTAGAGTTTTTCCTTCTTTAAATAGGATTTCTTTAGTCTCAGCGTTTTTAACAAGACAGCCATAAGCTGCAGGACCAGGATTTCCTCTAGACCCACCGTCTGCTTCAATTATTAATTTCAATTTCTCACCAAAATGCATCGACAATTTTCACATCTAATAACTTCTTCAGGATCGAGTGCATTAATCTTGCTAATTTCTGCCGGTGAAATCTGTATTTGACAAGAACTACAGGTTCCATGGCTAAACATTCCTGCTCCTATGCCGTGTTCAAGTCTGATTTTCTCATAAAGTTCTACTAAAGATTTATCAATTTTTGAGACAACTTCATTTCTATTAGTTGTGAAAACTGCGATCTCGCTATTTGCCTTACTAAAGTCATCTTTAATCGAAGTATTTAATTGACTTATCTCATCTTTTACTTGCGTCAATATTTCCTGTAGTCCACTTTTTTTGTGCTCTAGGTCTTCAATTATTTCAAGAATCGAAATTTCAACTTCTTCTAATTCTTTTTGTTTACTCTTTAAGGTGCCAATTTCATGCTGAATTTGAGTCAGATCCTTAGCGCTAGTTTCACCAGAATTTAGTCTTTCGTTATCTTTTTCAACACGTTTAGCGATGTTTTCCACATCAACTTCAGCTCTTGATAGTTCTTTCTTTGTTTCGTTAATTTGTGAATCATTTTCAACAATCGAGGCTTCAATCGAGGGAAGACGAGCAGTTAATTCGGTTATTTTCATCAGTTGAGGGTGGTTCTTCTTCTGGTGGTCTATTTTTCGAATATTTTGATCAATGGCATTTAGGTCAACCAATAATTTTTGTACTTCAACTTTGGCCTTCATGATTTTGCTTCCACACTGAAATCCCAGGAATCTGTCACTATCTCAGAGATAAGAATATTTACATCAAAATTGTTTTGACTAAAATCAGTTTCAAGTTGTTTTTTAAGTTCTGGAAGCCATAACCATTCACTTGCCCAATGTGAGATTGAAATCAAAGCAGGTCCATTCATGACTTTATTATCACTGATTGCATGATGCTTTAAGTCAGCGGTAACAAATACATCGGCATCAGTTTGACGAACCTCTGCTAAAAGTGATGAGCCAGATCCCCCACACACAGC
>DAIRXT010000069.1:0-3284 GCA_036819575.1 Candidatus Nanopelagicales bacterium | reverse complement strand
CATTAACCCCAAGTAAGAGATAGTTTTGACTCATGAGTTTTATAACCGAAGCCGCTAGTGCAATAGGTATTGCCACGATTGATGGCAAAAAGACACTCGATGTTTGGTACCCAAACCCAGCTTTAAGTTCCTCGCCTATCCAAATTCTTGATGCCACCTCTCATGAAAGAAAAGATTTAGTTAGAGGAAGTGAATTAAAGGTTGTCAAAACAGTTATTAAAGATTTATCTAATCCAGCAGAAAGTGTTGAAGATGCATATTTGCGTTTGCATTTACTTTCTCATCGTTTAGTAAAACCAAGAACAATTAATCTTGAAGGAATTTTTGCAATTCTTAATAATGTTGCGTGGACCACAATTGGACCAGTTTTGCCAGAAAAGGTTGAACAAGTTAGATCTAGTGCAAAAAAATCTGGAACACATTTAACTATATTTTCGGTTGACAAATTTCCACGAATGTTGGATTACGTTGTACCAAGTGGTGTACGAATTGCAGATGCTGATCGAGTGCGCTTAGGTGCTCATCTTGCTTCTGGCACAACAGTTATGCATGAAGGTTTTGTTAATTTCAATGCTGGAACTTTAGGAACTTCAATGGTGGAAGGAAGAATTTCTGCTGGTGTTGTGGTGGGAGATGGATCAGATATTGGTGGAGGTGCCTCGATTATGGGAACTCTTTCTGGTGGAGGACAAGAAGTAATAAGTGTTGGTGAAAAATGTTTAATTGGTGCAAATGCAGGATTAGGAATCAGTTTGGGCGATAACTGTGTTGTTGAAGCTGGTCTTTATCTAACTGCAGGATCAAAAGTTATTTTGCCTGATACAAAAATTGTTAAAGCCAAAGAATTATCTGGTGGAAATAATCTGCTCTTCAGAAGAAATTCTCAAACAGGTGCCATAGAAGCTCAAGTAAGAACTGGTAGTTGGGGCGGACTAAATTCAGTCCTGCACAAAAACTAAATTTCGTTTACTAAGTAATTAACTTCGTTGTTTGTGATTTGAAAATCTGAGGCAATAACTCTAGATTTTGAGTATTTTAAGAAATCATTAACTAGGTCATCTGCTTTTGAAACTACTTTATTTCCTTGCTTGTTTTTCACCTTTGCCATAGTTGCATCTGAAATAGTTCTTAAGGAACTAGCTGAGGACAGAAACTTTTCAATATCTGCTTGGCTTCCCTGGTCCAGCAAGTTTTGTAATTTAGCTAAATTTTCTCCCAAATTTTCCACAACTCTTGATAAAGATTTTCTATTAGGCCAAACAATTTCTGCTGTTCTTTCTGCCGGAGAAGTTGTTACCCGAGTTAAATCTCTAAAGCTTCCACCGGCTAATAATTGTGCTAATTGAGCAAATTCTGATTCGCCCACACTCTTGGCATATGCAGATGCCACAACGTGGGCAAGATGACTACTTAAAACTACTGATTCATCGTGTTCATGTGGATCAACTGGAACTACAAAGCCGCCTAATTCAGAAATTATGTTTATAACTTCAATGAGTGCATCTTTATTTGTTTCACTTACAACTGAGATTGCCCAAGGCGCATCTTTAAATAAATCTTTACTGGCACTATTAAATCCTGCTTCATTAGATCCAGCCATGGGATGAGATCCGACATAATTCAAACCCTCTGCTGCAACTAATAAAGAAGCTTTAACTGAACAAATATCTGTCACAATACCTGGGTAATTTATCTTCTTTAGTTCTTTTAATGTTTCTTCACTCTGCTTTGTGGGGGCTGCAACAATTACCAGCTCTGCATCTTTAACTAATGTCGATAAATCATTTGCCATATTTATGCCGGCTTTAGTTGCTGCTGCTTGAGTATTTTTGTCAGGATCAAAACCGGTGATTTGGTGTTTGCTTTTTAATCCTTGAGCAATTGACCCACCGATTAGGCCTAAGCCAACAATTGAAATCTTCATAAGAATTATTGATTAATTAACGTGGAACTTCGGTTGCAGCTTTTACTAAACGCTCAACCCATTCTTTTAACACATCAGATGTAACACTGCCTGGTGGTAATGATTCGCCCACTCTTGCAGAACTAATTTCTGGATTCATTGGGTATGAACCAAGAACTTTAACTGCAGCTCCTAAATTACTGACATCCATAATTGCTGCTTGCAATGTTGGTTCACCAATGTGTCCTCGTGCTGAAACCATAAATGTGTATTCACCTAAACGTGTTTTTAAAGGTCTAGAACTAATTGAAGTTAAACCAATATCTCTTTTGGCAAAACAGGTCAAGATGTCTGATAAAAGACCATTTCGATCAGCCACAGGAGTAATAACCAATGTGGTTTTGTCATGACCAGTTGGTGAAGAAAGATTACGAGAAATTAAAGCCATTCTGGTTTTTCCACCAGCAAAATCTTCTAGTCTGGTTTGTTTAACAAACAAACCAAATGTGTCAGCACCTTTTGTAGCAGCAATTGCGCCTAAGCCTGCTTCTTTTCTTTCAGCAACAATGCGACAAGCATCAGCTGTGGAAGCGGTGAATTCAACTTCAATTTTATTTGCTTTGATAAATTCTTTACATTGTGCAGCTGCATGTGGATGGGTTAAAACTTTTGTCACCGGTGCATTCTTGGTGGAAGATGGAACTGCGAGCACAAATGAAATTGGTACAACTATTTCTTCGTTTATGAAACATTGTGCAGCGCGAAATATTAATTCATCCAGTGTGCTTAAGACATCGCCTTCAACAGAATTTTCTAATGGAACTAAACCTGCATCAGCACTTCCTGATTCAACAGCAAAAACAACATCGGATACTTCTTTTTCTGCAACGATTTCCCCACTCCAGGGAACAGTCATCAAATCAATTGCTGCGTGAGTAAAAGTTCCTGGTGGTCCAAGATAAACCAGTTTTTGATTACTCACGGTTTTTCTTACTTAGACTTTGGTGCAATAGCTTTGATAACAGCAGGATCATTTGCTGTCATTCCTAATTTTGCTGCGCCTCCTGGCGAACCGATTTCTGAAAAGAATGCAGCATTTGAGGCAGAGTAATCTTTAAAGTTTTCTGGAACATCATCTTCGTAATAAATTGCCTCAACTGGACAAACTGGTTCACAAGCTCCGCAGTCAACGCATTCATCAGGATGGATGTAAAGCATGCGTTCGCCTTCATATATGCAATCAACCGGACATTCTTCAATGCATGATTTATCTTTGATATCAATGCATGGTTCGGCGATAATGTAGGTCACGCTTGGACTCCTCTACTTGGGAAAGTAAGACAAAACTACTTCATCTCTACTATTTATATGTAAAGAGTAT
>DAIRXT010000068.1:0-3301 GCA_036819575.1 Candidatus Nanopelagicales bacterium | reverse complement strand
CGCTTGGAATTGAAGTAGTAGTTATCAATTAGGTTTCGGCCACCTTCAATTGTTGGTGGTTCACCTGGTCTCATCTTGCGATAAATATCAACTAAAGCTTCTTCTTGAGTTTGAACTGAATCTTTTGCCAAGGTATCTAATATTGCTGGGTATTTAGCAAACTTAGTTGCAATTTGTTCAGCAGTCATACCTAATGCTTTTAATAACACTGTTGCTGATTGTTTACGTTTACGATCTAGTCGAACTCCAACTAAATCTTTTTTATCAACTTCAAATTCTAACCAAGCACCACGACTTGGAATTACTTTTGCGGTGAAAAGATCTTTGTCTGTTGCTTTATCAATTGACTTCTCAAAATAAACACCAGGAGAACGAACTAGTTGTGAAACTACAACTCTTTCAGTTCCATTAATTACAAATGTTCCTTTATTTGTCATGATTGGGAAATCACCCATGAAAACTGTTTGGGATTTGATTTCACCAGTTTCGTTATTCATAAATTCTGCTGTTACGAATAATGGTTGTGCGTAAGTTACGTCTTTATCTCTACATTGTTCAACTGTGTATTTTGCTGGTTCAAATCTGTGATCACGGAAAGATAGTGACATTGATCCTGCAAGATCTTCAATTGGTGAAATTTCTTCAAAGATTTCTGTTAAACCAGAAGTTGTTGGAACATCTGTTCTGCCAGCATCAAGTGCAGTCTTTACACGTGCTTGCCATTTTTCATTACCCATTAACCAATCGAATGATTCGATTTGTAAATCTAATAAGTTTGGGACTTCCAAAGGTTCTTTAATTTTTGCAAAAGATAAGCGAGCATTTTTTCCTGAAGCTTTGGCTGAAGATGCCAAGTGGCGTCCTTTCGTCGGAAGGGCACTTTATAAACTTTTGGGTTGCAAAACAAAACGAGCCCTTGCGGGCTGGGAATTGGGATGCAAAATAAAATCATACCTTTAGGGAGCTTGCTTGTAACACCCACCTACCTATTTCGTCAAGTTTGTGGGGTGCGTGGGGCAAATTGTTATCTTCCCGAGATGTCCCTCACGAAAAAGGGTCGCTTACTCGCCAAACCACATTTCTGTCTTCTTTATTGCCATGGCGAGCAAGAACGGGATTGAAGTCATCTCTTCTTTGCCAGTCATTCAAAGATAGGCAGCGAGATATCCCAGCCATACTCAGGTAGTCCAGCTCTCTATCTTCCCAATCCAGGTAGCCTGCATGATCTATTACCGTAGAAGCAATAGCAATACCTTTTTCTTCTTTCACAATTTCTAAAACTCTTGATTGCTGTGGCCAATCAATGTGGGAAGCAGTTGTGAACTCTAAAAATGTGGAACCGTCTTGTCTAGTGTGCATTCCTGATGCATGTCTGTGCACATGTCCTGCAATCCAAGCAATCAAATTCTTATGTTGATAAAGCTCTTGAAGTAATTCATCTCTTAAAACTCGTCGAGGTGATCCTTTTGGAGCAAAGTCATTAATTAATGTTGGAGAAGGATGATGGGAAAGTAAAATACAGTACTTATCTTTTGCTTCAATGAGTTTCTCTTTTATCCAATTTAATTGTTTTTCATCGATGGATCCTTGCCAACCGCCATGAGGATTAACTGTGTCCATTGAGATCATTCGAATATTTTCTAAATCGTGACACCAGTAAGCAGTATTGTTTTGAACATTTTCTTTGGTGAAACCATGTCCCACAGGATTTCCCCCTGCTGCAATATGAGCATCAGCAAATGTTCCTGGTGTGTTAAACGCTCTCATCTGATCTGGCGTAATTGTGACCCTTGGTGAATCTTTTGTATGCGGATAACTAACTGGTCCTACTTCTGCAACGGCTGGAATAATTACTTCTGGTCTTTCAAAGTTTTCGGGTAAGCCCACAATTCTTTTGTTTCCAATTGTTAATTGATTTAAATCATCATCGGGGGCAACGGTTCCTTGTAACAGTTGATCATGGTTTCCATAAGTTGCAAACCAGGGAACATTTAACCCTTGGGAAATAAATGCACTACGGGCTTTTTCAACTAAACCTTTAATTATTGGAAAACCAAATTTTGCAATTGGTCGATCTAATTCTTTTCCAACAGGGGCACCATCTGGGTGCCAATAACAAGTATCGTAATCAACATTATGAGAACCTACCCATTCAGATTTTTTTCTATCACCTGAAACTGGTTCAACTTTTCCGCCATTTAATGCACTGATGTACCACTGAGCTTCATTCTTTTGAGCATTATCTGTCATGTCCCCGGTAACAACTACAGCATCAATTGGTGCATTTGTTAGTGGTCCAGTTTTTAAATCATTTAGTGCATCAACCATTGATGCGACAACTTGAGTTGTTAATATTTCTTGAGCTCTATAGGTTCCGATATATCCAACAACATCACGCCATTTGTTATCAGGATCTGAAAATCTATCTAAATATTCAATTCTTGATGGAGATTCTGCATCGCAAACATGTAAATCTGAAAAGTGTCCTAGTACTGCTAAAACTTTTCCTTTAGGTAAATCATTGACATGAGATTCACCAGAATGTTCAATTAAATCTCGCCAACCTAAATTATTTGTTTGGCCAGGACCTATTGTTTTTTTATCAGTTCTTGCCATGGTGATCAGTTAATAAACTGTCTGCTTCAACTTTCAAACCAACAGTTGTACCAGGGGTGAATGGTCCTGCTTCAGAACTTGGCAAATCAACATGAATATTTGTTTTAGTTTCACTTGTTGTGACAGTCAATCTTGTTTGTGGGCCAAGAAATGATCTAGCTAAGACATTTCCAGTATTTGCAGAATTTGAATTCGCAACACTAACTGAAATACTTTCTGGTCTAATTAGTGCAACCAAATCGCTTCCAGATGCTCCGCCACCATGTTTTATGCTTTGTCCCAGAACTGAAACTTTTCCTGCATCTAATTTTGCAGGAATTCTGTTCATAGCTCCCACAAATGATGCAACAAATGCACTTGTTGGATTGGAGTAAACAATGTTTGGTTTATCTATTTGTTCAAGTTTTCCATTTGACATAACTCCTACACGATCTGCCATTGCCATAGCTTCTTCTTGATCGTGAGTCACAAACAAAGTAGTTGTACCGACTTCAATTTGGATTCTTCTAATTTCATCTCTTAATTGAGTTCTAACTTTTGCATCTAATGCTGATAGTGGTTCATCAAGCAATAGAACTTTAGGTTCAATTGCTAAAGCTCTAGCAAGAGCAACTCTTTGTTGCTGTCCACCAGACATTTGATGTGAATAGCGATTTGCCTGTGTTGTTAAACCAACTAGATCAAG
>DAIRXT010000067.1:0-3305 GCA_036819575.1 Candidatus Nanopelagicales bacterium | reverse complement strand
GAAATAAAGAAATCAGAAAACTAAATTAATTTTTTCTTTCAATCTAATTTCTGCTGCTTGCACATGAGGACCTTTTTTAGCTTTATTAGGAAGTTTTAAAAGAATTCTTCGCAATATTCTTAAAGTTAAATTAGTTGAAGCATCAGCAAATTTAGGCCCAGCCAAAGTTGAGCCCCTCCATGAATCACCATACATTTTTCTAACCCAACGAGGTAAAGCCGCAAATGAAAGACTCACTACGATTGCCCACAATAATTGTGATGGAGTTAAGTATCTAAAAAATCTATTCATTGGTGGAAGAAAAATAAATCGGGCAGATTCTCTAACTAACTTATCTGCTACTAACTCATGACGCTTATTTTCATAATAGGCATTTAGTTCATCAACATTGGATGGACAAATTGATGGATCAAGTCCAACAAGTTTGGCAGCAACTAGTTGTTCTTTAACATATCTATCTTGATCTGCCTTACTTAATTTCATTCCAGATCTCAAAGCAATGTCAAGCAGAGAATCAGTGAAACCGTTATGAACCCAAAGTAATAATTCAGGAACATCCAAACCTAAAGCCTTATGCATCGATCTTACTTTTGAAGCAGCTCGATCGGCTTCTTCTTTAGTGCCAAATGAAATAACTCCGATGTATTCAGCCGTTCTTAATAATCTGCCAAAAGGTTCTTCTCTGTAACGAGAATGTGCTTGTACGCCACCAAAAGCTCTAGGCTCTAGGGCTTGTAAAAATAAAGCTCTTACTCCACCAACAACTGCTAAAACATCGGAGTGAATTCTCCAGGTAATTGTCTCTGGGCCAAAGTAACCGACATCATTAGAAATTGTGTCTGGTTCTCCAAAGGTCAATTCAGGTGCAAGCATGCTCATAAATTTACACACTTACAAACTCTTCACAACACGAAGGTATGATTAAGCCAAATAAGAATATAAAAATAGGAGAAATTAGTGGCCACGATTGAAAAAGTAATTGCACGCGAAATTCTAGATTCTCGTGGTAATCCAACTGTTGAAGTAGAAATCGGTCTTTCTGATGGAACTCTTTCCAGAGCCGGTGTCCCATCTGGCGCATCAACTGGTGCATTTGAAGCACACGAATTGCGTGATGGTGAAAAAAGATATGGCGGCAAAGGTGTACTAAAAGCTGTTAAAGCCATTGAAAGTGAAATTGCACCAAAAATTAAAGGTTTAGATTCAACTGAACAAAGAAAAATAGATCAATTGATGATTGATCTTGATGGCACCCCTACAAAATCTAAATTAGGTGCAAACGCAATTTTAGGTGTTTCTCTAGCTGTGGCTCGTGCATCAGCACAATCTGCAAACCAATCACTGTTTAAATATCTTGGCGGAAAAGATGCAAATCTTTTACCAGTACCAATGATGAACATTCTTAATGGTGGAGCTCACGCTGATACTGATGTAGAAATTCAAGAATTTATGATTGCCCCAATTGGCTTCAAAACTTTCTCAGATGCACTACAAGGTGGCGTTGAGGTTTATCACGCACTGAAATCAGTATTGAAAAGCAAAAAACTTGCAACAGGTTTAGGTGATGAAGGTGGATTTGCTCCACAATTGCCTAACAACCGTGCAGCACTTGATTTAATTTTGGAAGCAATCACCAAAGCAGGATTTAAACCAGGTGAACAAATTGCTTTAGCACTAGATGTTGCAGCTACTGAGTTTTACAAAGATGGCAAGTACTCATTCGAAGGTGAAGCAAGAACTTCTGAATGGATGGCTGAATACTATTCCAAACTAGTTTCAGATTACCCACTTGTTTCAATCGAAGATGGAATGAATGAAGAAGATTGGGCTGGCTGGAAACACTTAACAGATGTTGTTGGCAGCAAAGTTCAATTAGTTGGAGATGACTTGTTTGTGACAAATCCAGTTAGATTACAAAGAGGAATTTCTGAATCAACTGCAAATGCATTACTTGTGAAAGTAAATCAAATTGGTTCGCTAACAGAAACTCTTGATGCCGTTAAACTTGCTCAAGAAAATAAATTTGCCACCATGATGAGTCATCGATCAGGTGAAACTGAAGACACCACAATTGCTGACTTAGCAGTTGCGACAAATGGTGGACAGATTAAAACCGGTGCTCCTGCTCGAGGAGAACGAGTTGCAAAATACAACCAACTCTTAAGAATTGAAAAAGAATTGGGAAGTTCTGCACTTTATGCGGGTCGCTCCGCATTTCCACGCTTCTAACGCGGTTTATTAGAAGGTATGAAAGGTAAAACAAAATTTAGACGACCATCAATAAATGGTCGTCTAGTTGTAATGCTTTCTGCCTTCATTATTTTGATTCTGATGTTGGCTTCACCTATCAGAGATTTAGTGGCACAAAGAGCAAGAATTGAAGCACTCAAAATACAAGTGCAACAAAGTGAAAAACAAGTTGAACTTTTAAGAGAAGTTCAAGCTAAATGGAATGATCCTAATTTTGTTGCAGCACAAGCAAGAGCGCGTTTACATTATGTGATGCCAGGAGAAATTGTTTTCTCCGTAATTGGTTTAGATGGTCAACCAGAAGTAATAACGAATGCACAACCTGCTACTGCTTGGGCAGGAGAACCTGCACAACCTGCACCTTGGTATAAAAACTTATATAACTCCTGGCTGGAAGCAGATTCGGGAGAAGAAATCATTAACGAAAATCAAACCACAGCAATTAGACCGAATGCTCCGAAATGAGTTTTGAGCAAAAAGATATTGATGCAATTGAACTTCAACTAGGAAGAACACCCAGAGGGGTAATTGAAGTTGCAAATAGATGTCAATGTGGCAAACCAACAGTTGTGGCAACAAAACCAGTTTTATCTGACGGGGAACCTTTTCCTACTCATTTCTATTTAACATGTGCAAATTTAAATTCCATGATTGGAACTTTAGAAGCATCAGGATTAATGAAGGAATATGAAGAAAGACTAAAAACTGATAAAGACTTTGCAGAAAAATACAGCAAAGCTCATCAAGATTATTTACAACGACGAAACAAATATGGAGTAATAGAAGAAATCGAAGAAATCTCTGCTGGGGGAATGCCTAATCGTGTTAAGTGTTTACACGCTCTAGTTGCTCACTCACTTGCAGTTGGACCGGGCATAAATCCTGTTGGAGATGACGCTTTAATAAGACTAGGTAATTGGGCCACCAAAGCTTGCATTAAGGAAGAACAATGAAAAGAGTTGCTGCCATTGATTGTGGCACAAACTCAATTCGATTATTAATTAGCGATATTGACACTTCAACTAATACTGCAACTGATGTTTGTCGCGAAATGA
>DAIRXT010000066.1:0-3538 GCA_036819575.1 Candidatus Nanopelagicales bacterium | reverse complement strand
CCAGGACAATTATTAAGAGGTTGTCCAAATGATTTAATTCCTAACCAAAGTTTACCTGTGATGATTTCAATGGTTCTAACAATGACTGCCGGAACTGCATTAGTGATGTGGTTTGGTGAATTAATCACTCAACGCGGTGTTGGTAATGGAATGTCACTCTTGATTTTTGCCTCTATTATTTCTTCAATTCCAAGTCAATTTGCAGCGATTTTAACAATCAATGGACTTTTCACATTCATTGCAACTGCAGCTGTTGGAATCACAATTATTGTTGGTGTGGTTTTTGTGGAACAAGCGCAAAGAAGAATCCCTGTTCAATATGCCAAGCGAATGGTAGGCAGAGCCTCTTATGGGGGAACTTCTACTTATATTCCTTTGAAGGTGAACATGGCAGGAGTTATTCCAGTAATTTTTGCTTCTTCACTTCTCTATATTCCTTCATTATTAGTTCAGCTTTCTGCCTCACAAAGTCCTTGGGCACAATGGGTTTCTCGAAACTTTCAAAATGGAACTGAAGTTCCCTACGTTGTAACTTATGCATTATTAATTGTTTTCTTTGCTTATTTCTATGCCTCAATCACATTTGATCCTAAAGAAGTTGCAGAGAATATGAAAAAATATGGTGGGTTTATTCCTGGCATTAGAGCTGGAAATCCAACTGCTGAATATTTGAAATATGTGCTTTCACGCCTGATGGCTGCAGGATCTACTTATTTAACAATTATTGCGGTAATTCCATTTATTGCTTTTGGAGCACTTGGAGTAGGAGACAGATTCTTATTTGGTGGTACCAGCTTGCTAATTATGGTTGGTGTTGGTCTTGACACTGTTAAGCAAATTGAAAGTCAATTACAACAAAGAAGCTATGAAGGCTTCATTAAACAAAATCCCACAATTTAATTAAATGCGCCTATTAATCATGGGCCCACCAGGTGCGGGCAAAGGCACACAAGCGGTAAGTATTTCAAAAACATTTAACATTCCTCATATTTCTACAGGAGATATTTTCCGAGAAAATATGAAGAAAGAAACCCCGCTTGGACTGGAAGCTAAAGCATTTTATGATCAAGGCCTATATGTTCCAGATGAAGTCACAAACAGAATTGTGGAAGACAGATTAACTTGGGATGATGCCAAAAATGGTTTCCTACTTGATGGCTACCCAAGAACTATTGACCAGGTGAATTTCTTGGATCAAATTCTTGCTAAGAATTCTCAAAAAATAGAGAAAGTCTTAGAAATAACAATTGATCTTCCAGTTGTGGTGGAAAGACTTCTTAAGCGTTCCCAAGAACAGGGAAGAATTGATGACACTAAAGAAGTAATCACTAAAAGATTAGATGTTTATGCTTCCTCAACAGCACCGCTGTTAGCTGAATACCAAAAACGTGGAATCTTACAAAAAGTTGATGGAATGGGTTCAGTTAGTGAAGTTGAAGAAAAGATTAAATCAGCTTTAGCTAGTTAGTTTTTCCACGCAATAGGGATTTGCACTTCATTTCTTTTGAGAAATGAAGGTTTAAATGGTGGATCAAAACGGGCACTTCGCCAATTATTATCAAAACCGATCTCAGAAATTGACTCTCTAAGGAGCGCATTTTTCAATAGTTTTATATTTTTCTCTAATTTTTCTTGCGAGTAATTGCCTGTGAATCTTAAACAAGCATAGAAAGCTTGAGGAAGTTGTTTAATTTCTACCTCTGTGTTTTTGGCAATAGGCAAGCTAGAAATATCCGAGCCACTTGGCATGACAAAAGAAATTTTCCATAAATTACTTTTCACCGGAACCTGAAGTACTGGGGCAGTCATAGAAATATTGTTTTGGGAAATGTAATTAAAAAGTGGCCTAAAACCATAACTTCCCGCAGTACTAAGAGATCCTTCAACACTAACTTCTGCGATAAAGCAAGACTCATAATCTCGAATTTCAAAATCAGAGAATTTCTTAACTACTTTGTATTTCTGTTGCTCTGTCATAGCTTTGTGAGAATTTCAGGACCATTTTTGGTGATAGCGATGGTGTTTTCCCAATGACTAGCAAATGATCCTTCACTAGAAACAACTGTCCATTCATCTTCCAGCACATGAACTTTATTGCTACCTAGAACCAACATTGGCTCAATAGCAATTGCCATACCTTCTACTAACTTTGGCCCAGTTCCTGGTTTGCCATAATTTGGCACACTTGGTGCCATGTGCATTTCTGTTCCAATTCCATGACCCACATAATCTTCCAGTATTCCAATTCGTAGGTCTTGGTGTGATCTAACAAAAGTTTCTATGGCAAAACCAATATCGCCAATATGTTTTCCAGGTTGAGCAGCATTT
This sequence comes from Candidatus Nanopelagicales bacterium, assembly GCA_036819575.1. Taxonomy (GTDB): domain Bacteria; phylum Actinomycetota; class Actinomycetes; order S36-B12; family UBA5976; genus ATZT02. The sequence continues at coordinate 1,210 of DAIRXT010000066.1, read as the reverse complement.
ATTCCAACTTGCAGTGCTTCTTTTGTTATATCACTTAATTTTTGGTGCTCTGGCTTAACGTTTCCTACCGAAACTGTAATAGCGGCATCTCCATGCCAACCATCAATTATTGCTCCACAATCAATACTTATTAAGTCTCCATCGTTAATAACTCTATTTTCATTTGGAATTCCATGCACAACTTCTTCATTTACTGAAACACAAATTACAGCCGGATAACCGTGATAGCCCAAAAATGAAGGATTAGCTCCTTCCATTTCCATAATTTTTCTGGCGATTAAATCTAATTCAAATGTTGTCATTCCAGGTTTAACCTTTGATTCAATCTCTGCCAAACAAAGTGCAACAACTCGTCCGGCTTTTCGCATGATTTCAAATTGTTCGGGTGTTTTCAATTGAATTTGTGATTTATTAAACATTTGACATTAATCTATCGTGAAATCTCTACCAAGGCTCTTCTGGTTCAAGCACTCTCCAGCAATACCAAGCCGCTATTGAACGATATGGAGCAAATGGGTTACCTAAAGGTTCCATTTGTTTCTCATTAGGCATTTCTTTTAGTCCGTGTGCAATTTGCCATCCTCTGCGTACGGCTAGATCACCAACTGGCCAAATATCAAGTCTGCCCAAGGTGAACATCAAAAACATTTCAGCTGTCCATCTACCAATTCCCCATTGAGAACTAAGCATTTTCACAGCTTCATCATTTGTTGCATCGGTTAGATCAGCTAGATTAATTTCTTTACTTAGGTGAGCATTAGCTAAACCCTGGATTGTTTTAATTTTTGAAGCCGATAATCCTACCGAGCGTAATTCTTTTTCAGTTCGATTAGAAATTACTCGGGGAGTGATCTTATTGTTGGTTAGCTTTCTTACTCTTTGGGTAATTGTTCCCGCAGCCACCGCAGAGATTTGTTGGGCGATTACAGATCGCACCAGGGATTCAAAATATGAATTTATGGATGGCTCCTGTGGTTTCAAATTACATTTGCTGCTTATTTCAACAAAGTGTTTAAGGTGAGGGCATATTGATTTGACTTGCTCAATGCCGTTTCGAAGGTGTGTTGAATGACTAACCATATGATTCCTAATCTATTTGATGTCAAAATAAGGTCATGTTGAAGAACTGGAATTCTCGCTCAATAACTTATCTTTTACTTGCCATAGCAGGATTGGTTGGAACTTGGTATTTTAATTTTTTGGCTATTCA
>DAIRXT010000065.1:0-3540 GCA_036819575.1 Candidatus Nanopelagicales bacterium | reverse complement strand
TAGAGCAGCTGACTCTTAATCAGCGGGTCCGGGGTTCGATTCCCTGGCGGTGCACCAAAAAGTTGTTAACTTAATGGCAGTCGATACTGCACAAATTCAGATACCGAAGTGATTGAATCATATAAAACTCGAGCAGTTTTATTAAATTCTTGTGTTGTCCAATAAACACGCTTAGAGTTTTTCTCTTTTGCTAACTCAACAACTCTATTCATCAATGCTCGACCCACACCTTTACCTCTTATATTTGGATCGACAAATAAATCTTCTAAGTAACAATAATCAGTTTCTGTCCAAGTCGATGGCCTAAAAAGACAATGGGTAAAACCAATTACCCCATTTTCGTTTTCCGCCACAAAGCCATACATTTTCTGTTCATTATTAATCAAACGTTTCCAAGTAAATTCTGTTTGTTCTGGGCTTAAATTTGATTTATAGAATTCCAAGTAGCCAGCCCAAAGCTCTAGCCATCTATCTTTATCGGTTTCTTTTAACTCTCTAATATTTAAATTCATTTTAAAGTTGTGACCTTACACTCCATAATTCAGGCATTGTTGGTTTAAACAATGTTGTTATCAAATACTGTGCCCCACTTGATCCACCTGTACCCATTTTGGCTCCAATGGTTCGCTCCACCATTTTTACATGGCGATAACGCCATTCTTGTTGCCCTTCATCAATATCAACTAACTTTTCCAACAGCAGTCCTGCCTCTGGATCTTTTTTGTAAGCAGAAAGGATTCCTTTTTCAACATCTTGATTTAATTCATACTCCTTAGATACATCTCGCTTTAATACTTCCTCAGGGAAATTATGTTTTCTTCTTGATAAGTGATTTAGAACATGATCCCACAAACTTGGCTTTTTAAGTAACTCCGTTATTTCTTTAAAGTCTTTTGATTGGGGATCAAAATGATCAGCCATAGATGAATCTCTTCGGCCAAGAATTGCTTCAACTTTTCTAAACTGAGCTGATTGAAAACCACTACTTGATTCCAAACGCCCTCTAAATGAATTGAATTGCAAAGGAGTCATCGTTTCTAAAATATCAATTTGAGCAACTAAAGTTTTATAAATCGTTCTTATTCGACCTAAGACAGCTAAAGTGTCAAAGAGTTTATCGTCATCTAGTAATTTCATTGCTTGTTTGAATTCATGAATCAATTGCTTAAACCAAAGTTCATATGTTTGGTGAATGACGATGAAAAGCATCTCGTCATGCTCAGGGCCCTCAGAAACTGGTTTTTGTAAATCAAGTAGTTCATTGACCTTCAAATATGAGGAATAGGAAAGAGATGCCTGGTATTTGGAATCTGACATAGACCAAATCCTACGCAAGTCCTAGCATTTGTCCATGATCACTAGAGCCCAAGCAATAGAACTTGACGAGAAAGATCCACTAAATAAATATGTTGGAGAATTTGTCAAAACTGATTCAAATCTTTGTTACTTGGACGGCAATTCCTTAGGACGTTTGCCAAAGAAAACAATTGACAATATTAATAGTTTCCTACTTAATGAGTGGGGCTCTGAACTTGTTAATGGATGGGCTCATTGGATCGATGAAGCTCAAAGAGTTGGTGATTTAGTTGGTAAAGCTTCCTTAGGAGCAGAATCTGGACAAGTCTTAGTCGCCGATACAACGAGTATTAATTTTTATAGAGCATGTAAAGCAGCTATTACTGCAAGACCGAATAGAAAAACTGTCATAATTGATGAAGCAAATTTCCCAACTGATCGATATGTTTTACAAGGCATTGCTGATGAATTGAAATTAAATCTTGTTACGATCAAAAATGATATTCGAACCATTGAAGAAAAATACAACGGTTCAACTGAATTGATTACTACTTCAGAATTAGAAAAATACCTAAATGATGATGTCGCACTTGTGACTTTTTCTGTGATTCAATACAGATCAGGTGCACTAAATAACGTTAAAGAGTTGACTGAATTAGTTCATAAATTTGGATCCTTAGTTGTTTGGGACGCATCTCATGCAATAGGTGTAGTCGATCTTCAGTTCGATAAACATAATGTTGATTTAGCGATTGGTTGCACATACAAATATGGAAATTCAGGTCCTGGATCTCCTGCTTGGATATATGTCAACAAGAAATTACAAAAAGAAATAAGCATGCCGATTCAAGGTTGGTTCGCACAAAAAGATCAATTCATCATGGGGTCAGAATTTGAAAGAGCAGAAGGCATGAGAGGTTTTCAAATAGCAAGTCCTTCTGTTTTAGGACTTCGTTGTGTTAAAACATCCTTTGAAATGATTCATGAAGCAACTTTAAAATTAATTAGCCAAAAAGCTGCCATTGGTACAAATATGATGATTGAAATTTTTGATGAACTTCTTTCACCTTTAGGTTTTGAGTTGGCAACACCAAGAGATTCTGCGATGAGGGGTGGCCATATTTCAATTCATCATAAATTTGCAGAAAAAATTGCTCGAGGATTAAGAATAGATAAGGATGTTATCCCTGATTATCGCGTTCCAGATTGCATAAGACTTGCAATCTCTCCCCTAACTAATACCTACGTAGAGATTTGGGATGGAATGAATCGAATTGCAGAATATGTAAAAAGTGGTGATTTCCATAAAATTGGTGAGCCTAAAACTAGTGTTACCTGAGTCAAAATGTGTCTAGGTCGAAAATTTTAGTCAAAACTGGTTTATAGTGAAGAAAGAGCGAAAGAGGATCCTGTGTTAAAGAATAAGAAATTTTTGATTTTAGTTTCAAGCCTATTTTTGAGTTCAAATTTGATCACTGCCAATGCCATGCCATTAACCAACGCAGCGGTTACAAATTCAAATGTCAAAGCCCTCTTTACCGCTATTGCATCAAGTGATCCTGACAAAGTAAGTATTGCTCAAAAATACATTTCACAGAATTCTTCAGCAGATTTAGCTCTAACAATGATTCAAAATAGTTTAAGTGCTGATAAATATTGGAGAAGTTTAAAACCTTTCTCAGTTGCTCCTTCTGGGATAGTCGTTACCAATCCAGCAAAAGGTACTGCAAAATTTAGTAAAAATTCAATTTCCTTGAAGACTCCTGTAACTGCTTTTAATGGTGTTTATTCAGATTTTAAATTAGATTCCAAAGGCAAAGTTAAAAGCTGGTCTGTTTCAAAAAGTGCATCTGGAACCAAGTTAAGTCTTGATTCACTTATTTTCTCATTAAGTGGTGTTGCAGAAAATGCTGACAGAGCAGAAGAAATTGAATTCAGAACTGGAACTGCATACCAGTCAACAAATGGAAACACATATATTCAAACAGTTCTTAAAAATACTTCTGGTTCTCCAAAGTCAATCTATTTTACTGGTGGAGTTTATAGAAGTGCTGATGGCAAGAAATCTAATGCAACAACTTTGCCAGGCGGATGCTTTGCTCACGACCAAGTTGTGGTCATTGACGCTAACTTAACTGGTAAATCAAATGTCATTAAAAACACACAAGGTGTATTGGAACTTCCACTAAATTCAATCTGTAATGCTCCGTGGCATGAAACCAGACTTGAGTTAAGGCTTACTGC
>DAIRXT010000064.1:0-3605 GCA_036819575.1 Candidatus Nanopelagicales bacterium | reverse complement strand
CGATTAGCCAAATGAGCCCACTGACCTAAAATAGGTTATGTGGGCTCACATATTTCTAAGCATCCTAAAAAAGAAAAAATCTGTGTTCGTTGTTCACGGGTTATGACGTGGCGAAAATCTTGGGCTAAAAATTGGGATCAAGTTAAGTATTGCTCAGACTCATGTCGCGATAATAAATCAACTAAGTAGACTTGAAATATGTCCAAACCAATTGTTCTAATAGCAGAAGAACTTTCTCCTGCCACGGTAAAAGCTCTTGGACCAGATTTTGAAATTAGAAATTGTGATGGCTCAAATAAAGATGAACTCTTAAAAGCGATCGTTGATGTTGATGCAATTTTGGTTAGATCTGCCACAAAATTAGACAAACAAGTTTTAGCTGAAGCAAAAAAACTACGAATAATTGCTCGAGCAGGTGTTGGGCTAGATAACGTTGATGTGGCAGCAGCAACTACTCAAGGAATTATGGTGGTAAATGCTCCCACTTCAAACATAACTTCAGCAGCAGAATTAGCAGTTTCACTAATTCTTGCTACTGCTCGAAATATTGTTCCTGCAAATATTGCTTTGAAAAAAGGTGAATGGAAGAGAAGTAAATTTACTGGTATTGAACTAAGTGAAAAAACTATTGGAATTGTGGGCTTTGGTCGAATTGGTGTATTAGTTGCACAAAGACTTGCCGGCTTTGGAGTCAATTTGATTGCTTATGACCCTTTTGTGCAGCCTGCTAAAGCTGCATCACATAACGTAAGAATTGTTTCATTAGATGAATTACTGGAACAAAGTGATTTTATTACAGTTCATTTACCAAAGACTCCAGAAACTGCAGGTTTAATTGGAGTTGAAGCTCTAAAAAAAGTTAAACCAAGTGTGAGAATTATAAATGCCTCACGAGGTGGAATTGTTAACGAAGAAGCTTTGTTTAATGCTCTTAAAGAAGGAAGAGTGGCTGGAGCAGGAATAGATGTTTATGACACTGAACCTTGCACAGATTCCCCATTATTTTCACTTGATCAAGTAGTTTCAACTCCACACTTAGGTGCATCAACTGATGAAGCGCAAGAAAAAGCTGGTATTGCGGTAGCAAAATCTGTGCGCCTAGCTTTAAGTGGCGAACTTGTTCCTGACGCAGTCAACGTCAGTGGAGGAGCAATTGCTAAACCAGTTAGACCACTACTTCCTTTGGTTGAAAACATGGGAAGAATTGCTGCTGGCTTAGTAAGTGGTGCAATAAACAGAGTTCATGTTGAAATAAGTGGTGAAGTTGTTGAAAATGAATTAAGAATTTTAGAAATTTCTGCCCTTAAAGGTTTATTAACTCAACTTGTGCATGAACCAGTTTCTTATGTGAATGCGCCTTTATTAGCAAAAGATCGTGGCATTGAAACTTCCCTTCACACCACAATTGATTCACCTAACTTTAAAGTTGTGGCAAGAGTTGAATTAACAACTACGACAGGTGAAGTCGCCTCTGCTTCTGGAACAATAACGGGTCCAAACTCAACAGTGAAATTAGTAGGGATTGATAAGTATGAAATAGATGTTGCCATTAATGAACAAATGGCTTTTATTAAATACAGCGATAAGCCTGGCATGATTGGAATTATTGGTGGCATTCTTGGTAAATCCAATATCAATATTGCAAATCTTCAACTAGCTAGAGAAACTAAAGGTGGAGATGCCTTAGTTGCTTTAACTCTTGACTCAGAAATACCTCAGGAAGTATTAAATGAATTAAGTAGCACTCTGCAAGCTAAATTTGTTAAAGCTGTTAATTTAAGTTAGCGAACTGATCTGTTAACTGCACTAATAATTGCTTTTAGTGAAGAAGTAACAATGCTTGGATCAATTCCCACACCCCACAGAACTTTTGAATTTATGGAGCATTCAAGGTAGGCAGCAGCTTGTGCATCACCACCTGCTGAAAGAGCATGTTCGTGATAATCAAGAACTTTTAAGTTAACTCCATGAGTTGCTAGAGCGTTACAAAAAGCAGCAATTGGACCATTGCCTACACCTTTAATAACAAATTCTTTACCAGCATCTTTAATGGTGGCTGTCAAAGTAGTGTCGCCATCTACTGCTGAATCTTGAGCAACAGAAACTAATGAGAACCTTCCCCATGGTTTATCAGGATTTGGTAAGTATTCATCTTTGAAGATTTCCCACATTGCAGTAGGTAAAACTTCGCCACCTTCTGAATCTGTTACTTTTTGAATTACTTGGCTAAATTCAATTTGTAATTTTCTAGGAAGATCTAATTGGTGTTCAGTCTTCATAATGTAGGCAACTCCACCTTTGCCTGATTGAGAGTTAACACGAATTACTGCTTCATAGGTTCTGCCAACATCTTTAGGATCAATCGGTAAGTAAGGAACTTGCCAATTGAAATCATCAACTGATTTTCCTGCTTTGTCAGCATCTTTTTGTAAAGCTTTTAAACCTTTGTTTATTGCATCTTGATGAGAACCTGAAAACGCAGTGAAAACTAAATCTCCACCATAGGGATGTCTCTCAGCAACTGGTAATTGATTGCAATATTCAACTGTTCGTTTAATTTCGTCAATATCACTGAAATCAATTTGTGGATCAATACCTTGACTAAACAAGTTTAATCCCAAAGTAACAAGACAAACGTTTCCAGTTCTTTCACCATTTCCAAAAAGACAACCTTCAATTCGATCTGCTCCAGCTAAATAACCAAGTTCTGCTGCAGCAACAGCTGTTCCACGATCGTTGTGTGGGTGAAGTGAAAGAATTACACCTTCTCTTCTTGTTAAGTTTCTATTCATCCACTCAATTGAGTCTGCATAAACATTTGGTGAAGCCATTTCAACTGTGGCAGGTAAATTGATAACACTTGGACGATCCTTAGTTGGTTGCCACACGTCATTTACTGCGTTACAAACTTCAGCCGCATATTCAAGTTCAGTGCCTGTAAATGATTCAGGTGAATACTCAAAAAAGATTTCACTCTTACCCATTTGTTCGGCATATTTTGCTACTAATTGAGCACCCTGCACTGCGATGTCTTTGATTCCATCTCTATCTAAATCAAAAACAACTCTTCTTTGTAGAGTTGAAGTTGAGTTATAAACGTGCACAATTGCATTGTCCACACCTTCAAGTGATTCATAGGTTTTTTCAATTAAATGCTCACGTGCTTGAGTTAGTACTTGAATAACCACATCATCTGGAATCACATCATCTTTGATTAATTGGCGCACAAAATCAAAATCATTTTGAGAAGCAGCTGGAAAACCAACTTCAATCTCTTTGTAACCCATCTTGACTAACAACTCAAACATTTTTCTCTTACGAGCAGGTGTCATTGGATCAATAAGTGCTTGATTACCATCTCGAAGGTCCACAGCACACCAACGTGGGGCTTTGGTGATTTTCTTATTTGGCCAGGTGCGATCTTTTAAATCGATGGGGGCGAATGCTTCATAGCGCTGAAACTTCATCGGGGAAGTTTTTTGATTATTGTTTTTCATTTTGCTTTTGACCTCTTCAAGTTAGTCGCTGTGGGGAATGCAGACCAGCAATAGCGAACTCCCGCAGCGAGGAGGCCAGTCGTTAGGCCTCGCTGCGGCTTTGAAGTA
>DAIRXT010000063.1:0-3616 GCA_036819575.1 Candidatus Nanopelagicales bacterium | reverse complement strand
ACGACGACGACGCTTTGGAGCAGCTTTTGCTGCTTTTTTACGACGACGGCGCTTTGGTGCTGATGCTGCTTTCTTACGGCGACGGCGCTTTGGAGCTGCCTTCGCTGCTTTTTTTCTTCTTTTTGCCACAATTCCTCCTGGCGAGTGTCTTCTGTTCCGGAAATCACAGAAGAACGTTAAGAGTAATCGTTCCAGAAGAAATGCATATTGTCATTAAGTAACGCGTATTTCGACGCGCCGTGTCGCAACTTTTTTTGCACTAATTTTTAATGTTTTTAACACAAATTATTTGTTAATTACTTAACTAATTTTAGGTGCAAAAAGGGTGCATTTTCGCAGGTCAGAGGGGGTTTTTGGCCAACCCCCTTTTTGCACTTATTTATTTTTGTGCACAAAAAGCGCTATATATTGTGGTCATCTTTTGGAAAATAATTGAAAAAAACTTTAATTTTTTTTCAAAAAAATGACATTTTTTAACTAATTTTTCATTAATTTCTTAACATTTTATGTTTTGAAATATTAAGGATTTTTATTACCAAATAGGCATTTTTTAAGGAATTTTTGCAACCAAATACTGACTTTGTAACTGACTAGATCAGCAGACTTGATCCACTAGTTCTACAAGGTGCACATAATTTTGGCCAGTGGCTATTCCTAATCCAATTTGGCAGGGCTTATTGCTGGATGCATAAGCCACAAAGCGTTCAGATTGGAGTGATTGGGCCTGTTTCAAGGTGGCTTGTTGGGTTAGTTCAGGGTGAAGCAATCCTCGATCACCAGCAAATCCACAACAATTCCAATCAAGTGGGGTAATCACTTGATTACTTATCAGATTGGCAAGGGAATTCATGTGTTTATTGATCCCTAATTCCACTCCAGAACATGTTGGGTGCAGCACCAGGGAAGACAACTTAGTTTTTGGTTTCACCAAAGGCATTATTTTTGTGTCCACGAATTCTAAAACATCAACAATCTGGATTTGGGTTTCGCTAAAGATCTGGGTTAGGCCTTGGGTGCAGGATGTGGCATCAGAAACCACCATCAGGTTTTCTCTTTTTACTTGTTTCATGATTTCTTTTTTCGTTTTCAAAGCCATAACTTCATAGCCGTGAGTTAATCCTTTGGATGACCAGGGTGTGCCGCAGCAAAGATCACCAATTGATTCAGGGATGAGAACTTTTAATCCAGCTTTTTCACACAAGCTCAAAAAAGCTGCTTGAATTTCGCTTTGCCCATATAGGGAATTCACACAAGATGGGAAATAAACCAAATCAGGATTTGTGGCCTGTAAAGAAGTGCGTTGTTTTCCGCCTATTGGTAAAGACTTATTCCACAAGGGCACAGAATTAGGTCCACTTATTTGTCGAATTATTTTGTTTACTGTTTCCACTAATGGGGCGGGCATATTTTTTGCTGTGGTTAAAAGCCCAGAAAGAAAAGCAGTGGTAGCTGACCATTTATTTGCAGCTAGTGTTGCCAAACTTTGGGAGGCAAAGCTTTGTTGTTCACTTCTTAATCTTTTAACCAAGTCACCTGTGTTGATATGTACTGGGCAAGCTGTGGCACACATGCCATCAACAGCGCACGTGTCTAGTCCTTGATAGTCATAGTTGCTATCAATGGCATCTATCAATTCCTGATCATTATTTTTTTCAGCATCCTTCTTGGCTCTTCGAAGAGTGATTCTTTGGCGAGGGGTAAGGGTTAAGTCTTTGCTGGGACAAACGGTTTCGCAGTATCCACACTCCACGCAACGATCTACTTCCTGATCAATAGGTAAGGATTCTTTGAGGTTTTCAATGTGAATGTTTTGGTTCTCATTGATGATGACCCCTGGGTTGAGAATGTTTCTTTTATCGATGAGTTTCTTCAAATCAACCATGACCTGGTAGAGCTCTTCGCCAAATTGTTTTTTCACAAACGGGGCCATGATTCGACCGGTGCCATGTTCTGCTTTGAGGGAGCCGTCATGGGATAAAACCAGCTCGATCATGTCGTGGGTGAAGTCTTCGTAGCGTTTCAATGAGGTTGGGTCATGAAACTTTTCGTTCAATAAGAAGTGAAGATTGCCATCTTTGGCATGCCCAAAGATAACCGAATCAAAGTAGCGGTGCTTGTTTAAAAGCCCAGATAGTTCGGTGGTGGTGTTATGCAGATGTTTTGCTGGTACCGAAATATCTTCAAGTAAAGCTGTGGTTCCACTTGGTCTATTTCCTGCCACAGCGGCATAAAGCCCTTTACGGGCATGCCACAGCTCATTTCTGATCGCAGCAGATTTAGTTAATTCACCATTCTTAATGGGTAAATCTTTGAATACTTGGTGAGCATTATCAATAAGGCCATCAAGTGTTTGATCTGTTTCTGCTTGGTATTCGATGAGCAGTCCTGCGTGGTTTTTGAATTCTTGGTTTTTCAACACCGCATCAGCCATGTGTTCTCTTTGGGCCACTTTGAGAGAAGAAATATCTAATAATTCAATTACTGCTGCATCAGTGTTTTTCAAAGCGGGTAAGGATTTGGTGGCAAGTTCAAGTTCATCAAAGATGAGCAAACTTGTGGCACATTTTGTTAATAGGGGCAAGGTGTTGAAAGTGGCCTCAGCTATGAATGCAAGGGTTCCTTCGCTACCCACAATCAAATGGGTCAAGATGTCGATTGGTTTTTCAAAGTCAACAAAAGAATTCAAGCCATAACCCATGGTGTTTTTTATGGCATAGGCATTTTTGATCTTTTCAACTAGATGGGGTTTTTCAACAATTCGTTTTCTTAAACCAAGAAGCCCTGCATAGATTTCAGGTTCTTTTGTTCTTAATTGTTCATCGGCATCAACGTTGCTTGAATCAATCAGGGTTCCTGATGGCAGCACAAAAACTAGGGACGAAATAGTTTTGTAGGTGTTAAATTCTGTGCCACAAGCCATGCCACTGGAGTTATTGGCAATAACTCCACCGATGGTGCAAGCAATCTCACTTGCTGGATCTGGTCCAAGTTTTCGACCATATTTTCTCAAACTGGCATTGACTCGGTTGATGGTTAAACCTGGTTGAACTCTTACCTTTAGTCCGTTATCTAAAACTTCTATTTCTTTAAAGTTTTTGCGAGTATCAACAAGGAGAGAATCAGTTACCCCTTGTCCGCTTAATGAAGTTCCACCAGAGCGAAAAGTTATCCCAAAGTCATGTTTTTGGGTGATCTTAAATATTTCTGATATTTGTTGGGCTGTTTTTGGTTTGGCCACCAAGGTCGGTGTTAATAAATAGTGGGAGGCATCATTGGCGATGCTGACTCTGTCAAAGAGTTGATCTGAGATTTGATCGGGTAGTGCTTTCTTTAAATCCTCAAATAGTTCTTGGTTGAGGTTATTAGTGCGATTCACGCAACACCTGGGATCCACTTGATCCCACTAGGAAATCTAAATCAGCACCAGTATCTGCTTGGTTGACATGTTCGACATACATTTTTTGCCAACCGCGATCTGGTTTAGCTAAAGCATCAATCATCTTTTGACTTGGTTTCCTACTATTTAGCTCTTCTTCAGTAAGTTCTACATTTAATGTTCTTTTTTCAACATCAAGAGAAATAACATCACCGGTTTGAATTAGTGCTAATGGACCAA
>DAIRXT010000062.1:0-3654 GCA_036819575.1 Candidatus Nanopelagicales bacterium | reverse complement strand
CACACAATCATTCCTCCGCGTGGACCACGCAAAACTTTATGTGTTGTAAATGAAACAACGTCTGCATATGGAACAGGACTTGGAATAGCTTTTCCTGCTACAAGGCCAATAAAGTGCGCTGCATCAACCCATAAAATAGCGCCAACTTCATCAGCAATTTCTCTCATCAATTTAAAATCAACCAAACGTGGATATGCAGTTGCACCTGCCACAATCATTTTTGGTTTATGTTGCTTAGCTAAATCTCTAACATTGTCATAATCAATTAATTCTGTTTTGGGATCAACTGAATAACCAATTGGGTTAAACCATTTACCAGAAAAACTAACTGGTGAACCGTGAGTTAAATGTCCACCTTGAGCAAGACTCATTGCTAAAACTGTGTCACCAGGTTTTGTGAAAGCACCATAAACTGCAATATTTGCACTGGCCCCAGAATGTGGTTGCAAGTTTGCATGATCTGCATCAAATAGTTTCTTTGCTCTTTCAATTCCAATAACTTCTGCTTCATCAACTACTGAGCAACCACCGTAATAGCGTTTACCTGGATAGCCTTCGGCATATTTGTTGCTGAAAGTACTTCCCAAAGCTGCTAAGACTGCAGGAGAAGTGAAGTTTTCACTGGCAATTAATTGCAAACCACCACGAGCACGTTCTAATTCTTTAAGTAATAGAGATGAAATTTCTGGATCTTGTTTTGCTAATGAGTCCCAATCTGGACCCCAGAAAGTGCTATTTCCCATTTTTGAATTTCCTTCCCAAATCACTTGGTTGAAATACTATGACACAATTTCAATACTTGGCACTATGAGACGAATTTCCTCTAGTGAAATCACTCCTTGGCGAAGTAGTTTTATTTCACCAGATGAAACATCCACGATTGTGGACGAAACATTGCCTGGAGTTTGTCCCCCATCCAAATAAATAGTCACTTCTTCCCCAAGTTGAGCAATAGCTTCATCAACATTGGTTGCTGCAGGTTGGCCTGTTTTATTGGCACTACTTACTGCCATTGGTCCTACCGCGTTCAATAATTCAATTGCAATTGGATTAAGTGGCATTCTCAATGCCACTGTTTGATTTGAGTCACCTAAATCCCAACGCAATGTTGGTTGAGCTTTCACAATAATTGTTAAAGCTCCTGGCCAGAATGCTTCAGCTAATGCTTTTGTGACGGGATCAACGCGCTGGGCTAAACCATCTAAAGCTTTAACATGTCCCACTAAAACAGGAATAGGCATATTTCTTTCTCTACCTTTTGCTGCTAAAAGTTTTTGTGGACCTTTAGGTGAGAAGGCATCTGTTCCTAATCCGTAAACTGTGTCGGTGGGCAATACAACTAGGTCACCACGTTTTGCCGCAGCTGTTGCGGCGATGAGGCCATCTTTTCTTTGAATTTCATTATCCATAGAAAATTTACGAATCATATTTTGATACCAACTGTGTATCTTGGTAAACCATTTAAATCTCTTCTGTCTTCTACTTTTGAAAACGCCTTGGATTCAAGTAGATGAAAAGGAACACCGGTTTCATCCACACTAGAACCTTGCACATCTGCGTGCTCAATAGCAATAAATCCACCAGGTTTTAATAAATCTGTTGCCATCTTTATAACAATTTTTACAAGATCTAAACCATCTGTGCCACCAAATAGTGCCATCTCTGGTTCATGATCTTTTACTTCTGGTTCACGAGGAATCATCTTGTTTGGAATGTAGGGCGGATTTGAAACCAGAACATCAACTTTTCCAACCAGAGCAGAAAAATCGCTGATTGGCTCTTGGATACTTGAATTTATTGCCACAAATTTAGCATTAGCTTTTGTTAAGTTTTCTCTGTTGTTTTCAACATTTTTAGTTAAGTATTCAAAAGCATCTTTTGATTTTTCAACTGCATAAACTTCACAATTGCTAACTTCAGTTGCAATAGCAAGGGATATTGCTCCTGAGCCTGCGCATAGATCAATAACAATGTTTTTGTCTTGATTCTTATCCTTTAAATATCTAATTGTTGATTCAACTAAAAGCTCAGTCTCTGGGCGAGGAATGAAAACTCCTGGACCAACTTCCAAAACAAGTCTTCTAAAACCTTGTTCCCCTAAAATGTGTTGCAGAGGGATTCTTCTGACCCTTTTTTCAACCAGTTTTTCAAGTTCACGATATTGATCATCATCTATTTCTTTAACTAAGCCAACGCGATTTCTTTCAATTCCTAATGAAAATGCGACTAAAGATTCGGCATCAAAGCGAGGACTAGGCACTCCAGCATTTTTAAGTCTTAATTCAATATCAACAAGAACACTTCTTGTTAATTTGCTCACCGAGTTTCTCCTACCTCAGCCAACTTTTGTGTGATTTCCATATCCACACAAGATTGCAAAACAGGATCTAAATCACCATTTAATATTTGGTCCAAATTGTGAGATTTATATCCGGTACGGTGATCTGTTAAACGATTTTCAGGAAAGTTATATGTTCTAATTCTTTCTGATCTATCCACTGTTCTTACTTGTGATTTTCGAGAAGCTGATTCTTCTTGCGCTCTGGCTTCTTCGGCAGCGGAAAGTAATCTTGCTCTTAATATTCTTAAAGCTGATTCTTTATTTTGTAATTGACTTTTTTCATTCTGGCAAGAAACCACAATGCCGGTAGGAATGTGTGTTATTCGAACTGCTGAATCTGTGGTGTTAACAGATTGCCCACCTGGACCAGATGATCGATAAACATCAACTCGTATTTCTTCATTATTTATTTCAACATCAATTTCTTCTGCTTCAGGAAAAACTAAAACACCAGCTGCGGAGGTGTGTACTCTTCCTTGAGATTCAGTAACTGGAACTCTTTGCACACGGTGAACTCCACCTTCGTGTTTCATCCAGGCATAAGGTGCGGTTCCTATTTCAGGATTTCCTTTAGCTTTAATTGCAATGGATGCGTTTTTGTATCCACCCATGTCTGAATCAACAGCATCAATAAGTGTTGCTTTCCAACCACGCTTTTCAGCAAATCTTAAATACATGCGAACTAAATCTCCGGCAAACAAAGCAGATTCTTCGCCACCTTCACCAGATTTAACTTCTACTATCACATCTTTGCCATCAAGTGGATCTCGCGGAATCAACATCATTTGTAATTTGTCAGCTAGAACTTGAACTTCTGCTGCTATTTTTTCTGCTTCGGCTTTGAATGAAGAATCATCCATTGATAATTCAACAGCGGCAGCATGATCTTCCACAAGTTTTTGATATTCACGCCAGGTTGCAACAATTGGTTTTAGTTCAGCAAATCTTCTACCAACTTGGCGGGCCTTATTTTGATCAGAGTGAAGTTTGGGATCAGACATTTTATGTTCAAGATCAACTAGCTCTGCAGCTAAATCAACTACACCTTCAAACATTTGCCTTCACCCTCCTTCAACTCTTTAACTGCAATAGATAAAACAAAACGGACGCCGGTTTTTCAAAACACAATTAAATGTGTTTTAAAACCGACGTCCGTAAGATTAGCTATTTGTTGGCGCTTTTGCCGTAACGCTTCTCGAACTTTGATACACGACCTGCGGTATCCAAAATCTTTTGTTTACCGGTATAGAAAGGATGGCATTGTTGACAAATTTCTGCATGCATAACACCATTTTGTGCAGTGCTACGAGTTT
>DAIRXT010000061.1:0-3695 GCA_036819575.1 Candidatus Nanopelagicales bacterium | reverse complement strand
CCCAGTGATGAATTTGTCTAATAAGCATTCCACCACGAACATCAAATGAAATTTCCAAAGTTGAAGCGTAAGCTTCAGTCATAGGAATACCTTTTAATGGAACATAGGAGCCGTTGTAAATAACTTCAAGCATTGATGGTTTGTACCAAAAAGTTAGGAATACTCCTGTGAGTAATAAAATAATGAATGAATAAAGTGCAATTTCACCTAACATGAATGACCAGTGATCAGGGAAAACTTTTCTTAAGTTTCGTTTTAGGGCAGCTGAAAAACCAACTCTGCTATCTACGTAGTTATACGCAGCAGGAGTTTTCTTTCCTGTTGTTGTGTTACTCATGCACCACGCTCCCAGAAACTAGGTCCAACTGGTTCTTGAAATCCTTGGCGAGCAACTAAGTAGCCTTCTGCATCTACTGTTATTGCTAACTGAGGCAATCTTCTTGCTCCAGGTCCAAAGATCGGTTCGCCTGAGTCAGCTAAATCAAAAGTCGATTGATGACACGGACACAATAAATGATGGCTCCTTTGTTCATAAAGCGCAATCGGACAGCCAGCGTGAGTACAAATTTTCGAGAAAGCAAGGATGCCTTGGTAGTCCCAATCGGGTCCTTGTTGGCTTTTTATGTCTTCTGGGCGCATTCTGACTAACAAAATGGCCGCTTTGCCTCGTTCATTTAAGTTGTGATCTTCTTCTTGAATTTCCAAGATGTTTTCTGGCATCGCAGAAATTAGATTTCCTACCGGAATATCTTCAGGTCTAATTTTTGCGTAAGTGATGTCGGTAACGATGTGTAAATCTTCTTTCCAAACAGTTTTACTTAATTCACCCTTTGGGGCAGGTCCTAAATCTCGAAGCATCACCACAAATGGAAGTGGAAACATGGCAAGAGCACCCAGTAATGTTCTTCTGATTAGTTTTCTTGAACCCACACCAGATTCTGTGGCACCAACTCTGAATGCATCTAGTGCTTCTTCTTGAACATCATCTGCAGGTTTCATTTCTTTACGTTCTTGAACCATTTCCACATCAGGCATCAGTTTCTTAGCCCAGTGAATGGCCCCAATTCCGATTAACAAAATTGCTAAACCAAATGAAACACCTAAAACTAAGTTTTGGGCACTTGTAATTCCAATGAAAGGAACTGAGATTTTTAATTCTCTAGGAATTGCTACAAAAGACACCAAGAAAATTAGAGTAAACAATGATGAGGACCCAAATAAAGCAGCAACTTGTCTTTCAGCTCTTTTAGCTGCTCTTGGATCAGTATCAGTTCTTCTTAAGTAGTGATCCACACCTTTTGCTGGGGTAGGAAGTTTTGTGGCAACTTCTTTGGAAACCTTTGGTGCTTGATTTTCTTTATCTGGATCAAAAGTGTTATTGATATCAAAATTATTTGTCATCTAACTCTTGCTCCAATCCAAACTGCCACAACAATAAGTGCACCTAATCCAACTGTCCACAAAAATAGTCCTTCAGTAACTGGTCCTAGTCTTCCTAAAGCAAGACCACCTGGGTTTTCTGATTTATTTAATTCTTGGATGTATCGAATAATTGCTGCTTTTGATTCAGGGGTTAAAGTTTTGTCACTAAATATTGGCATTGATTGTGGTCCGGTGATCATTGCTTCATAAATTTGTAAAGGTGTAGCTTCTTTTAAACTTGGTGCGTATTTACCATTAGTTAGTGCTCCACCAGATCCAGCAAAGTTATGGCACTGGGCACAGTTTGTTCTGTAAAGTTCTCCACCTTCAGCCACACTTGCATTAATCCACATGTTGACTTCTTCTTCACTTGGAATTGCAGGTCCTGGACCAAAAGATGCAACGTAAGCAGCTAAGGCAAGAGTTTCTTCTTCGTTATAACTTGGTTTCTTTCGTGCCACTTGTGCACCTGGTGCTGCCATTGGCATACGACCACTTGAAACTTGGAAGTGAACAGAAGCTGCACCTACACCTGCCAAAGTTGGACCATCACTTGTGCCTTGACCATTAAGGCCATGACAGGAAGAACAACCTTCAGCAAAAAGTGCTGAACCTTTATCAACCAGCGTTGCTTCATTACCAATTTTTGCCACAGCTGGTGTTACTAAGTTGTTGACTCCAGTAAAACCAATTGAAACTAATCCAAGGGCAAAAAATAAAACAAACACTGAAGCAAATCTATTGCGTCTAAATTTTGCTAATTTTCCCAATTTGTTTTCCTATTTCACCAAATAAATAGTTGCGAATAAACCAATCCAAACTACGTCGACAAAGTGCCAGTAGTAGGAAGTAACAACTGCCGAGGTTGCTAACCCGTGAGTCATTTTTGGTCTGACATAGCTTCTAGCCAAAACAAAAAGAAAAGCAACTAATCCACCGGTCACATGCAATGCGTGGAAACCAGTTGTTAAATAAAAGACTGAACCAAATGCGGAAGAAGACAGAGTTAAGCCTTCATGAACTAACTCTGCGTACTCAAATGCTTGACCACCGACGAAAACAGCTCCCATTAAGAAAGTGATGATGAACCAAAATCTTAAGCGATCTTTGTCGCCACGTTCAGCTGCAAAAACTCCTAATTGAGCAGTCACAGAACTTAGAACCAAAATTGTGGTGTTAGCAGCAGAAAAAGGGATATTTAGAATTTCTGTTTCGATTTTCCAAACTTCAGGATTTACTGCTCTTAAAGTGAAATACATTGCAAACAATGCCGCAAAAAACATCAGCTCACTGGCTAGCCAAACGATGGTGCCAACGGCCACCATGTTGGGGCGATTGACTCTTTGATTCGAAAGCGTGGCTGTGGACATATCAACCATTGTGTCACTGTATTGATAGGGGAAATGTGCTTGGGCGCGCTACATATGACTAATGTGACATTCGTGGCCGATATAAATTCACAAGCGCACGAACTTAGAGTCCTGGTTTATTCAGACGATCGTCGTATTCGTGATGCTGTCATGACCGGATTGGGCAGAAGGCCCGCAAAAGATTTAGCAAAAATTGAGTTTGTGCAAGTAGCAACAGAACCCATTGCAAAAAAAGAACTTAAATCAGGAAAAATTGATTTAGCAATATTAGATGGCGAAGCAGCACCAGCAGGTGGCATGGGAATTGCTCGCAATGCCAAAGACGAAGTCTTTAATTGCCCACCAATCATTGTTTTGATTCAAAGACCACAAGATGCATGGTTGGCAACCTGGTCAAAAGCAGAAGGTGTTGTGCCAATGCCTATTGATCCAGTGGTTTTAATTGATGTGGCAACAACGCTGTTACGCCGCACTGACAATACAGCTCTTCAAGCAAAATGAATCAGTTGATTTCCTGGTCGGAAATCTTTTCGGCATTAAAAAATAAAACAGATTTAAGTCCTGCCCAAGCTAAATGGGCAATGAACACTGTGATGGATGGAAATGCCGGCAATGAAGAAATAAAAGAACTCTTACTTGGCTTAAAAGAAAAAGGCGAAACTGCCACTGAGATTACTGCTTTTGTGGAAATCATGTTGGAACACTCGGTCAAACTTGATATTGGAAATGACGCAGTTGACACCTGCGGAACTGGCGGAGATTCTTTAGGAACAGTAAATATTTCAACTGCAGCTGCATTAGTAGTAGCAGGTTGTGGCATTCCTGTTGTCAAACACGGTAATCGTGCAGCATCTTCCAAATCTGGATCAGCAGATGTCTTAGAAGCCTTAGGTGTTGCAACCA
>DAIRXT010000060.1:0-3821 GCA_036819575.1 Candidatus Nanopelagicales bacterium | reverse complement strand
AAAGCATTAAAAGATGGTAAAACTGTTAATCACGCAAGACCATTGTTAGAAGACCGCTAAGACTTTTAGTGAGGTGAAGTGACTGATCCATTGCCCCCGCGTCCCCAACTAGCAAGACGCAATTTACTAAAAAATGTTGCTATTTCTTCTTTAGCAATTCCTGTCGTAGGTTCACTTAGTTCATGTTCAACCAGTTCAGATTCGGAAACTAATTCACAAGCTGTAACAGTTAATTGGTCAAATTTTACTCTGTATATGCCCGTTGATGAGCAAGGCGCATTTCCTCTTGTTGAAAGCTGTGAAAAAGAATTAGGTATAAATATTTCTTACACAGAAGATATTGATGACAACGCGGCATTCTTTTCTAAAGTAAAACCTTTATTAGATAAAGGAGATTCAATCGGCCGAGATTTGATCGTGGTTACAGATGATTTTGTGATGCCTTGGATTAGAAATGGTTTCGTAGAGCAATTTGATAAAACCAATATGCCCAATGTTGTTAATAATTTGATTCCCTCATATCTAGGCGCAGCATATGACCCTGAGAGAAAATTTACGGTTCCTTGGCAGTCAGGCTTTACAGGTATTGGTTTTAACAAACAAAAAATTAAAGATTTATTAGGCGTTGACCAGATTTCATCAATGGACCAATTCTTTGACCCAAGACTTAAAGGTCAAATATTGATGTCTTCAGAAATGGCTGATTCAATTCCTCTAGTAATGGCTTGGCTTGGTGCAGATTTGAACAATTTCACCGATGAAGAATTTGTCAAAGCTCTTGAATATGTGAAAAGCCAAATTGATTCTGGTCAGATTCAACAAATAGTTGGAAATGAATCTGCTTTAGCGTTAGAAAATGGCGACGTTGCAGCAATTGTTGGATATGCAGGTGACTTGTGGCAATTAGGTGGTGATTTTGGTTTTGAAGTTCCAGAATCTGGTGGTTTAGTTTTTGCAGATAATTTACTTATCCCTTCAGGGTCTGAAAACAAAGAGTTTGCTGAAAAAGTAGTTGATTATTTTTATCAACCAGCAATAGCAGCTGAAGTTGCTCAATATGTTGGATATGTCAGCCCAGTAGTTGGAGCTCAAGAAGAGGCTAAGAAATTAGATCCCGAATTGGCTCAGAATAGATGGGTATTTCCAAGTGAAGAGCAATTTAAAATGGTTAAATTCTTCATCATTATGGATGCTGCAAAAGACTCACTTTATCGCCAAGAGTGGCAAAAGATTCTGGGTAATTAAACTTATCCACAGCTTTAAGTTATTCACAGTTTATATAAATTAAAACAAATACCTACTCAAATTAGTCATTATTGATTAATGAAAAATATTCTTTCTGAAGACGACGCATTTTTGGCCTTGAGTTGGATCTCTGATACTTGTGATCAATCTACTTGGAAAAATGTCACAAATTTTGGGGCATTTGAAACTCTCAAACTAATTCACACCAGCCAAGCAACAAATGCTTTCGAGAAAAGAAGAAAACTTAGATTAAGTAGCTTTGAAAATATTGAGCAACTCAAAGAAATACTCAACACAAATTCAATCCAATATGTGTCTTCAAATCATTCAGATTGGCCTAAATCTTTAAACGACTTAGGTTCTAACATGCCATTTGGCATCTTTTATAAAGGCAACATTGAATTGATGAATTCAGAATGTATTTCTATTGTGGGGACAAGAAAATCAACAATTTATGGAAATAGCATTGCAGGAGAATTCGCATTTGACTTAGGCGCAACTGGTTTTAGTGTGGTTTCTGGAGGAGCAATCGGAATTGATACTGCAAGTCATCACGGAGCACTTAATGCAAAAGGTGCAACAATTTGTGTGCAAGCAAATGGTTTAAATAAACTTTATCCTTCGAAAAATGAGTTTTTATTTGAAAAGATAAACAACAATGGACTCATTATTAGTGAGTATCCTCCAGGAAGAAGCCCAACAAAGAATTACTTTTTAGACCGAAACAGAATTATTGCGGCTCTTTCCAAAGCGACTGTGGTGGTTGAGGCAGCAGAAATTTCTGGCGCACTTTCCACTGCCAGACATGCTTTAAAGTTACACAGACTTGTTTTAGCTGTTCCTGGTTCGATTAATTCAACTTCAAGTGTAGGAACAAATGAGCTGATCAGAAATAGGGAAGCTGAGTCAGTAAGTAACTTCCAACAGATATTGGAATTGATTCTGCCTTTAGGCCAAATCCCAACAAAGGTAGGTTTGTAAGCAGTATTTATAAAAGATGTGGGAATATTAAGTTATGACAAATTCATCAGATTGGTTCAGCGATGTGGTGAAGAATTTTGTAACATATCTTGAGATAGAAAAAAATAGAAGTCCAAATACTGTTCGAACATACAAAACAGATCTTGAACTCTTTCTTGAATTTGCATCAGCAACAGGAATTAAGAATTTAGATTCTTTAGAATTAAACACCTTTAGATTATGGCTAGCAGACCAAAAAAAGAAAGGGTCTTCAAATTCAACTATTTCTAGACGAAGTAGCACAGTTAGGGTTTTTAGTACTTGGGCATTTCAAAAAGGTTTGATCAAAACTGATCCTGCTGTTCGATTGATATCACCTAAAGTAAATAGAACTTTGCCAAATGTTTTAGCTCAAAAACAGGCAAGTAATTTAATGCAAACTGCCTCAAATCTAGATGATGAAGAAAATTCTGTGACAATTCGAATGAGAGATCACGCTGTTTTGGAAGTTCTTTATTCTTCTGGAATAAGAGTTAGTGAATTAACAGGACTTGATATTAAAGATCTAGATTTAACACGTTGCACTATGAGAGTTATCGGTAAAGGAAATAAAGAAAGAGTAGTGCCCTTTGGTCAACCTGCAAAAGAAGCAATTCAAACCTATCTAACAAAAGCTAGGGCAGAATTAGCTAATGAAAAATCAGGTAATGCATTGTTTTTAGGCACTAGAGGAAAACGCTTAGACACAAGACAAGTTAGAAGAATTTTGACTAACGCAATAGCAAGAGTTGAAGGTTTAGTTAATGTCTCCCCACATGATTTAAGGCATAGTGCTGCAACACACATGTTGGAAGGGGGAGCTGATTTAAGAATTGTGCAAGAACTATTGGGACATTCATCTCTTGCTACAACCCAGAAATATACCCACGTAACAATTGAAAGACTAAGAGAAGTTTTTGCAAATGCTCATCCAAGAGCTTAAGGATATAAAGGAAGTAATCGAGGATATTTTCTAGAATTGGTAATAATAGGATTCAAATAATTCTTGCCTTGCTTTAATCCAAAATGTAGGCAACTTTGAGGAAAGCAATGGGAACCAATTTGTTGTAAATAACCAATTATTTCACCTTGCTTAACAAAATCTCCCATTTTAACTATCGGTTTAACAGGTTCATAAGTTGTACGAAGTTCATTATGCGTAACACTTATTGTCCATCTATTTGCTATTACGCCAGCATGGGTAATCACACCATCTGCTGCTGCAACAACAGGTGTGCCAAAAGTTGATAAGTAGTCAACTCCTCGATGCCCGCTGGCAAAAACTTCTTTGGGCAAATCAAAATCTTTTACCTGAATCGCCCCCGGTATTGGGGGAATCAGGATCAAACTGGCTAACAACACAAAAATAGGCATTTAGATATTCTTCAGGTTTTTGAACAAACCCAACTCAGAATTGCTGTTTATTTGTGTGTAAATAAGGGCTGTGGGAAGAGTATTTAGGGGTAAGAGAAATAGGGGTGATTGGTCGTAAGTAATATTTACTTTTAGCACCAGGACTAATAATTCAGGTGACTTCGCACATCCGGTAGCTGGAAGAAATTCACCCCAGACCACTT
>DAIRXT010000059.1:0-3900 GCA_036819575.1 Candidatus Nanopelagicales bacterium | reverse complement strand
GGCATTCTTTTTTCCCTGGGTTCTGCATTTTTCACAGATGCACAAGCAGGTTATTCCGCGCTAGGTGGAATGGTTTTAACTTTGGTGTTTTTCATATTCGGTCAATACATCATTGGGCGAGTGCTGTTAACTAAGCCTGAAATTGGTTTAGGTGTGGCCATGATCGTTTACTTAACCCAATTAATTGTGTTACTTGTGTTAATAAAGTTACTCAGAGACGCTGCTTGGCTTGATGGACGAAGCTTTGGCATCGCAATTCTTGCCTCCACACTTTCCTGGACCGCTGGTTCTGTTTGGGTGATGGCAAAACACAAAAATGTGGTCATCGAACCTGTATCCCCCCAGGCTTTGAAGTTGTCAAAAGACGACTAATCTTTTAAGTGGTGAGCGAACAAAACAACTTTCGAACCCGAAAATCAACATCAGATGATCCATGGGCAATCTTTGGACGTCTAGTCTCCGGAATTTTAATTTACGGAGGACTTGGTTGGTTAATCGGAAGTTGGCTAAATAAAGTTGAAATGTTTGTCGCTGCTGGAGTAATTCTTGGAATTTCTTTAGCGCTTTATATGACCTTCAAACAATTAAGTAACAAGTAATAAGAAAGGTAAGTAAATAAAGTGAAGCCAAACAAAGGTGTTGGTCGTGGCTAACTTTATTTCTTTAGCTGAAGTAACTTGTAAATTCGGTGACAATGAATGTCCATTTCCAGCTCCAGGTGCGGGAATATTTGAATGGCGACCTTTAGCTTCTTTTAATCTTTTTGGTTTTACATCCATTGAAGTAACTAAGCCAGTTATTTTGGCAATGCTTTGTACAGTAATAGTTTCTGTTGTTTTTATCGCAGCTTTTGCTAAACCAAAGCTTGTTCCAACTGGTTTACAAAACGTTGTTGAGGTGGGTTACTTATTTGTTAGAGATAATATTGCTCGAGAAATTATGGGCAAAGACGGTGATCGCTTTGTACCATTATTAACGTCTCTCTTTTTCTTTGTGTGGTCCATGAACGTGATGGCAATTATTCCGGGAGCACAATTTCCAGTCTCATCTCGTTTTGCATTCCCAGTAGTTTTAGCTCTTATTGTTTGGGTTGTTTACATGTACTTAGGTATGAAAAACCAAGGAGTAGTTGGTTATTTCAAAAACATTGCGTTTCCACCAGGAATGCCAATTGGAATTTATCCGTTACTTACTCCCATTGAATTGCTCTCAACTTTGATTATTAGACCTGTTACTTTGGCGATTCGTTTGTTTGCCAATATGTTTGCTGGACACTTACTTATTACTGTGTTTACGGTTTCTGCCTGGTATCTGTTAAATCTGACAAATTTTGTTGGTTTTGTCTCAGTAATTGGCTACTTAGGTTCCATAGTTTCTTTCTTCGTGACTATCGTCTTAACAGGATTTGAAATGTTTATCCAAGCACTTCAAGCCTTCATCTTCACGTTGCTAACGGCTGTATTTATCTCCAGCTCGTTGCACGCGGAGCACTAAAGAAAAAAGAATTCCTGCAACAAATAGTTGTGGGATAAAGAAAGAAAAGGAAAAGGGAAACATGATGATCCTCGCGGAAATCACTGGTTCACTTGGTTCGATCGGTTACGGTCTTGCCGCAATTGGTCCAGGTGTCGGAATCGGCATCATCTTCGGTAACGGTGTGCAAGCAATTGCTCGTCAACCTGAGGCTTACGGTGTAATTCGCCAAAACATGATTTTGGGTTTCGCACTTGCAGAAGCTTTAGCATTGATTGGTTTCGTTGCACCATTCGTTTTCGGCGCATAACTAACAACCAAAAACTGGAGTGTGAATATGAACTGGATCCTCGCAGCAGAGGGTACAGGGGGCAATAGCAATGTTTTGTTGCCACCAACTTATGAATTAATCATAGGAACTATTGCTTTCTTTGTGATCTTCTTTGCTCTTTCTAAGTTTGCTTTGCCAAACATTAGAAAGACTTTGGAAGCTCGTACTGAATCAATTGAAGGTGGAATTGCTAAAGCTGAAAAGTTGCAACAAGAAGCATCAATTACTTTGGCTCAATATCGCCAACAGTTATCTGATGCCAGAAGCGAAGCAGCAAAAATACGTACTGCTGCTGAATCTGAGCGCACTAATCTAATTAGTGAAGCCAGAAACGAAGCTCAAACTGTTGCACAAACTGTTACTCAACAAGCAAACGCTCAAATCGAAGCTGAAAAATCAAAAGCGGTTAATGAATTACGCCTAGATGTTTCAAAATTAGCTATTGATTTAGCAAGCAAAATCGTTGGTGCCTCATTGCAAGATGATGCACGAGCAAAGGCAGTAATTGATCAATTTATTAAAGATCTTGAATCTGCTGGAGGTAAACGCTAAATGTTAGGTGCCAGCAAGAACGCTTATCAGTCATTAATCAAACTTGTAGATTCCAATAAGAATTTGCATTCACTTGAAAATGGCGAAAGCATTCTTTTGTTGGCCGATGCCATTACTGGTAGTAAAACTCTTTTAACCACACTGACTGATTCAGGTATTTCACCTGAGGCAAGAGCAGGGGTTGCCAAAGATGTTTTGGCCAAGATTGGCACTAATGATGCAGTTTCATTAATTTCTGAAGCTGTGAAAATGCGTTGGAGCCAAACTCAAGATTTAGTTCAAGGCTTGGAGGCAAGTGGGGCAAGAGCTTTATTTGCAGCCAGTGAAGTTAAAAATGAACTAGATCGAGTTGAAGATGAAGTATTTGCATTTGAGAGAGCAATAGCTGCAAGTGGTGAACTTGAACTATTACTTGCTGATCCAAATATGACAAAAAGTGCCAGAAATAGTGTGATTAATGATTTAGTGGGCAAAACTTTTAGTGCCACCTCAATCTTGTTGGTTAATCACGCCATAAGTCATCGCCATGGAAGATCAATTACTTCTACTTTGGGTGATTTGCAAAAACTAGCTGCAGCAAGACGAGGTCGAGTCTTAGCTGAAGTGACAAGTGCAATTGCATTAACAACAGACCAAGAACAAAGACTCACAACAGCATTGACTGCAATTTATAAGCAGGAAGTGCAAGTACAAGTTGTGATTGATAAAAGAGTAATTGGCGGAGTTGCAGTTCGTGTTGGCGATGAAGTTATCGATGGCACAGTGGCAAACCGTTTAGCACAAGTAAGACGCCAGCTCGCTGGTTAAAACCAAAAACTTCCTGTGTTTGCAAAGTTTGCAAACACAAAAGATAGAAAAAGTAGAAAGGCAGTATCAAAGATGACCGAACTCCAGATCAAACCTGAAGATATCCGGAGTGCAATCGAGCGCAACGTTGCCAATTTCAATCCGAAAACTTCCAAGGATGAAGTAGGACGTGTAGCTGAAACCGGTGACGGTATTGCCCGCGTTGAAGGTTTGCCATCAGCAATGACAAGTGAGTTACTTGAATTTGAAGGTGGACTATTAGGTGTAGCTCTTAACTTAGATGTTTCCGAAATCGGTGCTGTTCTTTTAGGAGATCCTTCAGGTATCCAAGAAGGACAAGAAGTAAGACGTACCGGTCGTGTATTAGAAGTTCCAGTAGGAGATGCGTTCTTAGGAAGAACTGTTGATCCACTAGGAAATCCAATTGATGGTTTAGGTGCAATCAAAGCAAGTGCACAACGTGCTCTTGAATTACAAGCACCAACAGTAGTTGAGCGCCAACCTGTTAAAGAACCACTTGAATTTGGTATCAAAGCAGTAGATGCAATGACAGCAGTAGGCCGTGGTCAACGCCAATTAATCATTGGTGATCGCGGAACTGGTAAAACTGCACTTGCAATTGATGCGATCATTAACCAAAAGCAAAACTGGTTATCAGGAGATCCTAAGAAACAAGTTCGCTGTATTTATGTAGCGATTGGTCAAAAGGGTTCAACTATTGCTTCAGTTAGAGCAAC
>DAIRXT010000058.1:0-3935 GCA_036819575.1 Candidatus Nanopelagicales bacterium | reverse complement strand
ACCTTGGTTGCTGTGCCTTCTTACTCAGAATCATTTGGACTAGTCGCTGTTGAAGCTCAAGCTTGTGGCACTCCAGTTATTGCCACAAATGTTGGTGGTTTGAAAACAACAGTTGCAGATAATAAAAGTGGTTTATTAGTTAATGGTCACGATCCAAGAACTTGGGCTCAAGCATTAGCTCAAGTGAGTTTAAATGAAAAAGAATATTTGCAATTAAAAGTTGGAGCTAGAGAACATGCTTTGAATTTTAGTTGGGATAAAACAGTTGATGGACTTATCGAAGTTTATGAAAGAGCTCTTATAGTAAAACCTAAATTGGTACGAAATTTAAAGGCTATCTAAATTGAGTAAAGAATATAAATTAATACTTTTACGCCATGGCGAAAGCCAATGGAATGCACTTAATCTTTTTACCGGTTGGGTAGATGTTGAACTTTCAGAAAAAGGTATTGCTGAAGCTACTCGTGGTGGACAACTTATAAAAGAAAAGAATCTAATTCCTGATACTCTTCACACTTCTCTTTTAAACAGAGCAATCAGAACTTCTGAATTAGCACTTGCTGCTGCAGGTATAACTAGCATTCCCACAAAAAGAACTTGGCGATTAAATGAACGCCACTACGGAGCACTCCAGGGTTTAAATAAAAAAGATACTTTAGATAAATATGGTGAAGAACAATTCATGTTATGGCGTAGATCTTTTGATGTTCCACCACCACCAATAGACCCAAATGATAAATACGCCCAAAACAATGATCCTAAATATTCCGATATGAAACCAGATGAAATTCCCTTAACCGAATGTCTCAAAGATGTAGTGGTAAGAGTTATTCCTTATTGGAAAGAATCTATTGTTCCAGAACTTGAATCAGGTAAAACAGTTTTAGTGGTAGCTCACGGAAACTCATTACGAGCATTAATTAAACACCTAGAAAACATAAGTGATGATGATATTGCAAAACTTAATTTACCAACTGGAATACCGTTGCTTTACAAACTGGATGAAAATCTAAAGCCTATTAAAAATGGTGGAGAGTACTTAGATCCAGCAGCGGCAGCCGATGCGATTGCCGCTGTGGCTAATCAAGGTAAGAAGTAATTACTATTTTCTAAGTTCGTTCATTTTAGGACGTTGGTCAACTAAGTAAACAATTGACAAAATAAGTCCTACGATTTGTAAAATTCCATAGTTTGATCCTTGTGTCCAAACAGATAGAAATTGTGACAGAACTGAAATACCTAATAATGCTGTCCAGAACAATTTTGATTGACGACCCACTGCTTCATAAAACTCTTTCTTTTGTGTTACAGCATCAACAAATGCCCACATTTTGATTGCAACAAATATGTAGCCCAAAACCACATTTAAAGTAACTAAACTTAATGGCATCTTTCTTACCTTTCAATTGGAAGTGCTTGCATCGAGCCTACGGGTTTTCCACCACCAAGTACTGGTGTTGTGTCTAAATTATTCAGTTTTTCTAAAATATTTTCGGCTATTCCCCAGTAACGAAGCACCGCAACCACAAAAGTGGCTCTAGGTCTCATTGAACCGTCTTCAAACTTAACTGCAAATGATCGACCATCAGCTAGAGCTCCAACGTGAACTCCTTCTGCACCTTCTTTAGTAAAAAATCCATCTACTGTTTGCATGAATTGAGCAACATCTCTTTTATTTCCTGAGTTGTAAACAGGAAATTTCCTAGCAGCGTCAACAACTTTTCTTTGCTCTTTGGTTGGATCAGATAAAACAGCATTCTGGGCAATTTTTGCTAAGGCGATTAATGAAATGGCGTGTAATGGTGCGCCGCATCCATCAAAGGTTGATTTATGAATCTTTTCCCCACTTAAATCTTCAATTGTTTCGCAAATCAATTTTTGTAAAGGATGTTCCATTGTTAAATAATCATTGATTGACCAGTTATTAGCAACACATGCCGTTAACATTCCAGCATGTTTTCCTGAGCAGTTCATTGTTAATCTTTCAGGCACCATTGCATTGCTTAAGTATTCAATTTGAGTAGCACTATCAAGAGGTAAATCTGGTGGACATTGCAAAGCCTCTGGACTTAACCCAATTTCGTGAAGCATATTGTAAACAAGTTGTCTATGTATTTCTTCTCCGCTATGGGATGCGCAAGATATTGCTAATCTTTCATCTTCAAGATCTGCACCACTTCTAAGCATTGCTGTTGCCTGGGCTAACTTAATTGCGCTTCGAGGAAAAATTGGCTTAGTTGGTTCTCCTAAAGAAACTTCAATTTTTCCAGCTGCATCAAGTAAAACTGCGTGACCTCGATGTTGTGATTCAACAATTCCTGCTCGAGACATTTCAACTAACACTGGTGGAATTGTCATTGCCCCACAACTACTTCTTGCATCGTTCCAGGAATTTCGTCAACAGCTAGGTTCAGTAAAACTTCAGTTTTTGATTTAACAATTCCTAAAGCAATAGGTCCTAATTCATAATGTTGTGCACTAGAACCGACAAAACCTACTTCAACACCATCAACAATTATGGGACTTTTTTCTTTAGGTAAGCGATTAGGTGATCCATCTAAATGAATTAATACTAGTTTTCTAGGTGGTTTTCCTAAGTTGTGCACGCGAGCAATTGTTTCTTGTCCTCGATAGCAACCTTTTTCCAAATGAACTGCATTACCGATTAAACCAATTTCATGTGGAATTGTTCGATGATCTGCATCGACTACAACTCTTGCAACTCCTGCAGCAATTCTTAAAGCTTCTAATGCCCAAGTTCCTGCCAAAGATTCTTTAGACTTTAAGTATTTTTCTAATTCGTTTCTATTAATTAAAATCTCTCTACCCTGAAATACTCCTGGTCTATTTGGAACATATCTATTGGGATCTCCCCCAGCGCTTTGTCCAGCATCTTGAATAGGTTGGCCTGAGTAATTTAGCGGAGTCAACCAAGTTGGAAAATCGTTGTGAATTTCTCTAATAGGTTCAAAAACGGTTGCTAAGTTGCTGGTTTCATCAGTTATAACAACTTCTGACATGAATACCATCTTTTTAAAGAATTCTAATACAGGAATTAAAGAAGATTTTTCAACAATTAAAAGTATTTCTTCTTTTTCGTTAATAACATGTAATTCGTGTTCTATATGACCATTAGGAGTGAGCAATAAAGTATTGCAGGATTCTTTCTCTTTTAATCTGTCAATGTGTTGAGAGGTTAAAGAATGAAGAAAAGCTTTTCGATCTTTACCAGCAATTTTTATGACACCTCTATTAGAGATATCTACAGCACCAATTCCTTGCACTAAGTTTTTTTGTTCCCTTAACGGATCTCCGTAGTGCCAAGCAACATCTTGGTCAACAACTGATTCAGGTGGTCTTACTTGACCAGTTAAATTTAAAGCTAGTGAATTAATGGTCATGATCAGTTACAACATTTCCCTCATTAGCACATTTTTTACATAAACCATGTAGTGCTACGTGAGAAATATTTACTACAAATCCATTTTCACTTTCTAGATTGTTGGCATACTTCACAAAAGTATCCCCATCAATTGATTCAACTTTTCTACATCTTGAGCAAACTAAATGGATATGAGGTGTGTCATCAACAACATGGTAAGTAGGAGCACCATGTCCAATATGAGCATGAGTTACTAAACCGACTTGTTCCAATACTTCTAAGGTTCTATAAACAGTTGAAAGATTTACCCCACTTGCTGTTTCCTGCACTTCAGTCAAAATTTCTTCAGGAGTTGCATGGCGAAGATTTGTTACAGCTTCTAAAACTAATTGACGTTGAGGTGTGATTCGAAAACCTGCAGTACGAAGTCGACGATCCCAAGCTTCTAGATAGTCATTCACTTTTTTGCTCCTGGAACATTTGGGACTACGTGTTTGTTTACCGGCTTACCAGTATTCTTTGTTTCAAGAATTTCTGATTCACTTAATGGTTT
>DAIRXT010000057.1:0-3960 GCA_036819575.1 Candidatus Nanopelagicales bacterium | reverse complement strand
AACTAAAAGTTTATGCAGATGCAAATCATCCACATGTTGCACAAGATCCAAAGCCTTACGAAATTAAACAAATCAAGCAGATTGCCAACTAAGAGGAAAATATCTTGAGCGAATCAGAAAATTACGTAACCAGCGAATCTTCAAAATCTTTTGCCCCACTAAAGACTGGTAAACAAGGTCCAAGTGCAGGAACTGGTAGAAGAAAAGAAGCAATTGCTCGTGTTCGAATTGTTCCAGGAAACGGCAAGTTTGTAGTTAACGGTAAAGAATTAGCAGTTTATTTCCCAAACAAATTGCACCAACAATTAGTTAATGATCCATTTAAAGTTTTAGGTATTGAAAAAAACTATGACGTAATTGCTCACATTGTGGGTGGTGGCTCAAGTGGTCAAGCAGGAGCACTTCGCTTAGGAATTGCACGTGCGTTAAATGAAGTAGACAGAGAAATTAATCGTCCAGTTTTGAAAAAAGCAGGATTCTTAACTCGTGATCCAAGAGTTATTGAACGTAAAAAAGCTGGCTTGAAGAAAGCACGTAAGCGCTCTCAATACAGCAAGCGCTAATTTCATGGGCCGATTATTCGGCACCGATGGTGTGCGAGGCAGTGCCAATAAAGATTTAACACCAGAATTAGTTTTCTCCCTTGGTAAATCAGCATCATTAGTTATTGCTAAAAGTCATGGCAAAGGTAAAGCTAAAGCCGTTGTTGGTAGAGATCCAAGAGCATCCGGTGAAATGTTAGAAGCAGCACTTATTGCTGGTCTTGCCACAGTTGGTGTTGATGTTTTAAAAGTTGGTGTTTTACCAACACCTGCAATTGCATATTTAACAAAATATTACGGTGCAGATTTAGGTGTGGTTTTATCTGCTTCCCATAACGTGTTCTCAGACAACGGAGTTAAGTTCTTTTCAAAAGATGGCAAAAAACTTCCAGATGATGTTGAAGATGAAATTGAAAAAAACTTGGAAACAGTTGTTCCGCATCCAACTGGCAGTGAAGTTGGCAGAGTTAAAGAAATGGCTGATGCCTACGAAGCATATTTAGCTCATCTTTTGGAAACTGTTAACACAGGTGCTCTTAAAGGATTAAAAATTGCTGTTGATTGCGCCAATGGTGCTGCAAGTGAAGTTGCACCCGATTTGTATTCCAGAGCAGGTGCTCAAGTTATAGCAATTCATAACGCACCTAACGGAATAAATATTAATGATAATTGCGGATCAACACATTTAGAATCTTTAATTGAAACAGTTAAGAAAAATAATTGTGATTTAGGTATTGCCCATGATGGAGATGCTGATCGATGCTTGGCCATTGATAATGAAGGAAACGTTATTGATGGCGATCACATTTTAGCTCTACTGGCACATGACTTTAAACAAAACGGAAATCTTTCTTCTGACACAGTTGTCTCAACAGTTATGGCAAATCTTGGATTCAAAATAGCAATGAAATCAGCATCAATAAATGTTATTGAAACAGCAGTAGGAGACAGATACGTTTTGGAAGCTATGGAAGAAAAGAATTATGTCTTAGGTGGGGAACAGTCTGGTCACATAATTATGAGAAATCACTCCACCACAGGAGATGGATTATTAACAGCCTTGCACTTAATGAATGCAGTTAGTTCCACTAAGAAATCATTAAAAGAGTTAGCTGGAATTGTTAATAAATTTCCCCAAATTTTGATTAACGTTGCGGATGTTGATAAAGCAAAAATTGATAATTCTGAACTGGTAGCGGCAGTTAAAAAAGCTGAAAATGATTTAGGTGAAAAAGGTAGAGTGCTACTTAGATCAAGTGGAACTGAGCCTTTAATTCGTGTGATGGTCGAGGCTGAAACAATGAAACAGGCTCAAGATATAGCGCAATTACTTGCTGGGATTGTTAAGAAAACCTGTTAACTTTTCACTATTACGTCTAAGAACCAGCTTTTCTTCTGTTCTGGTTTGACTAGTTCACACTTGAAAGCTTTTGACACAAGTTTTTGTAACTCTTGAGCAGTTTTAGGGCTCTTTGTTTGAGTAACCAAGAATCTTGTTACATCTCCTCTGGTCTTTTTAGACATATGAGTAACCACGGTTCTTTTCCCAGATTTCTCAGTAAATACTCTGATCCCCACTGTTTTATTTGGCTCAGATATCCAGACTCCTTGATAAGTAGAGGAGCGACAATCCACAATCAAATCTGCTTTTAATGAATCAAGTGCTTTAGTAACAACTGGTTTCCACAGAGAATTTAATGATCCTAATTTAGGTAAGGATTTTGCCATATCAAGTTTGTAGGTAGGAATTAAATCATTTAAACGAAGGGCTCCAAATAAAGCAGAAATAATAACTATATTTTTATCAGCTCGCTTTTTACTTGCAGAATTTAGATTTTCATAATCAAGTGCCTTGTACAAAACTCCTGAATAAACTTCAACTGCCTTTGCACACGGTGATTTCGAAATCTTTGTACCTAAGGCTGCCAGTGTTTTCTTTCTGGTGGCATTGAGATCTTTGCCAAAGGAAAGAGAAGTCAGCAAGACCGGTTTGCCCTTTTGAACAGAGTTCTTGCCTTCGCTGGGCGGTAAGAGGATGAGCATAAGTTGAAGCCTAGGCCAAATACTCTTTCGCGTAGGCTATTAACACAATGTGTGGAATTGTTGGTTACGTAGGAAATAAGCAAGCCCTTAGCGTAGTTGTCGAGGGGCTTCGTCGACTTGAATATCGCGGATATGACTCTGCTGGTGTTGCTGTTGTTAATAACAAAAAATTAGATGTAAGAAAAAAAGCCGGTAAGTTAACTAATCTTGAAACACTTTTAGGAAATGATCCACTTCCAGATTCCACTATTGCTATAGGTCACACTCGTTGGGCAACACATGGAATTCCAAATGATGCTAATGCTCATCCTCACACAGATGTTTCAAATGAAATCGCAGTTATTCATAACGGAATTATTGAAAACTTTTCAGAACTAAGAGCAGAGCTACAAAAAGCAGGAGTCAAGTTAAGTAGTGACACCGATACTGAAGTTGTGGCACATTTACTAAATTTTGAATACCCAAAATCAAATAATGATTTAGCAGAAAGTATGCGAAGAGTTGTCAGAAAACTTCGCGGTGCTTTCACACTAGTTGCAGTTCATGCACAACAACCAGATGTTGTTGTTGGCGCTAGAAGAAACTCACCCCTAGTTGTGGGAAGAGGAAATGGCGAAAACTTCTTAGCATCTGATGTTGCTGCTTTTATTTCACATACAAAAAATGCTATTGAATTAGGTCAAGATCAAGTTGTGGAACTTAGACGTGACAAAGTCACAATTACTGATTTTGATGGCAAACCTGCAGTAACAAAAGAATTTGTAGTTGATTGGGATGCCAAAGCTGCAGAAAAAGGTGGCTTTGATTTATTCATGTTGAAAGAAATTTTTGAGCAACCAAAAGCAGTTGCCGAAACTTTAGTTGGCAGATTGTCTGAAAATGGCAAATTAGTCCTAGAAGAAATGACTCTTTCAATTGGTGAAATTGCCAATATTGAAAAAATTGTTTTCGTGGCATGCGGTACTGCTTTTCATTCAGGCATGATTGGCAAATATGCGATGGAGCGTTGGTCAAGAATTCCTTGCGAAGTTGAATTGGCAAGTGAATTTAGATACCGTGACCCAATTTTAAATCAGAGAACTTTAGTTGTGGCAATTTCTCAAAGTGGAGAAACTATGGACACTTTGATGGCAATTAGACATGCTAAATCACAAGGCGCCAGAGTTTTGGCAATTTGTAATACACAAGGTGCAACTATTCCTAGAGAATCAGATGCAGTTTTGTATACACGTGGTGGTCCAGAAATTGCTGTTGCTTCAACAAAAGCATTCTTAACTCAAGTAGTTGCAGTTGAATTACTTTCTTTATATTTTGCAGAATTAAGACTTGATAAACCAACTGCTGAAATTAAGCAAGTAATGAATGAATTAGCAAA
>DAIRXT010000056.1:0-4053 GCA_036819575.1 Candidatus Nanopelagicales bacterium | reverse complement strand
CTAATTGATAAAAATCATGCCTACGTTGCTCAAGGATCTGTTTGGTTTTCTGTTAGATCCTTTAAAGAATACGGTGCACTCTCAGGACAAAAAATTGATGAAATGTTAACTGCCCAAGATCCGGAAAAAGGAAAAAAAGATCCACACGATTTTGCACTTTGGAAAGCAAGTAAAGATGGTGAACCATTTTGGAATTCACCTTGGGGACCAGGAAGACCTGGTTGGCATATTGAATGCTCAGCAATGGCGCAAGCTTATTTAGGAAATCAATTCGATATTCATGGTGGAGGTTTAGATTTAGCTTTTCCTCATCATGAAAATGAAGTAGCACAATCAAAAGCTGCTGGACAAAAGTTTGCCAATTATTGGTTACATAATTATTGGGTCACCCAAAGTGGTGAAAAAATGAGCAAATCACTTGGTAACACCATGAAAGTTAGTGAAATACTTTCCAGATTCAGAGCAATTGATGTGAGATTCTATTTATTATCTGCGCATTATCGAAGCAATCTTGAATTTTCCGACCAAGCATTAAGTGATGCCGCAACAGCCTTTTCACGAATTGAACAATTTGTGGTGAGAAGTAATGAAAAAGTTGGATCAGTTGAGCTGGCAAAAACTCTTCCCCCAGCTTTCCAAGAAGCACTAGATGAAGATCTTGCTACACCAAGTGCTTTTGCCGTAATTCATGAATTTGTCACAAATGGAAACACCGCTTTGGCAAATGATGCTGCGGATTTGAAAGAAATTTATGTACAAGTTAGAACTATGTTGAATATTTTAGGACTTGATCCTTTGAACAAGCAGTGGCAAAAAGAAACAAGCCAGGATGCAAATAATGCTCTTGATTCGTTGATTCAAACGATGCTTAAGCAGAGAAATGATGCTCGGGCAGCAAAGAATTTTGCAGTGGCAGATAGTGTTCGAGATGCACTAAATAGTGCAGGAATTTTGATTGAAGACACACCTCAAGGTTCACGCTGGTCTATTAATAAAGAATCGAAGTAATTAAATGGCTTTTAAGAATGCACGTAAACCAGCTGGCAAAAAAACTGTAGGCTCAGGTGGAAAAAATAGAAAAGCCTTAAAAGGAAAAGGACCTACCCCAAAAGCAAAAGATAGACCTGCTCATGTGAAATACCGTGACAAGAAAGAACGAAACCCCAAAAACACTAGAAGTGCCCAATTCACCAAGGAACCAAGAAGATCTTTTGGTAATAACGAAAAACGCTCAGCCTCAGATTTTATTTTAGGTAGAAACCCAGTTCTGGAAGCCTTAAAAGAAAACGTTGATGCAGCAGTATTGCGAATTGCAAACGGTGTTGATGTTGATGACAGATTAAGACAAATTTTGACTTTAGCTAGTGATAAAAATCTACCTGTTATGGAAGTTGAAAGAAGAGAATTAGACCGTTTAACAAATAACACAAACCATCAAGGAGTTGCTCTAGCTGTTGCTCCTTATAAATATCAAAATATTAAAGAAGTTTTAGCTCACGTTAAAACCACTCCGTTAGTTGTGATTCTTGATGGGGTCACAGATCCACGTAACTTAGGTGCAGTAATTAGATCTGCAGCAGGTTTTTACGCCAATGCTGTTGTAGTCACAGAAAGAAGAAGTGCTGGGGTAACTGGTGCGGTTTGGAAAACAGCTGCAGGTGCACTATCCCATGTTCCAGTTTGTCAGGTTGTAAATATCACAAGAACAATTACCGAACTTCAAGAACGAGGATTCTTTGCTATTGCATTAGATGGTGATGGTGATTTAAATCTTGATCAAGTAGATCCAGATTTAGCTAATCGTCCATTGCTACTAGTAATTGGTGCTGAAGGTCGAGGAGTTTCCCGACTCGTTGCCCAGACTTGCGATCTGAGAGTTCAAATTCCGATGAGTTCCAAAATTGAATCTTTGAACGCAGCCGTAGCAACAGGTGTGGCACTGTATTCAATTACGAGGTCGCGTAAACTCAATTAGTCAAAAGATTTAAATAAATACCTGCCGACGTGGCGCAACTGGTAGCGCACCCGACTTGTAATCGGGCGGTTAGGGGTTCAAGTCCCCTCGTCGGCTCCATAACGAATTAAATTTAATTCCTTGCACAAGTCCTACTCCAACTAAAATTAATGCTGCACCTATTGGTTGATACCAATGCAATCCTTCACTCAAGAAAATAACTCCAGCAATTGTGGAAACTATTGGTGTTGCATAGGTAATAGTGGCAGCAGCCAAACTACTTACATCGCGAATAATTTTATAAACCAGAGGAAAAGCTAAACCTGTTGAGAATATTCCAAGAAAAAGTATTGCTCCCCACGTTGATGAACTTATTTGGGTAGGAACCGAGGTAAAAATCAAACATAAAATTAGTAACTGAATAGCTGAAGCACTTAGTTGCGCACCAATGAAAGATGAGGGACTAAATCCAAGTTCGGTAACTTTGGAACGGGTGTAAATAACAACACCTCCATAACAAGCAGTTGCTACAACGACTGCCAAAATTCCAAGCAAATCATTTTCTCCACTATTTCCTTCCCAAATTCCAATTAAAACTAGAACTCCCACAAAACCAGTTAGAACACCTAAATACTCATTTCGACTAATTCTGTCTTTAGGAATAAATGCCATTGAAAAAAGTGCTGTCCATAACGGGGTAGCAGCATTGGTGATGCCTGCCAAAACTGAAGTTATTTGAGTTTCACCATAAGCAATTAATGCAAAAGGAGCTGTGTGTTGCAAGAAGCCTGCGATATTTGCTCTCACCCATGCTTTTCTTGTATTAGGAAGTTTCTGTTTAATGATCAATAAAATGATCAGAACTGTTAAGGCCCCAAGTGCAACTCTGCCAAAAGCAATTTGTAAAGGTGAGAGGTTACTTCCAGATATTTTTATGAAATAAAACGACATTCCCCACACAATGGTTAAGAAAATCCATGATGGAAGCCAAGTTTTTAATGGTGGAGAAGTTGTCATAGAAAAACCAATTATGTCATGACTAAACCCACTTGAGTCACACAATTAACGTCAATAACGAAAAATGTGGTTGGTGTGATTGAGACGACACGACCAAACGCGTAATCGCATACTTTTTACTTCACTATTACATACGATAGGGGAGCGCTCAAAAATAGAGCAAAAAAGCTTTTAGGAGAAAATTTAAATAATGGATGCCGTCTCAGTTTCCCCCGGCAATGGTGATTTTTCACTAAGTGATCGTGATAAAGAAATATTAGAATTTGAACGTCAGTGGTGGAAATACTCAGGGGCTAAAGAACAAGCAATTAGAGAACTTTTTGGCATGAGTGCAACTAGGTACTACCAAGTATTAAACGCACTAGTTGATCACCCAGCTGCTTTAAGTTTTGATCCTATGTTGATTAAAAGATTACAAAGAATGCGCTCGACTCGTGCTCGCAATCGTTCTGCACGAAAACTTGGCATTCAACTTTAAAGCAAATTTCTTGGCCTAAATTATGCCAACTGGAAATGTTTTATGGTTTAACACCGAAAAAGGCTATGGGTTTATTAAAGCCAAAGACGGTTCAGAAATCTTTGTTAGAGAAAACTCAATCACCTCTAAGGGTTTACGAACTCTAGAAGAGGGACAAAAAGTTGAATTTGAAATTGATATGAAGACTGATCCTCGTGGACCAAGTGCCACAAATGTGGTGGTTATTTAATTCTCAGCCAGTATTTCTTAAACCTGTGGCAATGCCATTGATTGTCAATAAGAGGGTGCGTCTTAATAATGGATCAGTATTTTCTGGGTTTTGATTAAGCTCTCTTACTTTTTTAAGTAATGAGACTTGTAGGTATTGCAATGGTAATAAGTAGGTATCTCTAATTTGTAAAGTCTTTTTTAGTGATATTTGGTTATCAAGTATTTCTTTTTCACCAGTTAACCACAGAATTTGGTTCTTAGTTTCTTCATATTCAGCCTTTACTTTTTCAAACATATGATGAAATTCAGGTGGCACTAATTCTGTAACGTAATGTTGAGCAATTTTCATATCTGCTTTTGCCACAGTCATTTCAACGTTACTGATGAAGTTTTT
>DAIRXT010000055.1:0-4071 GCA_036819575.1 Candidatus Nanopelagicales bacterium | reverse complement strand
CAGCAGCAGATTTCAAAGCAATCGTGCTTGGTGGAAAAAGAGCAGCAAAGAAAGCCAAAAAAGCCACTGCCAAGAAAACCAAAAAGGTTGCAAAGAAAAAGTCAATTCTTGGGATGAAGAAAAAAGCAAAAAAGAGGCGCTAATTCGCTGATTTTTAAGTTGATGCCCGGTCGCAGTTTCTGCTACCGGGCATCATGCTGATTGGATACAGGTTATGGCCCGGGTCTCGAAAAAATCTCGTTTGGGATTTGTTTATAGATTAATTGTTCTTATTCTTCGCCCACCTTTGGTTTTGATAACTAAACGCGATTATCGCGGCGGGGAAAATCTAAGAATTGATTCAGGAATTATTGCTGCCATGAATCACAATTCTTGGTTTGATCCATTTGTGGTCGCACAGTTTATGTGGGATAACGATCGTCCGCCAAAATTCTTAGCAAAATCTGCGATATTTAAAGTTCCAGTAATTGGTCAACTTGTTTATTTAGCTGGACAAATTCCTGTTTATCGTGAATCACGTCATGCAAAAATTGCTGTTCGAGGTGCCATTGCTGCTGTTGAAAAAGGTGAAGCAGTGGTGTTAAGTCCTGAAGGAACATTAACTAGAGATCCAGATCTTTGGCCTATGGATGGAAAAACTGGTGCAGCACGAATTGCACTTGCCACCAAAGCTCCTGTTATTCCGGTTGCGCACTGGGGCGCACAATTTGTTTTGGCACCATATTCAAAGAAACTAAAACTTTTCCCTCGCAAAACCATGATTGTTGCTGCTGGAAAACCCGTTGAATTATCTGATCTTTACGACCAGGAAATCACCGCAGAATTACTCAAAGAGGCGACCTCTAGAATTATGGATGCAATAACTAATGAATTAGCAATCATTAGGAATCAAACTCCGCCGGCACAAAGATTGCCTTGGACAAAGGAAAGACCATAAAAACAGTTGCCGTGATGGGTGGTGGTGCATGGGCCACAGCTTGTGCTCAAGTTTTAGCAGATTCAGGTCACAATGTTTTGCTATGGGCAAGAAATGAAGCAGTTGTTAAAGACATTAATGAAAACAACAAGAAT
Source organism: Candidatus Nanopelagicales bacterium (assembly GCA_036819575.1). Taxonomy (GTDB): domain Bacteria; phylum Actinomycetota; class Actinomycetes; order S36-B12; family UBA5976; genus ATZT02. Next base: position 3,000 of record DAIRXT010000055.1, on the reverse strand, counting down.
ACGAAATTTCATCCAGGGGTAAAACTCTCTTCGCGTATCACTGCTACTACTTCGGCTAACGATGCTTTAGAAAATAAAGAATTAGTCTTCTTTGCATTACCTGCTCAATCATTAAGAGAAAACTTGGAAGCCTGGAAAGGCTTTGTTTCTTCTACTGCCATTTTTGTTTCCTTGATTAAAGGTATTGAGAATTCAACTCGAATGAGAATTTCTGAAGTAATTGCCGATGTATTTAATTGTTCTGAAAATCGGGTAGCAGTAGTTAGTGGACCTAATTTGGCTGGTGAGATTATCCATCGTCAACCAACTGCCACCACGATTGCTTGTACTGATGAAGATGTTGCAGCAGATGTGGCAAATGCGATGGCAACTAATTATTTTCGAGCATTTTGGACCACAGATGTTGTGGGTACAGAATTAGCTGGTGCGATCAAAAACGTGGTAGCAATTGCAAATGGGATTGCTGTTGGTTTAGGACTTGGTGAAAATACTCAATCAGCACTAATAACTAGAGGTTTAGCAGAAATGACCAGACTAGGTGTTGCCCTTGGTGCTAAAACTGAAACATTCTTAGGTTTAGCAGGCATTGGTGATTTGATTGCAACATCGCAGTCACCACTTTCTAGAAACAGAACTTTTGGTGAAGCCCTAGGTCATGGGGCCACACTTGATGAAGCGCAATTAAAAGCTCATGGAACTGTGGAAGGTGCAAAAAGTTTGGCACCACTTTTAGCAATTGCTGCAAAATATGATTTAGATATGCCCATTGCAGCCCAAGTGTTAAGAGTGATTCGCGATGGCGATGACGCTCATGATGTGATGTCTGCTTTGCTGGACCAACCCATAACAGCAGAACACGAATAGAATGTCTTTGTGGAAAAAATAAGAGTTGGGGTTTTGTTCGGAGGAAGATCTTCTGAGCATTCAATTTCTTGCATTTCTGCAAACAGCATCATCAATGTCATAGACAGAGAAAAATATGAGGTTATTCCGATTGGAATAACCAAAGATAATTCTTGGGTAATTTTCTCAGATAAAACACCTTTTCTAACTATTTCTAAGACTGAACTTCCTGAAGTAACAAAAGAAGGAATTCAAGACAATAAACCTGCAATCTTTTCTAAATTTCCACCAGAAGAATTAGTTTCATTAGATGTTATTTTTCCGGTATTGCATGGGCCATATGGTGAAGATGGAACTATTCAAGGACTAATTGATTTACATGCCATCGCTTTTGTGGGCGCAGGTGTTTTGAGCTCATCAATTGGTATGGATAAAACCACCTCTAAAGCTTTATTAAAGGCAGCAGGATTTCCGGTAGGAGATTTTGTAACAATATTGGATTCACAATGGACTAATGACAAAGCAAACGTATTAAAGAAAATTCAAGAACTAACTTTGCCTGTGTTTGTTAAACCAGCAAGAGCTGGAAGCTCTGTGGGCATACAAAAAATAAAAGAATTCTCAAAAGTAGAAAAAGCTATAGAAGAGGCAAGACTTCACGATAAAAGAATTATTGTGGAAGCAAGCATTGAAAATGCTAGAGAAATTGAATGTGCTGTGATTACTGGTGAAGAAAGAAAACCAGCTAAGGCCTCTTTACCTGCAGAAATTATTGTTAAAAAGGGACATGAATTTTATGATTTTGAAGCAAAATATATGGATGATTCTGCTGAGTTAGTTGTGCCAGCAAAACTTGAGAAGAAAGTTCTAGCAGATCTACAAAAGATGGCTGTTAATGTTTTTGACTTTTTTAACTGTGAAGGTTTAGCGCGCATTGATTTCTTTATCACTAAAGATGATGAAATTTTAGTTAATGAAATAAACACTATGCCTGGCTTTACCCCAATATCGATGTTTCCTCGAATGTGGGAAGCAACGGGTATGAAATACGAAGAATTAGTAGATTACTTAATCCAAGAGGCTTTAAATAGACCTATTGGTTTGCACTAGTTAAGGATTAACGATTGGGCAGGTAAGTGTTCTACTTATGCCTTTTACACTCTGCACTTTTGTTAAAACTACCTTGGCAAGTTCATCAATCGAATTAGCTTCAGCTCTAACAATGACGTCATATGGACCAGTCACGTGAACAGCATTGATCACACCTTCTATGGCATTGATTGCTTGAGCAACCTCATCTGACTTGCCAACGTCGGTTTGCACCAAGATGTAGGCCTGAACACTCATTGTGATTTTCAACTTTCTTTATCCGATAGTGAGCATAAACTTACATTTAAGTTAGATAATTGGTTAGGGGGAGATGACGATGAGTGAGCAAACAATTGCCGACTTAGGCGAATTTGGCTTTGTTGAGTTACTCAAATCTCGTCTTGCTCCGGCTTCGCAAGTTTTACTTGGCTTAGGCGATGATGCAGCAATTGTGCAACTTGATTCTTCTCGAGTTGTGGCATCCACTGACATGTTGGTAGAAGGTCAACATTTTAAAAAAAATTGGTCAAGTGCAAGAGACATTGGACATCGTGCAGCTGCCGCTAATTTAGCTGACATCATTGCTACAGGGGCCACACCAACTGCTTTACTTATTGGTTTAGCAATTCCTAGTTCAACAAAAGTTGATTGGTTAATTGAACTTGTTGATGGAATATGCGAAGAAGCAGCATTAGTTAACGCTGCTGTGGTAGGTGGTGACACCACTAAATCTGAAACCTTAACGATTTCAATTACTGCTTTAGGAAACATTAGTGATTCAGGTTTATCTCAAGCACCTCTTAAAAGAAGTGGTGCAGAACCCGGAAATTTAGTAATTTTGGCAGGTCGTTTGGGTTGGGCTGAAGCAGGATTAAATGCTTTAAGAAGAGGATTCAAATCACCCAAGATAGTTTGTGATGCACACCGCAGACCAAAGGTTCCATACTTTGCCGGAACAATTGCTAAAGATTTTGTTTCTTCCATGATTGATGTTTCAGATGGTTTATTGCAAGATTTAAACCACATCGCTAAAGCATCAGATGTTCATATTGATATTAAAACCACGGC
>DAIRXT010000054.1:0-4086 GCA_036819575.1 Candidatus Nanopelagicales bacterium | reverse complement strand
CTGCCTTAATTGACATCACTCCTGGCATTCGACTCATCACACCTGTGTAAACAGGAAGAAGTCCTTGATGAATTTCTAAAGCTTTTTTATTATCTCCAGCAAAATATGCTGCAGCCATTGCTTTTAATCGATCTGCAATTAAATGACCACAAACACTAACAAAACCAATGCCACCAATTGAAAGTAAGGGAAGATTTAAAGCATCTTCTCCCGAATACCAAGCTAAATCGGTTTTCTTAATCACATAAGACGCTAATTCCAAATTATTTTTTGCATCTTTATTAGCAACAATATTCTTATGTTCACTTAATCTAATTAGAGTTTCTGATTCAATTGGCACACCAGCTCTACCTGGAATGTCATAAGTCATTAAGGGTAAATCAGTTGCATCTGCCACAGTTTTAAAATGAGCATAAACACCAGCTTGCGATGGTTTGTTGTAATACGGGGTTACTACTAAAACTCCATGTGCACCTAATTTGGCTGCATCTTTTGCTAATCCAACAGTGTGTGCAGTGTCATTGCTGCCAACACCTGCAACTACTTTGGCTTTATTGCCCACAGCATCTAACACTGCTTTTAATACTTGGTTTTTTTCAATTTCAGTAGTGGTAGCTGATTCACCAGTTGTGCCATTAACAACAATTCCATCATTTCCCAGTGCAACTAAATGTTCAGCTAATTTTCCAGCACCATCAACATCAACACTTCCATCTTTAGCAAATGGGGTGATCATTGCTGTTAAAACCGTGCCAAAGGGACGGTGGTTGTTACTCATGGAATCAAGATTAGCGCTCAGGGAGCGACTCGACCATTCTTGATGAAGCAGTCGTGGGTAATTGGCATAATTTTTGCAAAATGTTCTTCATACTTCTCTGCAACCATTTCGATTTCTCGTTGTGGGTAGGAAGGAAAATGAGATCCTTCAGCAATTCGTCTCAATGACAAGAAGTTCATCAAAGCTCTAGAATTCATAGTCACATAAGCACTTGAATAAATTGTCACAGGTAAAACTCCTCGAGCCACTTCTCTGGCAATTCCTGCTGCCAACATTTTTTCATAACTTATGTAAGAGCTTTCACAAGATTTTTTAAACTCTTCTTCACTTAATTTGTATTGTTCTGGGGTTCCTGGTTCAAAAGTATAGGCACCTGTTTTACCAACTTGTTGTAAGTTTCTTGAAGTATTTGGAAAATAGAATTCTGGATCTAATTGTCTATATCTTCCTGATTCTTCGTTATATGAAGCAATTCTATGTCGCATGTGTTCACGCCAAACAAATATTGGAGCTTTGACATAGAAAGTAAAAATGGAATGTTCAAAAGGTGTGCCATGTCTTTCACGCATCAAGAAATTAATTAATCCAGTGTGCTCTGTTGCATCTTGATTTCTTGCAGAATCTGAATTTGCTCTTTCACCGGCAGTTGAAACTCGAGCAGCCCAAACCACATCTGAATCCGAAGCAGAGTGCTTCACCAATTCAACGGTTACATCGCTTCGAAACTTCAACGGAATTGATGGTGTGGAGGAGTTAGTCACAAAAACGCACGATACCGTTTACCTACGATGAATATCTCTTCAGACGCGCGACGTTCTACTGTGACACGAAACGCAATTGGGGTTGGACTTGCTACTGGGGTTTATGGAATCTCATTTGGCGCATTAGCTGTTACTAATGGGTTTAGCTTTGCCCAGGCCCAAGTCTTGAGTCTGGGACTTTTCTCTGGCGCATCACAATTTGCAGTGATCGGAATTATGGCTGCCGGTGGCAGTGCAGTTGCTGCTGTTGCAACTTCCTCCCTTTTAGGAGTTAGAAATGGTCTATATGCCTTTAGCCTTGCCCGGGTTTTAAAACTTAAGGGAATTAAAAAAGTTTTTGCATCACAAATAACAATTGATGAGTCAACAGCGATGTCCATTGCTAATAACGATGATGAAGAAATGAGTAGGTGGGCATTCTGGGCTACCGGAATATCTGTTTTTGTTTTTTGGAACATCGCAACAGCAATCGGTGCATTTGGTGCATCATTTGTGGCAGATCCAAAATCTCTTGGTTTAGATGCTGCAGTTGGTGCAGCTTTTCTGGCATTACTTTGGCCCAGATTGATTAACAAAGAAAATAGAACAGCAGGAGTATTCGCAGGAATTTTGGCATTATTTTTAACACCATTTGTGCAACCTGGTTTACCAGTTTTAGCTTGTGTTTTGATCGCAATCATTATGGGACTACGAAACGTGGGTAACAAATAATGGATGCTCGTTGGGTTGCAGTTATTGCTTCATCAGTAATCGCATTTGCTCTGAAATTTTCTGGAAATATCATTCCTGAAAAGTATTTAGAAAATCCTAAAGTTAAGTCTATTTCTGCCCTTGTGCCAATAGTTATGCTCTCAGCTTTAGTGGTTGTTCAAACTTTTGGAGTTGGCCAAGCATTAGTAATCGATGCTCGAATAGTTGGATTGATATTTGCTGTGATTTTGCTACTAATTAGAGCACCATTTATTGTGGTTGTTTTTGGGGCTGCTGCAATTGCTGCAATATTGCGTTACTTTGAATTAACTAATTAAGTCGTCAATTCCAATTGTTAAACCAGGTTTTTTACTAATATTTCTAATCGCCAATAAAACACCGGGCATAAATGATTCTCTATCAAATGAATCATGTCGAATAGTTAAGGTTTCGCCCATTGATCCAAAAACTACTTCTTGATGGGCAACCAGTCCTTGCATTCTTACGGCGTGAACAGGAATTCCTTCAATCTTTGATCCTCGAGCACCTGGAATTTCAGAAGCTGTTGCATCAGGATTTTTACTTAAGTTATTAAGTTGTCTTTCTTCGGCAATGATTTGGGCTGTTCTTATCGCTGTTCCACTTGGAGCATCAATTTTGTTTGGGTGATGGTATTCAATAATTTCTGCAGAATCGTAAAATTTTGTAGCAGCTTTAGCAAAGCGCATCATTAATATTGCACCGATTGAAAAATTTGGGACAAGGCGTGCACTTACTCCACTTTTTGCATCTAACATTTTTTTAACACTATTGATTCTTTCATCACTAAATCCAGTTGTTCCCACCACAGGAGAAATGCCTGCACTAATTAACAATTCAATATTTTTCATAACTACATCAGGGGTAGTAAAATCAACGGCGACTTGAGCACCAGAATTTTTAACAATATTAAAATCATCATTTTGGTCAATACTTGCAACTAGTTCAAGATCTGAAGCATTATTTACAGCTTTTACAACTTCAGCACCCATGCGCCCCTTGGAGCCAAGCACGGCAACTTTAATTGTCATAAACCTAGACTACAAGGTCCTTAAACTGATCCTGATCATTAAAGCTACCTACTACACAAAGTAATCCTTTTTGGGTGAAAAGCTGTGCTGCTAGAGCCTTGATATCTTCTGAAGTTACTTCATCAATTTTGTTTAGTGTGTCATCAAGTGACAAGTATTCGCCATATAACAACTCACCTTTCGCAATTCTTGTCATGCGCGCATTTGTTTCTTCTAACCCAAGTACAAGTCCCCCGCGCAATGCGCCTTTACCTCGTTCTAATTCTTCTTTAGTAATTCCATTTTCTACAACATCTGCTAATTCTTTTTTAATAATTTCTACTACTTCATTTACTTTTTCTTTAGTCGTTCCTGCATAAACACCAAAAATTCCTGTGCCAGTGTAATGATGTGCAAAAGAATAAACTGTGTAAACTAATCCTCTTTTTTCACGAATTTCTTGAAATAATCTTGAGGACATTCCTCCACCTAGAGCTGCACTTAAAACTGCAATCACATAACGCTTTTCGTCATGCCTATCAATTCCTGGTACACCCCAAACTAAATGAGCTTGTTCGGTATCCTTTTTAACAATTTTGTAACCAGTTCCAACAGTTGAAAGTTTCTCTGAAGTTCTTGGATCTAATGGCTTAACTCCTGATTTATCCCAATCAGTATTTTTAAGTGATTTAATGATCATGTCAACTGCTTGATCATGATCAACATTTCCGGCAATTGAAATCACAGTTCTTTCAGGAGAGTAATACTTTTTGAAAAATCCGTAAACTTGCTCTCTAGTCATTTCGGT
>DAIRXT010000053.1:0-4090 GCA_036819575.1 Candidatus Nanopelagicales bacterium | reverse complement strand
ATTCTTGATCGTGAAACAAGACAATTACTTGACACTGTAACTTTTAATTTAAAACCAGGTCATCCAAGAACAATGTTGGAACAAGCTGTGTTTTCTTTCTTTTCTTATATTGATGAACATCCAGATGGTTATCGAGTTTTACTTAAAGATGCACCAGCTGCTAAAGGTGCTGGAGCATATTCTGGTTTAGTTAACGACATTGTTGATAAATGTGAAACAGTTTTAGCTGACGCCTTTGGCCGATTTGGTTTGCCAAGAAAATCTGCTGGCATTTATGCCCGTGCTCTAGTTGGATCTGTTGCTTTGACTGGTCAATGGTGGGAAGAAGAAAGACACACTTCTAAAGAGGAAATCACTGCCCAAGTTGTTAACTTTGTGTGGAATGGTTTGACTGACTTAAAAGCAAATCCAGTTCTTACTTCAAAAAAGTAAAACTATTTAATTCTTGCCCCAGGTACTGGGCCAAAAGCAGTTACTGCTGAAGTGCAAGTTCCACTACTTAATAGATCAATTGCAATATCTGATGCTGCGGTGTCATCAAAACACAGAAAAACACAAGTTGGTCCAGATCCTGAAACAATTCCAGCTAAAGCACCTGCTTCTTCACCTGCTCTGAGTAATCTTCTTAATTCTGGTTTTAGAGACAAAGCAGCAGCTTGCAAATCGTTGACTAGATTTTTTGCTACTTCATTGGGGTTTCCATGAGCTAGAGCTTTAAGTAATTCCAAAGAAATTTCTGGATCTGTTGCTTCTTTGTCTTTGGTGAGATGATCAAATTCTGCATACACCTCAGGTGTTGAAAGACCAAAATTATTTGTCGCAATTACCCAATGCAATGAGTCTCTGTGAAGAACCGGGGTTAATTGTTCACCTCGACCATATCCAAGAGCTGTATTTCCGTGTAATAAAAATGGAACATCAGAACCAACTTTGGAAGCAATTAAATTAAGTTCATCAATTGTTAAATGAAAATCCCATAAATGATTAATTCCAATAATTGTTGCAGCCGCATCAGCACTTCCCCCCGCCATTCCTCCAGCAATTGGAATTGATTTATCTATATGGATTCGGGCATGAATTGGTTGGTTAACATGTTTGGCAATTTCAGTTACGGCTTTGTTAACTAAATTTTCTTTATTGGTTGGCACTTTTTCCGCATTAGATCCACCAACAGAAATTCCTTCTTGTCCAGGTCGAACCATACTTACTGTTACTTCATCATAAATAGAAACAGCATGAAAAACGGTTGCTAATTCGTGATAACCATCTTCCCCAAGTGGTGCAACTTTTAGTGAAAGGTTAATTTTTGCTGGCACTTTAACTAAAACATGTTTTGGTGCTAAGTCTTGTAAGTTTGCAGTCATGATCTTGTTGAGTTAATAGTTATGCCACTTTTCTTCATGGCATAAGTCAAGCGCACATAGTCATCCACATTCAATGCTTCCCCACGCAATTGTGGGTCAATTTGTGCTGATTCAAGAATTTCAGATGCTTTTTCTGAACCTGCACACATAGAACTTAAAGCGGAGCGAAGCATCTTTCTTCTTTGGGAAAACGCTGCATCAACAACAGCAAACAGTTCTTTTCTAATTGATTGATCAACATCTTTTTTTCTTGTAATTTGCACTAAATCAGAATCAACATTAGGAACAGGCCAAAACACACTTCTTGAAACCGAACCTGCTTTAGAAACTTCTCCATACCATTGCAATTTCACACTGGGTGAACCATAAGTTCTTGAGCCAGGTGAAGCTGCCAGACGATCTGCTACTTCTGATTGCACCATTACTAAATAGTTTTCAATGCTGGGAAACGTTTCTAAAATATGAATTATCACTGGAACAGAAACGTTGTAAGGAAGATTTGCTACTAAAATATTTGGATTTTCTACCTCATTAGTGGTTATTTCTAGGGCATCTTTATTGATGACTTCAAGTTGATCACCACTAAAACCTTTTGCTTTAGCAGTAATAGGTAATAACTCTGCTAATCGTTGATCAATTTCAACAGCAAATACTTTTGCCCCAGTAGCAAGAAGGGCCAAGGTGAGAGAGCCCAATCCTGGGCCAACTTCTAAAACAACGGAATCTTTACTGACTTTGCTGGTTCGAACAATTTTTTCCACAGTATTTTGATCTGTGACAAAGTTTTGGCCTAGTTTTTTAGTGGGTTTTAAGTCAAGTTTTGAGGCAAGTTCTCTAATTTCAGTGGGGGTAAGTAGTTGGTTTGTCATTCAAACTTTCCGAAAAGTTTTTCAGCATTAACCCTGGTTGCATTTGCCACGGTGTCGATATCAACATTCATTTCTTGTGCCATGGTGGCAAGTGTTAAAGGAATCATGTAAGAAGAATTTGGGTAACCCCGATATGGCATGGGGGTAAGAAATGGGGCATCTGTTTCTACTAAAACATTTTCAAGTGGTGTTACTTGCAAAGCTTCTCTTAGGGTTGAAGCATTTTTAAAAGTACAAGTTCCGGCAAAGGATAAGTACCATCCTCTTTTTACTAATTCTTGGGCAAAGTCTTTATCACCTGAAAAACAATGAAATATTACTTGTTGTGCTTTTTCTTCATCTAAAATTTTTAAGGCTTCTTGGTGGGCGTCTCGATCATGAACCATCACAGGTTTATTTAGTTTATTTGCAATTTGGATATGGGCTCTAAAAGATTTTTCTTGGAAATCTCTTCCTTCAACACTTGTTCTAAAGAAATCAACCCCAGTTTCACCAATTGCTCTAACTGCCTCATCTTTTGCAAGTTCACTAATTTCAGCAATGGCTTCATCCAATGCACTTTCACTTTTTTCTAAAGCAATTAATGGTGCATCGTTGGGATGAATTGCTACGGTGGCATGGATTTGGGAAAACTCTTTTGCTGTTTTTAGTGCCCAGCGAGAACTTGGAACATCTACTCCTACTTGCACAATTCCCACAATTCCCACAGCTTTTGCTTTAGCTAATGAGTCTTCAACGCTCATGAAAATATCTTCATCTTCAATGTCTAAATGACAATGCGCATCAATTGTGGAGGTGTTTAGTTTTTCTGGCAGGGGTGGGTATTCCCGTTTTTTAGATTCGGTCACACCAAAATCTTTTCTGGCGCGTAATTCATTATCTTTATTGTTCATCTTCTGCCAGGCGAGGAAAAATTGCTTCGCCCTTAATCACTTTGCTTCCAGCAGGCAACATTCCCCAAGTTCCAACCTTGTCAATATTTTGTTTATTGATATCACCAATTGATTCATTGGCTCCCAAAATATTCCAAATCTTCTTTGAACTTTCAGGCATTACTGGGTTATATAAAACAGCGATTGCTCTTAAAGTTTCGGCAACACAATAAAGAACTGTGGCTAATCTTTCTTTGTTTGCCTCATCTTTTGCTATTTTCCAAGGCTCTTGCTCTGTCACATAAAGATTTGCAGCATCTACAACTTTTCTGATTTCATTTATGCCTTCAGAAAAATCTAATTTTGTGATGTATTCATCAGCTTTTGTAGCAGCAGTCTTTATTGCTTCAACTAAGACTTGATCAGCAGCATTAAGTTGGCCAGGTTTTGGAATAACTCCAGCAAAGTATTTTTCAATCATTGCTGCTTCACGGGATGCAAGATTTCCTAATCCATTTGCTAATTCGGCTGTGTATCTTGCAGTTAAGTCTTCCCATGAAAATGATCCATCTTGACCAAATCTGATGGCAGATAAAAAGTAGTAACGAAACGCATCTGCTCCCACATAGTCAACAATTTGTGAAGGTGGAATTCCTGTTAATTTTGTTTTACTCATTTTTTCTCCACCAACTAATAACCAACCATGAGCAAACACACATTTTGGTAATTCAACTTCTGCTGCCATCAACATTGCTGGCCAATAAACAGCATGAAATCTTAAAATGTCTTTACCAACTAGATGAACATCTATTGGCCACACACTTTTAAATAGTTTTCCTTCTTCACTATCGGCTGATGCGCCATAACCTGCTGCAGTTATGTAATTAAGTAGTGCATCAAACCAAACATAAACAACTTGGTCTTTATCCCAAGGTAAAGGAATTCCCCAAGAAACAGCTGATCTTGACATTGATATGTCATCAAG
>DAIRXT010000052.1:0-4139 GCA_036819575.1 Candidatus Nanopelagicales bacterium | reverse complement strand
GTTAAAAGAATTAACAGTTCTGTAACACGATTTGCTCTCCCCAGAAACTTGACTGGGGCAATCTCTTACCCATACCTGATTCGCAATGGCGCGACTTGGTTTAAAAATCCAAATTTATTTTAAGGATGTGAATATTTCTTATGCCTGAAATCAGTGCGGGAGATACCGCCTGGGTTTTAGTGAGTGCAGCGCTGGTCTTACTTATGACAGCTCCTGGTCTTGCTTTGTTCTATGGTGGCATGGTTCGCGCTAAATCGACATTGAACATGATGATGATGTCATTTGGTGCACTTTTTGTAGTTGGAATTATCTGGGTAGTTTTTGGATACTCAGTTGCATTTGGTCCAGCATTGGATGCAGGAAGTTTCTTAGGAGATCCAAGTACATATTTTGGACTCAACGGACTTCTTAATACCTCTGCTATGGCTTTAAATGGCGGTTACTATCCAATACCTGCCACAGCTTTCATTGTGTTTCAAGCAATGTTTGCTGTTATCACAGTTGCACTTATTTCAGGTGCAATTGCAGATCGTGCCAGATTCGACACCTGGTTAATCTTTGCAGCAATTTGGGTAACAATTGTTTATCTTCCTGTTGCACGCGCAGTTTTCTATTTCGGTGATCAAGATGCAAATGGTGGCGGATTTATCGCAACTAAAATTGGTGCACTTGATTTCGCAGGTGGAACAGCTGTGCACATTAACGCTGGAGCAGCAGGTTTGGCTTTAGCACTTGTGTTAGGCAAACGAATCGGTTTTGGAAAGATGCTGCTTCGTCCATCTAACTTGCCACTGGTAATGATTGGTGCAGGTTTACTGTGGTTTGGTTGGTTTGGGTTTAACGCAGGCTCAGCTCTTGGTGCAAATGGATTAGCTGGTGTGGCATTTGTTAACACACTTTCTGCCACTTGTGCTGCAGCTTTGGGTTGGTTACTTGTTGAAAGGCTAAGAGATGGTCATGCAACATCACTTGGTGCTGCTTCAGGAATTGTGGCAGGACTTGTTGCAATTACTCCAGCGTGTGCTTTTGTTGACACTGCTGGTGCCTTATCAATTGGTGTTATTGCAGGAGTGCTGACAGCTTTAGCAGTTGGTCTGAAATACCGATTCGGTTACGACGATTCTCTTGACGTAGTGGGTGTTCACTTAGTTGGAGGACTCGTTGGAACAATATTGATTGGTTTCTTTGGAACTAAATCAGTAAACGAATTCAGTGTTGACGGGTTATTCTATGGTGGAGGTGCATCACAATTAGTCAAGCAAATTCAAGCTGCATTAATCGTGATGATCTTCTCTTTTGTTGTCACCTATATCTTGGGAACAATCTTGAGCAAAACTATTGGCTTTAGGGTTTCCAAAGAAGAAGAATTAGAAGGTGTTGACATAGTGTTGCAAGCAGAATCTGCTTACGACTTAGTTGAGAGTTCAAAAGGTTCAAGCAAAGGAAAAAGCGCATGAAACTAGTGACTGCAATTATTAAGCCTTTCAAGGTCGAGGACGTAAAAGCTGCACTCCAAGCACAAGGAGTAAATGGCATGACAGTTTCAGATGCCGCAGGTTATGGTCGTCAAGGTGGTCACGTTGAGGTTTATCGTGGCGCTGAATACACCGTTGATCTTGTTCCCAAGGTAAGAATCGAAGCACTAATAAATGATTCAGATGTAGCAAAAGTTGTTGATGCAATAGTTGCTGCCGCCAAAACCGGAAAAATTGGTGATGGAAAAGTTTGGGTCATACCAGTTGAAGATGTCGTACGAGTTAGAACTGGTGAACACGGCGCCGAAGCGGTGTAGTGGATTATTTAAAAGAAAGAAACGAACTGCGCTCTGCTCCAATTGGAGCAGAGCGTCGTCGTCATTTATCAGACATTACAGATTCATTTTTAATTGAAATATTCAATAGTGCAGTAGCAAAAAAAGATTTTGATAAAGTTGCATTAATAGGTGTAGGGGGTAGTGGTAGACAATCAATGACCTTAGGGTCAGATTTAGATTTGGTTTTGGTTCATGAAAATGGTTTTAAGATTGATGAAATTGCAGAAAAGTTTTGGTATCCCATCTGGGATTTAGGAATAAAACTAGATCATTCCGTTAGAACTCCTACACAGGTAAGAAACATGGCTGCAGAAGACCTTGCCGTGGTTTTGGGTTGGTTAGATGCCAGAACCATTGTGGGAAATAAAGAATTTGAAAAACAAATTAGTACGGCTGTCTTGCAAGACTGGAGAGCATTTGCTGATAGGAGACTGCCTGAGCTTCATGAAATGGTTATGGAAAGAAAAGAAAAATTCGGCGAACTTGCTCAGTTAATTGAACCAGATTTAAAGGAATCCTACGGTGGCTTAAGAGATGTCTCTGTTTTAAGAGCTGTTGCTGCTACTTGGAAAGCTGATATTCCTAAAGTTGTTCTTGATCAAGTTAATGAGAAACTTCTTGATATTAGAGATGCTTTACACACCGTTTTAGACAAATCAACAGATAAATTAATTAGACAAGAGCAACCTTTAGTTGCTGAGAAACTAGGTTTGCAAGACGCAGATCAGTTAATTAGACAAGTTTCTTCGCTTTCTAGAATTATTGCCCACCACAGTGATGTCACCTGGTATCGAGTTAAAAGTTCTGAAAAAAAATCTGGTTTGCTTAAGAAATTAAGATCAGAAAATAGAAGTCCGTTAGCAGATGGAGTAGTGCTTCAAGATGATTATGTAGTTTTGGCTCGAGATGCAAAAACTACTGAAGATGCAAGTTTGGGATTGCGCTTAGCTGCAGCAGCAGCTCAATCAGGATATTTAATTTCACCCCACACATTAGAGCGCTTAGCAAACGAATTGCCAAGCCTTCCTACACCTTGGCCAATTGATGCCAGAGATTCCTTTGTGTCATTACTGGGATCAGGAAGGCAAATAATTCCTATTTGGGAATCAATTGATTTTGCTGGCTTAATTAGTAATTGGATTCCCCTTTGGGATCGAGTAAGAGGTTGTCCCCAATCAAGTCAAGTTCACTCATTCACAGTTGACAGACATTTGCTAGAAACAGCAATTCATGCCAACAAATTCACTCGTGATGTGGCAAGACCCGATTTGTTACTTGTTGGTTCACTTTTTCATGACATCGGTAAAGGTGGATTGAAAGATCACTCAGATGAGGGTGCAGAGATTATTAAAGACTTAGCGCCAAAAATGGGCTTTGAAAAACATGATTGTCTTATTTTAGAAAGACTCGTGCAACATCATTTGTTACTACCAGAAACGGCTACTACAAGGGACTTAGAAGATCCACTAACAATCAAGTCAGTTGTTGACAAAGTACAAACTGAAGATTTTCTTGAACTTCTTCACGCCTTAACTATTGCTGATGCCTTGGCAACAGGACCAATTGCAAGCAGTGATTGGCGACAAAGTTTGATTGGCGAATTAGTTGCCAAAGTTGGAAAAGAACTTCGAGGTGAAAGATTTGAAAAAGATCCGCATTTAAGCACAGAAAAGCAAGAACTTGCTAAAAGAAGTGAAGATGTAATAGTAGAAGCAAATGAAATTGATCAAGGATTATCACTAACAATTGTGGTAGATGATCGAACTGGATTATTAGGTCTAATCGCTGGGGTTTTATCCGTACACAGATTATTAGTTCGAAGTGCAAGAACTGAAACCATAAATAAACGAGCTGTTACAACCTGGACAGTGACACCAGAATTTGGTGATGCACCAGATTTAAGTCAATTACAAGAATCATTACGTCTGGCACTTAATGGTCAATTTGATGTTTTTGAAAAACTCACTCTTCGTGCACAATATTTACCTCAACCAGTAAGTGTTACTCCTTCCAAAATTTTGGAGATAAAAGGTGTAAGCAATAGCGCAACGGTGATCGAAGTAAGAGCACATGATGCTCCAGGGTTTTTATCTAAAATTGCTCATGTAATAAGTGAAAATGGTGTCGATATTCAAGCCGCCATTGTGGAGACTTTAGGTTCTGAAGTGGTGGATGTGTTTTATGTTAAAGAGCCAACCGGTGAAATCTTGAGTAATCAGCGCTGTCAGCAATTAGTTCAAGCACTTGACTACGCTTGCAATCATGTTCCAGCAACTATCTGATCGCCTCAATAACACCTTCAAGTCCCTTCGTACCAAAGGTCGTT
>DAIRXT010000051.1:0-4365 GCA_036819575.1 Candidatus Nanopelagicales bacterium | reverse complement strand
GCTTGAACAACTTCAACTAAAACTTTCTTTGGATCGCCATATCTAATAAGAAGATTTCCATTAAGAGACTTACTTAAAGATTCAAGGGATGCATTTTGGTAA
This sequence comes from Candidatus Nanopelagicales bacterium, assembly GCA_036819575.1. Taxonomy (GTDB): domain Bacteria; phylum Actinomycetota; class Actinomycetes; order S36-B12; family UBA5976; genus ATZT02. The sequence continues at coordinate 4,263 of DAIRXT010000051.1, read as the reverse complement.
GCCTGAAGTGGTGTTCCTGCATCATCAAATACTTTTGGATCGATATTAAACAACGCCACAACTTGTCCATCACCATCATGAAATGCAGATTCGATTGCAGCATTTAATGCAGGATGATCATGAAGTCGAAGATCTCGTCGAAACCACATCACACTAGGCATGGATATAGATTAGGAGTTGTGCCAATTTCACACAAATTCACTACAGAAATGTGTGAGACTCTGGTCACTCCACTCACAGTTATGACTATATATATAGCGAGAAATTCTGCTTTGCGTGTTATTTTGGGTTGGTGATGAAAAAACTATTTATCAGCACGTTGGCAACATTATTAATAGCTACTGGCTATGCCACACCTTCATTTGCTGATGAAATTCCTGATTATCCAGGCATCTCAAAATTAACTCGTGGTGTTGAAAATAGTGCTGTTAAAAAAGTTCAACAAGCATTAATCAAACTTGGTTATCCAATACCGGTTGCAAACGGAAAATACGGACCAGCAACAACTGCTGCAATTGCAGAATTTTATGAAGTACAAGGCGACATTGATGATGGAACAACACTTGGACCTGCTGGATGGAAAGCATTATTTGAAGCAATAAATAGAGAAGAAAGTAATACTCCTGCCAAAGAAGAAGGAGTTATTGAAGATGACACTGCTGATGAAGTAAAACCTGAAGATGTTGTCATTGATGGAGATGTAAGTGCTGCAACAGACAGAGCAGCAAAAGTTTCGAAAGTTTTATCAAGGGCTGCAAGTGTTAAGGGAACTCGTTACAGACGCGGTGGAACTTCAACCAGTGGATTTGATTGTTCCGGTTTTGTGCTTTATGCCATGAAACCAGTTGGTGTAACTTTTGGCAGAACTTCAAGAGATATGAGACGCGAAACACCAAAGATAACTAGAGAAGAATTACTAGTTGGGGATTTGGTTTTCTTTCATAACAAAAAAGGCACTGTGTATCACGTAGCAATTTATGCAGGAGATGGAAAGATTTGGCATGCCAGACGCCCAGGTTTGAGATTAGCTAAAACAAATATTTATGCAAAAAGAGTTTCTTACGGAAGAGTTGACTACACCTAATTAATCGTCATCATCATCGTTGGAATGTAGCGTTCTTTCCAAGACATGAGTTGATCTAAGAATTGCTACCACAACTAAAGTCATCGCGGCTGCTGCTAATTGGAAACCTAAACCAATCGCACAACCCATCGCAGCTGTTGCAAAAACTGTTGCCGCAGTTGTTACACCACTAACACCAGATTTTTTTCTAGAAAAAATTAATCCTGCACCAAGAAAACCAATACCAGTCATGATCGCATGCATTGCTCTTGTTGGATCACCAAATTGAGTATTGATATCAACTAAGGCACCAATTGTTACAACAAGTGCAGCTGCTGCTGCAACCAAAGCCATGGTTCTAGGTCCGGCAGATTTTCCGGCACGATCTCTTTCATAACCAATAACTGATCCAAGAATTGCGGCCAAAACAGTATTAAAAATTACAACTAATTGTTGCCATCCATCTGCCATTCCCAAATCAAACATAAAATGAATCTTAGGCCCGAATTTAAATAAAAGTTGGTATTTCAGAAAATAAAATGTGCCCTCGGAGGGAATTGAACCCCCAACCTATTGCTTAGGACGCAGTCGCTCTATCCGTTGAGCTACGAGGGCTAAGGCTCTTCTAACAAATTCAAGCCTAATTCATCTTGTAGTTGTCTATATCTTTAGTGCAATAAAACAGTAAGTTTTTCGCCTGAATTTATTGCCAAAGTAACTGCAGTGTCATTATTGGTTGAAACCATCACAACAGATCCAGCACTTGATCCAAAAGATGATTTTTTACTAGCAATGGCCACAACTGATACATCTCGAGCAATTACTGAGCCGTAGAGCCCATTTGAATTACTAATTCTGACCACATCAATTAATGCTCCGGGTTTAAGAATTGAGGCAACTTCACTATCAATGACTCTTACTCCCACAACTCTTTGGTTAGAAATAACTTGATTTGTGGCAAGGACTCGAGAATTTGTTAACTGTTCATTCTCAGCAATATTTGAGGCCAACATTCGACCAATTAGTTGTTCTTTTGTTAATACATTTTCAGAAATAGCAGAAATTGGAATTCTGGTCTCTTTTAAATCCAAACTAGTTAGATATGTGCCTGCTGCAATATCTTTGCTGGCCACAATTACTGGTTTAGTGGCAAAGTTATTGGCAGCTTTATCAATAATGGAATAAGCCACAATTGCTATGAGGCAATAGGCAATAGTTTTTCGATAGATTCGAAAAAGTGTTATTAAATCAGATTTTTCTATGTTGATTCTGGGTATTTGCATCCTTTAAAAATAAAGGATTTGAAAAGATTCTGCTTACCACTTTTCTAAATTGTGGATAACTACTTATCAGTTTTAGGTTTGGCTGGTTTTGCCTCAGCCTTGGTTTCCTTTTTAGCTGCTGTTTTCTCAGGAGTTTTAGCTTTGTCATCTTTCTTAGGTTTATCTTCAGATTTCTTCTTTTCTCTTGAATCTGTGCGATAGAAACCAGTTCCTTTGAAAACCACACCAACAGCACCAAATTTCTTTCTTACCGGACCTTCACATTCAGGACATTTTTCAATTGCAGCATCAGAAAAAGACTGCACTACTTCAAATTCATGATCACAATTACTACACGCATATTGATAAGTAGGCATAGGACATATTGTGCCAATTGCTTATCTTTATCCTGACAAAGCCTTACTCTTATCTACATGATTACTTCTGCTTATGTCTTAGTTGGACTTGGTGGAGCAATTGGCAGTGTTTTGCGTTGGATAATTTCAGTTCGTTTAGATGATTCTCTAGGAAGACTTCCCTTAGGAAATGAAGGATTTGCTTGGCCCACATTATTGATAAACATTGTGGGATGCTTGGCAATTGGTTTTATTGCAGGACATAGAAAACATTCGTTAGAAGTTTGGCATTTCTGGGTAGTAGGAGTTTTGGGAGGATTCACAACTTTTTCAACATTCATGCTGGAAACTTCTTGGCAAATTCAAACTTTTAATTGGTCATTCACAATTCTTTACGTTTTCGCTACTTTTGGTGCTTGCTATGTAGCAACGAGTTATGCACTAAAAAAATCTGAACAAAGAAGTGACAGATGAACGAAACAGTTCCCACACTTTTTGCAGTTGCCCTAGGTGGAGCTTTGGGTTCAATGCTTCGTTTTAGATTGCGATTTATTACTAGTAATGCCAAAATTCCCATGGGCACATTGCCCGGCAACATCATTGCCTCATTCATCCTTGGATTAGTTACTGCTTTATTTGCTGATGCTTTCTTTGCGGTGCAAAGTTGGCAAAGTTGGTTTTACCCATTTCTAACTATTGGTTTAGCAGGAGCTCTTTCCACATTTTCATCTCTTGCCCTGGAAATGCATCAAATAACAAAGAAACATGGTTGGAAAAAAAGTGTTGGTTATGCCAGCTTAACTTTTGTAACAGGATTAATTGCTTTAGGTTTGGGAATTTTTATGGGAACTTCAGTTCCTGTTTAATCAGGTTTGGTGAAGTGAATTGATCGATATGGTGTGGCAATTGTGTGCACAGGCTGATCATGATCTTCTTTTGGAATTTCTAAGATAAATTCTTGATCAAAAAGTAATACTATCTTTTTAACATTTTCATTAAGTTGTACCAAAACTCGGTCGTAAAAACCTTTACCTTTACCTAAACGAGTACCTTTAACATCAACTGCTAATCCTGGCAAAACTATTGCACCCAGTTCCTTTATTTCTTTTGCAACAACTGCTTCACCAATTGGTTCTAAAATGTCATAGGGACCAGTATTAAAGTTGTCAGGGTTTTTAACCCACAACAAATCAACACCACTAATTCTTGGTAGCCAAACATTTCGGCCAAGTTTTCTAACTTCTGCGATCAATTTTTCGGTGGGAGGTTCTTCAGGCAAAGACATATATATAGCAACATCACCGGTTGTTTTGGCAAGTTCAAAAATTGCTCGTTTGGTTAGTTGTTCAACATCAAATGAGCCCAGTTGTGTGCTTCGTCTGCGCTCTTGCAGACTTTTACGCAAACTTTGCTTGGACTCTGGGGTATCAGGTGTAGCCATAGTCATAGAAGCATAGTCAAAGCGCGTAATCTTTACTCATAACACTTAAGGGCAATAGGGAAGAAGAGATGTCAAAAGTTACCTGCGCAGTTGTGCCAGTAGCTGGTTATGGCACACGCTTTCTTCCTGCCACCAAAGCAA
>DAIRXT010000050.1:0-4469 GCA_036819575.1 Candidatus Nanopelagicales bacterium | reverse complement strand
GCATTTCTTGACCAACTGCTGCCATGTCGTAAGTCCACATTAATTCACCATTCATAAGACCGTATAAACGATCACCTGCATCAACTGGTTTTGCGCTGGGAACACGTCCAACCCATTGTGTGGCAAGTCTTGCTCTGGCAGAAGTAATTTTGGCATCCTCAATAGTTAATACTTCATTAATACCTGTCCAAATTTCAGAAATACCTGTGACATGAGAAATTACTGCTTCAACTGTTGAGCCTTCACCTGGTCTCCAAAAACCTTTTTCTAAATGTAAAGATTGCCCTGCAAAACCATCAGGATTTAATTCCCAAGATTTAGATTCATATTCAAGATGTGAATCCCCATTATTTTTAAATTCAATTTGTTGAATAAAGGAAAAGTTTTTTGAATTTGGATATTGTCCTTGACCAACGCCCTCCCAATGGCCCAGTAGCCATGAGATGCGCACAATCTCTGGTGGTAATTGCGAAGGTAATTTTGACATTAGGAAAAGTCTATCTTGACTACAAATAGTTGCCGTTATGGCTAAATCCTCTGGTTCCAGAAGATCAGTTTTAACCTGCCGGGTAAAATTTTGAGTATAAATTCTTAAGAGGAGCGCATTATGACCAATCTGATAATGGTCACTAATGCTCGCGGAAATTCTGCAGAAATATTGCCTGCACTGTCATTATTGAATCATCAAGTAAAAATTATGCCTGCTGAACCATCAGCTTTAATTAATGCACCAATTTGTGATGCTGTGTTAGTTGATGCCAGAAAAGATCTTCCTGGAGCAAAGAGTTTGTGCAGATTGATTAGAACAACTGGAATAACTGCACCACTTATTGCAATAACCACTGAAGGCGGATTAATTGCCATTACCCCTGACTGGGGATTGGATGAAATTATTTTAGAAACTTCTGGTCCTGCTGAAGTTGATGCTCGCATTAGATTAGTTATTGCTCGACTAAATGGTGTTTCTGAAGAAGTTAGTCCTGAAATTGAACGCGGTGATTTAGTAATTGATGAATCTGCCTATTCAGTAAAAATCAAAGGTCAACTTATTGATCTAACTTTTAAAGAATTCGAACTACTAAAATTCTTAGCTCAACATCCAGGCAGAGTATTTAGTAGACAACAGTTATTACAAGAGGTTTGGGGTTTTGATTACTTTGGTGGCACAAGAACAGTTGATGTTCACGTAAGACGTCTAAGAGCAAAACTAGGCCCAGAGCATGAAAACTTTATTGGAACCCTTAGAAATGTTGGATATAAATTCGAGTCAACTAAAGAAAAATCCCAAGCAGATGAAATAGCTGAGGAAGTTGAAAACCGGATAAACAGGTAAAACAGATGTTTAAGGTGTCTGTTTTAAATGAATTAACTGAACAACAAGTAAGCGAAATTTTAGAAATTGTTACTGAAGCAAGTGAAACCGATGGTGCTCGACCATTTTCTGAGCATGTTGAATTGCATTTAAGAAGTGGTGGAGATAGAAGGATAATTCATCTAATAGCGCAAAATGAGAACCAAAAAATTGTTGGTTACGGCCATTTAGATACAACTGATTTAGTTGCTGGACCAAGTGGTGAATTGGTTGTTCATCCTGAATTTAGATTAAAAGGAATAGCCACTGAAATTATTTCTGAAATAAAGAAATTGATTAAAGGTCAACCTTTAAGGCTTTGGTCACATGGTGATATTCCTCATGCCCAAGAGTTTGCTAAAAAATTAGGTTTTGATTCAGTTCGAAACGTAATTCAAATGAGACGATCACTATTTTCTCCAATTGAGCCATTTAATATTCCTTCAAACTACAAATTGAAACAATTTGATCCCCAAGAAGATATTGATAAATTTCTTAATCTAAACAAAGCCTGTTTTGTGGACTTACCTGATCAATCTTCTTGGACCAGAAAAGATGTTGAGTTAAGAGTCTCTGAAAATTGGTTTTCAGCTAAAGGATTTGTTTTGTTAATAAATTCAAATGAAGAAGTAATTGGTTTTTGTTGGACTAAGGTTCATGGTCAAGATCACGCTCATAAAGAAGATGATGGTCACCAACATTTAGATCACGGACATGATCCAATTGGTGAAATTTATGTTTTAGGAGTTCATCCTCAAGAACATAAAAAAGGTTTAGGAAAGGCTCTAACACTTTGGGGTTTAAATCATTTAAGAAGAAGCGGCTTAGATTCGGCGATGCTTTACGTTGACTCCAATAACCAAAAAGCCATCAAATTATATGAAGAACTAGGCTTTGGTTTCTGGGGTTTAGACAGACTTTACCGTTCGTTTACTTAAGGCTGCAATCATGAAAAGTATGACAGTTGAAACCACTAACTTTCCACAAGAACGATTCTTGGAAAGAGATTTGTCATGGCTTTCTTTTAATGAAAGAGTTTTAGATTTAGCTCAAGATGTTAATCTTCCAATTTTGGAAAGAGCTAGATTCTTAGCAATCTTTGCTAGTAACTTAGATGAGTTTTTTAAAGTAAGAATTGCTGGATCAAAACGAAGAATCGAAGCAGGTATTGCTGTTCGCTCAGTAAGTGGAATGCTGCCACGTGAACTTCTTTCAGCTGTACTCTCAGAAAGTCTTCGACTACAAGAAAAACATTCAGCAATATTTGAAAAAGAAATTCGTCCCGTATTAGAAGAAAATGACATCAAAATTGTTCGCTGGAATCAACTAAGTGAAGATGAAAAGAAAAGCTTAGGCACTTTGTTTATTGAAAAGATATTTCCTGTGTTAACCCCACTGGCAGTAGATCCTGCTCACCCGTTTCCATATATTTCTGGACTTTCTTTAAATTTAGCCATTGTTATCAATAATCCAAAAAATGATTCAGAGCTTTTTGCCAGAGTTAAAGTTCCCCCAACTTTTCCTCGCTTACTTAACTCCCAAGGACAAAGATTTGTCCCCCTGGAAGATGTTATTTCTGCACATTTAGATTTGCTCTTTCCTGGCATGGAAATAGTGCAGCATCACACATTTAGAGTTACCAGAAACGAAGATGTAGAAGTTGAAGAAGATGACGCTGAAAATCTCTTGGATGCTTTAGAGCGCGAATTAACAAGAAGAAAATTCGGAGCGGTTGTTCGACTTGAAGTTGAAGAAGACATTGATGAGCATGTTTTAGAGCTATTAGTAGAGGAATTAGAAGCAAGCGAGAGTGAAGTATTTCGACTTCCCGGTTTACTTGATCTTCGAGGATTAAACGATATTTGTAATCTAAATCGAGATGATTTAAAATTTGCCAAGTTTATTCCTAGAACAAATCCACAATTAGCCACCGTTGAGACTGCAAGTGCTCCAGATGTATTTGAAGCACTAAAAACCCGAGACATATTGCTGCATCATCCTTATGATTCATTTTCAACAAGTGTTCAAAGATTTCTAGAACAAGCAAGCACTGATCCAAAAGTTTTGGCTATCAAGCAAACTCTTTACCGAACCTCGGGTGATTCGCCAATCGTTAATTCATTAATCGAGGCAGCCCATAACGGTAAACAAGTTTTAGCAATTGTTGAAATCAAGGCGCGATTTGATGAGCAAGCAAACATCTCTTGGGCAAGAAAACTAGAACAAGCTGGTGTCCACGTAGTTTATGGAATGGTTGGACTTAAAACCCATGCAAAATTATCTTTAGTTATTCGCCAAGAAAATGACAAAATTCGCCGCTATGGACATCTTGGAACTGGGAACTATAACCCTAAAACGGCAAGGGCCTATGAAGATTTAGGTTTACTTACAGCAGACCCATTAATTACCAATGACATTGCTTATTTGTTTAATTTATTGTCAGGATATTCAACTAATGAGGAATACGACAAATTACTGGTTGCCCCACATTCTGTAAGAAGTGGAATTATTAAAAGAATCAAGAAAGAAATTGAAAATAATAAGTTAGGTAAACCCTCTGGAATTAGAATTAAATGTAATTCCCTTGTTGACGAACAAACTATTGACGCACTTTATGATGCTTCAAGTAGCGGTGTGACTGTTGAATTAGTTATCAGAGGAATGTGTGCGCTAAAGCCTGGAGTTCCAGGACTTAGTGAAAACATAATTGTGAGAAGCATCCTAGGAAGATTTCTCGAGCATTCAAGAATTTATGAATTTGTTAATGATGGCAACAAAGAGGTTTGGATTGGGTCAGCAGATTTAATGCACAGAAATCTTGATCGAAGAGTTGAAGCACTTGTTCAACTAGAGGATAAAGAACATGTTTCATACTTATCTGGATTACTTGACTTGTATCTTGCAGACAATACTTCACACTGGATATTAGATAAAAATGCTAAATGGATCAGACAAAATATTGATAAAGATGGCAATGTCTTGCAAGATGTTCAAGAACAATTAATTAAACGAAAAAATCTCAGAGGACTTGATTAATGGCATCAAGCAAGAATAAAGCTCATATTTATGCTGCTGGAACAGTTATTGTTAAAGGCCGAGGTTTAAACCAAAAAATTGC
>DAIRXT010000049.1:0-4653 GCA_036819575.1 Candidatus Nanopelagicales bacterium | reverse complement strand
TCAATAATACTTTGCCTCATTTTTGCAACTAGATTAACAATGAAAAATTCGTTGTGAATTGTTAGCAAAGTTGCCCCAAGCATTTCTTTGGCTCTTATTAAATGATTTAAATAAGCCTTCGTGTAATTCTTACAGGTATAGCAACCACAACTTTCATCAATAGGAGAGAAATCATTTTTAAATGCGCTAACTGAAATATTAAATCTGCCATCAAGGCCATAAACCGCGTTATTTCTGGCAACTCTGGATGCTGCTACACAATCAAATGTGTCAGCGCCATTTTCTACGCCAATAAACAAGTCATCTGGTTCTCCGATTCCTAGCAAATGTCTTGGCTTATCAACTGGAAGTTCTTCGGTAACCCAATTAACAATTGTTCCTAATTGGTTTTTATCTAGTGCTCCCCCAATTCCAAAACCATCAAAATCAAGGCTTGCTAAATCTTTTGCAGCCTTTCGTCGCAAATCTTCATATTGAGCACCTTGCACAACTCCAAAGAGCGCTTGATACGGACGATGACTTCTCTCAAGTGTGAGTTTCTCATGTTCTGAAATACATCTTTTTGCCCATTCAAAAGTTCTATCTAAGGATTTTTCTTGGTAATTTCTGGTATTCAACAAAGTTGTACATTCATCAAAGGCAAAAATAATATCTGCGCCAATTTTGTGTTGGACTTGCATTGAAACTTCTGGGGTAAATCTATGCATGGATCCATCAAGATGTGATTTAAAAGTAACGCCATCATCATCAACGTGTGCTAAACGATCTTTATCTGTGGCCATAACATCATCTGCTTGCAAAGTAGTTGCATCCATTGCTATTACTTTTTTGTATCCAACACCAAGTGATAAGACTTGAAATCCCCCACTATCGGTAAATGTTGGCCCAGGCCAATTCATAAAAGCACCCAAACCACCTGCTTGATCAACAATTTCTGGACCGGGTTGTAAATAAAGGTGATAAGCGTTTGATAAAACTGCTTGTGCTTCTAAATCCTTAATGCTTTCAGGCAAAACAGATTTAACTGTTGCTTTGGTGCCAACTGGAATAAATGCAGGAGTCTTAATTTCTCCATGGGGAGTAGAAATTACTCCAACTCGACCTAAAGGTTTTGGATTAGATTTATGAGAGCTGAGATTTGCTTCAACCCGATAACTAAAATTTTTGTTCATTAACACTTATCTAATCTCATCTTTGATTTACCCAGTTACGCACCCAGGATTTACTTGTTCAAATAGTTTCTAACTTAAGAGCTAATCCCTTTGAATCAAACAAAATGGGTGGCCTGCAGGATCTAAATAGACAATGAACTCGGTGGAGTAATTATCATTTTTAGGGCTTCCAGGTTGGAATTGTGTTTTTGTAGCACCAAGTTTTAACACTTCTGCTTCACTCTTTAATAAATCTTTAACAGCAAAGTCAAGATGAGCTTGTTGAGGGACATTTCCTGTAGGCCAAGTTGGGGCAACATAATTTTCTATTTTCTGAAATGCCAACTTTGGAATATCTTGTTCATCTCGTAATTCAATCCACCCAATTTTTTCATCCAAAGATGCACCAAAAGTTTCAATTCTTAATCCGGTTATTTGGGCATAAAATTGAGCTAGTTCAACAGCGTTTTCGCAATCTAGGGCCACATAAAAATGATCAGCTAGTTTCATGAGAATAATTTAGCATCCATGAAACTAGCTGATCTATCTTGAGTAATTTGTGCTTGGGTTCTTATCGTCTCTTTACTGTTTGCGCAAAGTTGATCTCAACATCTTGTGCCACAGTTAAGGCAATTGAGATTTCACACAAGGCACCCTTGTCGATTTTTACTTTTCTGCCTTTAGCAGAGCAGTCATCAGGGTTTTCAACAGTTATGACTTGTGTTAAACCCTTAGGGGCTTTAGGAATAGTGACAGTTTTTGCACTTGTGGTGTTAGGGATAGCAACATCTACTGCTTTGACGAATTTATTAATTTTCTTATCTAATGCAGCAGATAATTCCAAACCATCAAGTTGCTCGGTAACTGAGCTAAGAATTGCTTTAGAAGTTAGTGCTACTGGCACATAATCACATTGTTGACCACTTTGGCCACCAACTGCCCAATCGCTACAAACTCTTAAGCCAGGATTTTTCGCCGCTTTTTTGCTAGCTGCTTCTTTGGCTAATTCATTTCCTGCCATGTTGGCAGCCCATTGATCTAGTAATGCTGCTCTTTCAGCTGGAGTGTAATCAAAAGTTTGATTACCAATTCCGTAGCGCAGAGTTGCATATTGTGGATCAGATTCAAGTTGTGCTCTTATGGCAGAGATTTTGCTTGAGGCCACAGCACTATCAATAGTGCGCGCAGCTAAAGGAATAGTTACACAAGTTCCTCCACCACCTGTTCCATTAAAAGTACTGGTGTAAGACCAGGTTTTACAAACTTCTTGTCCCGGATTGGCGTTTGCTTCAGCTAAAGCTTGAGCTTCAGCATTTGCTCTTTGATCAGCAATACTTTGTTGTTCTTGGCGGTTTTGAGCAATGGCTGCAGAAATATCAAGGGTGCCACCTGAATCAACATAATTTTGAAAAACTTCTCCCCCAATTAAATTTGCTTGGTGATAAGTATCTGTATGACATGTTGTGAAATATCCGCCATCTAAAGTTGACTCACCATATTTGATGGGGTAATCAGCTGGACAAGAAACATCGCCATCGAATCTAAGATTTGCCTGGGCACTGGGTGCAACGATAAATGATAAAAATAAAGACAAAATTAAAATCAAACTTCTTTTCATATTTTCCCCCTGTTGTTATTAGTTATAACACTAGGTGTGGGGACTGACAATTAAATGTCCGGATTTTTCTAAATCTCTGAGGGAAGTCCATCTGGTAGATCACTTATTACTTCTTTAGCTACTCGAAAAGCTAAATTTGAAGAATATCCTTTACGAGCTAATACCCCAACAATTTTTCGCAACTGGGTTTTAGCATCATCTCTTTGCAGTGATCTTATTTTCTTGCAGGCAAGTGCAAATGCTGCTTGGAATTCTTGATCATCACTTATTTGAGAAATTGCTTCCAGCGCCATATCGTCAGAAATTCCTTTGGCACGTAATTGTTGACGAAGCGCGTTTTTACCTAAACCTTTTCGTTCATGTTGGCTTGAAACATAATTTGAGGCTAGAGCTTGATCATTAATTAGGCCCACTTCTTCAAATCGATCCAGGGCAACATTGGCCACCTCATCAGAAATGTCTTTATCTTTTAAATCTTTGGCCAATTCTTTTCTAGTTCTAGGGGCATGAGAAAGTCTTCTTAACAAAACTTGTTTGGCAGCATCTGCTGCTTCAATTTCTTTGCTTTTTTCTTCCATTACCGGCAATTGGGTAATGGTGGCATCAATTAGATTTAATTTAAGTTCACTTTTTGTGCGGCGCCGTTTTGAGGCGGCGCCGTCTTGGTCTAGCTGTACTACTTCTCCCATTTAATTATTCGGCTGCTGCAATTGGCACAACATCAGCTTCTGGCTTCTCAGCAGTTGTGCTCAGAGCAAAAACTTCTTTGATGCGGCGTTCAATTTCGTTAGCTAAATCAGGGTTATCTCTTAAGAAGGTGCGAGCATTTTCTTTACCTTGACCTAATTGATCGCCTTCGTAGGTAAACCATGATCCGCTCTTCTTAACGATGTCATGCTCAACACCCATATCGATAAGGCTTCCCTCACGAGAAATTCCTTCACCGAAAATGATGTCGAATTCTGCTTGTTTGAACGGTGGAGCCATTTTGTTTTTCACAACTTTGACTCGGGTTCTATTTCCAACAGCGTCTGTGCCATCTTTTAGTGTTTCAATACGACGCACATCTAAACGAACTGAAGAATAGAACTTCAATGCTTTTCCACCAGTTGTTGTTTCTGGAGAACCAAACATCACACCAATTTTTTCTCTTAATTGGTTGATAAAAATTGCAGTGGTGTTTGAGTTAGCTAATGCACCAGTCATTTTTCTTAGAGCCTGGCTCATTAAACGAGCTTGTAGACCCATGTGACTGTCGCCCATTTCGCCTTCAATTTCAGCTCTTGGCACAAGTGCTGCCACTGAATCGATAACAACAATGGAAAGTGCACCGGAGCGAACTAACATGTCAGCAATTTCTAATGCTTGTTCACCAGTATCTGGTTGGCTTACCAGCAATGCGTCAATATCAACGCCAAGTTTTTGGGCATAATCTGGATCGAGTGCATGTTCTGCATCTATGAATGCTGCAATTCCGCCAGCTCTTTGAGCACTAGCAATTGCGTGCAATGCAACTGTGGTTTTACCACTAGATTCTGGTCCGTAAATTTCTACGACGCGACCTCTTGGTAATCCACCAATACCTAAAGCGATATCAAGTGCGATTGAACCAGTAGGAATTACTTCTGCTGGTGGACGATCTTCTTGACCCATACGCATAACTGATCCGCGTCCGAATTGACGATCGATTTGGGACAGGGCTGCTTCTAACGCCTTGTCGCGGTCATTTGCCGCTGTTGCCATTTGTGACCCTTTCTTTTGGTCCTAGCTGTCTTTGTGCTTATTTACCTAAGGTAGGTGTTAGCACTGACATTTGTCCGGGACCTGGTTAGAGGTTGGGGACATCTCTTACCTGTGGACATTACTCGAACAGGTGTTCGAAGA
>DAIRXT010000048.1:0-4656 GCA_036819575.1 Candidatus Nanopelagicales bacterium | reverse complement strand
ATGATTACCTAAACCACTACATTCAGGACATGCACCAAAGGGAGAGTTGAAAGAGAACGATCTAGGTTCTAACTGATCAAATGAAATTTCACAATTGGTACAAGCCAAATGCTCTGAATAAACTCGCTCTTTATTCTTGGATTTGGCTGGTTCGTCAACAAAATCCAACACAACTGTGCCATTTGCAAGCCTTAAAGCTGTTTCTACGGAATCTGTAATTCTTTGACGTGACTCAGCTTTAACACTTAATCGATCAACCACGACATCGATGTTGTGTTTTTCTTGTTTTTTTAACACTGGAACTTCAGTTAATGCATAAGTCTGTCCATCTATTCTGGCTCTGGAAAATCCTTGTGTTTGTAGTTCTTTAAACAAATCCTGATACTCACCTTTGCGACCTCTAATAACAGGTGCAAGGACTTGGAATTTTGTTCCTGAAGTTAATTCCAAAACTTGGTCAACAATTTGTTGCGGTGTTTGTCTATGAATTACTTCCCCACATTTAGGGCAATGAGGTGTGCCTGCTCTTGCATACAAAAGACGTAAGTAATCGTGAACTTCAGTTATTGTTCCAACTGTCGATCTTGGATTTCTATTAGTCGATTTCTGATCAATGGAAACTGCAGGTGAAAGTCCTTCAATGAAATCAACATCTGGCTTATCCATTTGGCCCAAGAATTGCCTGGCATAAGCAGACAAGCTTTCAACATATCTTCTTTGACCTTCAGCAAATATTGTGTCAAAAGCTAAAGATGATTTACCCGATCCTGAAAGGCCAGTAAAAACAATGAGAGCATCGCGAGGAAGTTCTACGGAAACATCTTTTAAGTTATGTTCCCTGGCACCTCGAACAATTAATTTATCTGCGACTGCTGATCCATGTCGTTTGGTATCAGATTTTTTATATGTTGGTGCAGTCATTTAACAAAGGTTAATGCTTAAGTCCCACTTGCGCCTATTCAACGCCGGGATGATCTCTTCTGATATCTGCAATCGCACTTCCTGAGGCTTCCTTGCCTGGCTTGTGCGCAAGTTCAGGATGCAATTTAGTTTGTCGCAAAGACGCAAAAATCGTAATTCCTAAGACCGTCACAATCACGGCTAGTGAAACCGGAGTTGATATTTCTGGAAAATCTTTAAAGCCATTCTCATGAGCAGCGTGCAGGATGAGCTTTATTCCAATAAAACCCAAAATAACAGATAATCCATATGACAGATAAATTAATCTGTCCAACAATCCATCCAACATGAAATACATTTGGCGAAGTCCCATAAGAGCAAAAGCATTAGCTGTAAAAACGATGTAAGGATCATCGGTTAAGCCAAAAATTGCCGGAATCGAATCTAGGGCAAATAAAATATCAGTAGTGAAAATTGCAATCATTACAATAAATAAGGGTGTGAAATATTTCTTACCATCAATTTTTACTCTAAATTCCCCATCGTGATATTTAGGAGTAACTGGTAGATATTTTTCAGCTAACTTCAAAACTTTATTCTGAGAAGGATTACTTTCAACTCCGTGATTTGATGCCAATTTATACGCGGTATAAAGCAAGAAAGCGCCAAAAATGAAAAATACCCAACTAAATCGTGCAATTGCTGCTGCACCAACAATAATAAAGAGGAATCTCAAAACTAGTGCACCAATAATTCCAACTTGGAGTACTTCTTGTTGATATATGGCAGGAACGGCAAATGCAGAAAGGATAATTACAAAAACAAACAGATTGTCTACACTCAAACTGTATTCTGTAATCCATCCAGCAAAAAATTCTATTCCTGCGTCTCTACCTTTAATTCTCCATAGAGCAATTCCAAATATGATTGCTGCAAAGATATAAACAATCACCCATTGGGCGGCTTCTCGAAATTTAACAACATGAGGATGTCGCTTGGCATAAATGAATTCAGCGGTATAGACCGTAAAAAATGCTAGGACTGTGACAATCCAAACCCACAGGGGTTCTTCCAGGTTCATGAAGGTCAATGTATCGGACTACGCATGTCCAGCGGCAACCATCTGGCGTAATTCCTTTTTGAGTTCGTGTATTTCATCGCGATATCTTGCTGCAAGTTCAAAGTTAAGTTCGGAGGCCGCTAATTTCATCTGGGCTGTTAATTCGGTAATCAGATTCGCCAAGTCCTGCGCCGGGCTTTGACCCTGTTGTTTATCTTTACGAAGTTTTTTAATCGACATTGCTTCTTCTAGCACTTGTTCTGTATCGGCATCTTCTTTAATGATTGAGTCATTAATATCTGAGATTTTCTTCCTCAAAGGTGTTGGATCAATACCATTTGCCAAATTGTGTGCAACTTGTTTTTCTCGCCTGCGATTTGTTTCCTCTAATGCTTTTTTCATGGATTTGGTTATATTGTCGGCATACATTATGACTTGACCGTCCACATTTCGTGCTGCTCTACCGATGGTCTGAATTAATGATTTTTCAGACCTTAAAAATCCTTCTTTATCGGCATCAAGAATTGCCACCAGTGAAACTTCGGGAAGATCAAGACCTTCTCGCAATAGATTGATACCAACTAGGCAATCAAATTCACCAATTCTTAATCCTCGTAGCAGTTCAACTCGTTTAAGGGTGTCAATCTCAGAATGCAAATATCTAACTCTTAAGTCTTTTTCTAAGAAGTAATCAGTTAGATCTTCAGACATCTTTTTTGTCAACGTCGTAACTAATGTTCTTTGTCCTTTTTCAGCTCTGATCTTTATCTCATGTAGTAAATCATCAATTTGACCTTTTGTGGGCCTTACTTCTACTTCAGGATCTACTAAGCCCGTAGGTCTAATAACTTGTTCCACAACTGAGGTTACTTTTCCAAGCTCATATGGACCTGGTGTGGCAGAGAGATATACAGTTTGACCTACTCTTTGTTCAAATTCAGCAAACTTTAATGGTCTGTTATCCATTGCACTTGGTAATCGAAATCCATATTCAACGAGAGTTCTTTTTCTTGAAGCGTCTCCTTCATACATTCCCCCAATTTGTGGAACAGCAACATGGGATTCATCAATAACCAAGAGAAAATCTTCAGGGAAATAGTCCAACAAACAGTTTGGGGCACTACCTGGTTCTCGATCATCAAAATATCGAGAGTAATTTTCAATACCTGAACAAAAGCCCAGTTCTCGAATCATCTCCAAATCAAAAGCTGTTCTCATTTTGATTCTTTGAGCCTCAAGTAACTTATTTTGACTTTCCAACTCTTTTACTCGATGCATAAGTTCAACTTCAATTCCTGACAAAGCTTTAGCAGTTTGTTCGGGACTTGCTACATAATGAGTCGCTGGGAAAATGAAAATTTCTTCATCATCTGTCAAAATCTCACCTGTTAAAGGATGAAGGGTCATTATCCGCTCGATTTCATCACCAAACATTTCAATTCGAACAGGATGTTCCTCGTAAGCAGGATAAATTTCTACAGTGTCGCCTCTGACGCGAAATGTTCCTCTTTCAAACGCATAATCATTACGGGTGTATTGGATATTTACTAATTGGCGCAGTAACTTGTCGCGAGAAAAATCTTCTTTTTTTCTTATTCGTATTGCTTGTTTCACATATTCTTCAGGCGTACCTAGCCCATAGATGCAAGAAACTGTGGCAACAACCACAACGTCTCGTCTTGTCAGAAGTGAGCTCGTAGCTGAATGTCTTAGTCTTTCCACTTCTTCATTGATACTGGAATCTTTTTCGATAAAAGTATCTGTTTGAGGAACATAGGCTTCTGGCTGGTAATAGTCGTAGTAAGAAACAAAGTATTCAACCGCATTATTTGGCAGCATCTCTCGTAGTTCATTGGCAATTTGGGCAGCAAGAGTTTTATTGGGCTCAATAATTAAAGTTGGTCTTTGCAATCTTTCAATTAACCAGGCAGTTGTTGCTGATTTACCTGTACCTGTGGCACCCAGTAGAACAATGTCTTTTTCGCCTCGTCGAATTCGTTTTTCTAAGTCATCGATTGCTGCAGGTTGATCCCCAGCAGGTTCATAATCTGCAATTACTTTAAAGGGGGCAACAGTTCTGATCAGATCATTTATTGGTCTCATTTAGGACTGAAATTTTCTTTCTTGAAGTGTTTGCCAAATCTTTTCCACATCAACTTCTAGTTGATCAAGGTTTCCATCATTAACAATTAGGAAGTCGGCTGATGCCTTACGGGTTTCATCATCAACCTGTTTTGACATGCGAGCTAAAACTTGTTCTTTCGTAAAACCGCTATTAATTAATCTTGCTAACCTATTTTTCTCACTAGAAATGACTATTACCAAGAAATCAAATAGGGGTTGCATTCCTTTTTCTAGTAATAGTGGAATTTCATTTACGATGATAGTTTCAGGAGTTTGTTCATTCATTATTTGATTAGATTTTTCGCGAACTAAGGGATGAATGATATTTTCAAGATCTGTTAATGATTCTTGGTCATTAAAAACAATTGCGGCTAATTTTGCTCGATCAATTTCGCCATTGGTATCAAGGATGTTTTCCCCAAATCTGGAGACAACCTGATCAAATCCTGATGTTGATTTTTCTATTACTTGACGAGCTAACTTATCTGCTCGAATAACTACTGCGCCTCTTTGGGCAAACAAGTCGGCAACGGTGCTTTTTCCAGCACCGATGCCGCCTGTTAATCCAACTT
>DAIRXT010000047.1:0-4748 GCA_036819575.1 Candidatus Nanopelagicales bacterium | reverse complement strand
TCCACTCAGCGTCATATTGAATTCGATCTCTTGTAACACCTGGAGTGTCTTGAACCACAGCTTCGCGTCGTCCAATTAATCGATTAACAAGTGTGGATTTACCAACATTAGGCCGACCGATAACAACAACTCTTGGTCTATTTTTTGCTGGTTCTTCAACTAATTCTTCAAAGTCTAAGTAATCATCACCGAATTCTTGCTCAAGATCTGTGACGACTTGTTCTTCACCAACATCATCTGTTAGCCATATTTGACTTTCAATTAGTAATGATTTAGTAATTTCATCTTCATTTGACATTTAGGCACTTACAATCTGAATGAATCGATCAACAGATTGATCAAAATCCAGGTTTGAGTTATCTAGCATTACTGCGTTTTCTGGAATAACTAATGGTGAAACACTTCTATTTGTGTCTAGTGAGTCTCTGATTTTCTGGGCTTCCAACACTAATTTCTCATCAGTATTGGTTTGAATAGCTCTTCTTTTTGCACGAACTTCATCAGAAGCGGTTATGTAGATTTTAAAATCAGCATTAGGTAGAACTACGCTTCCAATATCTCTACCCTCAACCACGATTCTATTACCAGACAACTCAACGAGCTCTCTTTGTTTTTTAACTAAGAATTCTCTAACTTTGGACATGGCAGCATACTTGGAAACATTTGTGGTCACGAGATCTTCTCGGATTTCTCTAGTGATGTCCTCGTTATTTACTACAACTTTTTCAACGGATGGATCAATTGAGATCCACATATCGAAGTATTCCTTAATCAATTTCGGTTGAATTTGACCTTCGTCATCTAATTTGTTTTTTAAACAGAACCAAGTAAGAGCTCGATACATTGCTCCAGTGTCAAGAAAACTCAAACCCATTTTCTCGGCAGACTTTTTACTTATGCTTGATTTCCCAGAACCACTCGGTCCATCTACGGCTACAACCATATGCGGGCGAGTTGAACTACTCGCATCCATTATTGGGCCAAATCTTGTCTGAGTACTTCAGCTCCACGGAGATAAACGTGCGTCACATCTTTTCTTGAAAGATTTGAATAGGTGTGCATCAATATTCTTATAACCAATTTTGGTGAGTTTGGGACATCAATCTCTTTAGAACAAAGCAAAGGAACATCTCCCAGACCGATTTCACGGGCCGAAGCAGCTGGGAACGCACAATTTAGATCTTCAGTAGTTGTGAAGATAATGCTTACTAAATCGCTGTTATCAATACTGTTTTTACTAATCATTTCCTTAAGTAATTCAATTACAGCCTGCTTCATTTCTGCTGCATTATTTTCCTTAAGCATGGTTGCGCCTCGTACGCCAACTAATTTCATATGGCCGCCTCATTTTTTACCAATTGGGCTGCTCGATACAAACTTCCAACTTCTGTGTGATTCAAAACGCGAGTTTTACCAAGTTTCATGTCCCCAAGTCTTATCGGTCCAAATTGAACTCTGACAAGTTGTATTACTTCATGACCAATGTGTTCACACATTCTACGAATAATTCTATTTCTTCCTTCGTGTAAAGATATTTCAATTGCAGTCTCACCCGGTGTTGCACCAACAATTGACACGGTATCTGCCTTGGCCAAACCATCGCTTAATTCAACTCCAGTGGTTAAAACATTCAACTCCGTTTTGGTCACAGAGCCTTTGATTCTTGCTAAATATATTTTGTTAACTTCAGATGAGGGATGTGTCAAACCATGGGCAAGATTTCCATCATTGGTTAAAAGAATTAATCCTTCAGTATCTGCATCTAAGCGACCTACATGAAATAGACGATCTGATCGATTGGCAACATAATCTGCCACGGTTGGTCTATCGTCTTCACGCTTCATTGTTGTTACTACACCACTTGGTTTGTTTAACGCAATCACAATAAAACCTGCGGCAGCTGCAATTGGATCACCGTCAACTGTGATTAGGTCAATGGCAGGATTAACTCGTCTTCCCTGTTCGTTGACTTTAATACCGTTAACTGCAACACGACCCTGTTCGATTAGTTCTTCACAGGATCTTCTACTACCAACTCCTGCGGCAGCAAGAACTTTTTGTAATCTAATTCCATCCTGGTTTTGCATAATTAGACAATCGTTTCGTCGATAATGGAATCAAGTGCAGCCATGTTTGGTAAATAATCTGCTACCGGTGGCAATTCATCCAAACTAGCTATTCCGACTCGTTCTAAGAAATATGGAGTTGTTCTGTAAAGAACGGCTTGTGATTCATTATCTGAACCAGCTTCTTCAATTAATCCTCTATTAAGTAATGTTCTAACAACGCCATCTACGTTAACTCCTCTTATTGCTGCAACCCGTCCACGAGAAACAGGTTGTTTGTAAGCAATAACTGCAAGAGTTTCAAGTGAAGCTTGGGTAAGACGTGCAGTTTGTCCATCTTTTAAGAATCGTTCTACAACTTCCCCACTGTGTTCATTTGTGTAAAAGCGCCAGCCTCCAGCAATTTCTCTTAAAGTTATGCCACCTTCTCGACCCGCAAATTCTTTTTGTATATCTTTTAAAGTTTTAATTACTTGGGGTTGAGGTGAGTTAGTAATTTGGGCCAAAGTTATAGCACTAACTGGTTCGTCAACAACTAGTAATATTGCTTCGATTCCTGCCTTTAGCGAAGGCGCACCAATAGATGGAACCTCATCAAACGAGTTTTCAGTATTTTCAACCTCATTGCTCATCTTGAACCACCTCGAGATTTACTTGAGTAGATGATTCATCAAATTCTGCAGTCACTTGCACTTCACCTTGTTCAGATCCGATCCATCGAATATATAAATCTGCTAATGGACTTTCTTGTTCCAAAGTAACTTGTGATTCTCTGAACAATTCCAAGATAGCTAAGAATCTAGCAACAATAACTGAAACCTCGACACCAGAAATTAATGATCTAAATGTGGTTGAACCAACTCTTCTAAGTCTTTCAACAATGATTCCTGCTTGTTCTCTAACACTGACTGTTGGTGCATGAAGGTGTGAAAGAGAAATGGAAGGAATAGTTTTAACTTCCATGGCTTTTGCTGCAAGGCGGGCAAGTTCATTAGGTCCTAAACCTAATAAAACTTCCGGTAAAAGATTGGCAAACTGTGGTTCTAATGAAACTGATCTTGCAAATCTTTTAGATTCGATTCCTAATTGTTCATTAAGCCAAAATGAAACATCCTTGAAAGCTTTGTATTGCATTAATCTTGCAAATAAGAGATCTCTTGCTTCCAATCTGGCGATGTCTTCTTCATCCTCAACCTCACCTGATGGCAGTAGTCTGGCTGTTTTTAAATCCAGAAGCGTAGCTGCAATAACCAAGAATTCGGTTGTTTCATCAAGATCCCAGGTTGAGCCCTGATTCTTTATGTATTGCAAAAAATCATCGGTGACGATGTGAAGTGCCAGAGCTGTAACTTCTAGTTCGTGTTTTGCGATTAAGGATAGAAGTAGATCAAAGGGTCCTTCAAACTGATTTAATTTGACATTGAATTTGTCAGCCGAATTCTCAACTACAATCGGCTCTTTGGTTGCAGTTGTCATGAAAGTTTTACAATCACTTCTCTGGCAAGACGTTTGTAAGCTTTTGAAGCAGATGAACTTGGTGCATATTCAGTTATAGGAGAGCCTGCGGCAGTGGTTTCAGGAAATTTAACAGTTCTTGCAATAACTGTTTCAAAAACCTTGTCTCCGAATGCTTCTTCAACTCTTTCCAACACTTCACGACCATGCACAGTTCGTGGATCATACATTGTTGGCAAAATTCCGATGATTTTTAAACCAGGATTAATTCTTCCTTTGATTTTTTCAACTGTTTGAGTCAACAGTGCTAAGCCTCTCAAAGCAAAATATTCTGTTTCTAATGGCACAACGCAACCTTCAGAGGCAGCTAATGCATTAACAGTCAAAAGTCCTAGAGAAGGTTGGCAATCAATAATTATGTAGTCATACTCATCAACCAAAGGTTTTAGTGCACTTGCCAAAACATGTTCTCTTCCAACTTCGCTAACTAATTCAAGTTCAGCGGCTGATAATTCAATATTTGAGGGAAGAAGATCAAGATTTTTGACTTGAGTTTTTACTAAAACATCTCGAGCAGGAATTTGTTCCCCTACCAGAACATGCCGCAATGTTTTTTCTAACTGATAAACCGGAATTCCTAAACCAACAGAAAGAGCACCTTGTGGATCAAAATCAACGAGAAGAACTTTTCGGCCATATCCTGCAAGTGCTGAACCTAAATTAATTGTGCTGGTTGTCTTACCAACTCCACCTTTTTGATTGACCATAGAAATAATTCGAGCTGGCCCATGCTTGCTAAGAGGTTGAGGAACAGGAAAATCTGTGGCAGTTTTTTGACCCTTGGGAATTCGGGAACCATCATCTTTAACAGATGTAATAGCCACTTTGAAACCTTACTTTCTGCACAGCCGACCCGGCTGGGCTTACGTGTTAAGCCTACGCCTGAACTCTATTACTGATGAACCCAACACCAATTGATTACTTGCGTGCTCGGGGATGTGTTTCGGAGAAGACTTCTCGCAATCTTTCAACCGTGATATGTGTGTAAATCTGTGTGGTATTTACCGAACTATGTCCTAGTAACTCCTGCACCACGCGTACATCTGCGCCTCCTTCTAATAAATGAGTCGCAAAGGCATGTCTTAGGGAATGTGGACTGAGATCTTCAAGATTGTTATCTAATGCCACCTTATTTACAACTTCCCAAATACTTTGGCGCGTTAATCG
>DAIRXT010000046.1:0-4791 GCA_036819575.1 Candidatus Nanopelagicales bacterium | reverse complement strand
ATTTCGGTACAAGCAAAAGATGCTCTAGGTAGAACTTGGCAAATGAGTACCATACAGCTTGATTTCCAATTGCCACAAAAATTTGAATTGGAATATAAAGATAAAGATGGATCTATTAAACGTCCAGTCATGATTCATCGTGCATTATTTGGTTCAATTGAAAGATTCTTTGGTGTTCTACTAGAACACTATGCAGGTGCTTTTCCTCCATGGCTTGCTCCAGTGCAAGTAGTTTGTATTCCAATTGCTGATACCCATATTGATTACTTGACTAAAGTTACCCAAAAATTAAGAGCAAAAGGAGTTAGGGTTGAAATAGATGCAAGTGATGATCGTATGCAGAAAAAGATCAGAACAGCCCAAACCCAAAAAGTTCCTTTCATGTTAATTGCAGGGGATCAAGATGTTTCGGCTAATGCTGTTTCATTTAGATTTAGAGATGGAACTCAGGAAAATAGTGTTTCAGTAGATGATGCAGTAAAAAGAATTATTGACGCAATCGATAAAAGAATTCAGGTTTAAATGCCAACTCCAGAAACCGGTTTACCTGATGCCTGGATTCGTTTATGGACTCCTCATCGCGGTCAGTATTTACAAGATGTAAGAAGTGATGGAACCGTTGATCAATCTTGTCCATTTTGTTCTGCCCCCAAAGTCTCAGAGGAAGATTCTTTAGTCGTTTTTAAAGGAACTCATAATTACGTGGTGCTAAATCTTTATCCATATAACGCAGGCCATCTTCTAATTGCTCCTTATCGCCATTTTTCTGATTACACCTCAGTTACAAAAGATGAATCCGATGAGATGAGTGAATTAACAAGAAAAGCTATGTCGGTTTTAAGAAAAGCAAGTGGGGCACAAGGATTTAATATTGGAATGAATCAAGGCCCAGTTGCTGGTACAAGTGTGGCTGATCATCTACATCAACACATTGTTCCTCGTTGGGGTGGAGACACAAATTTCATGCCAATTATTGGAAGAGCAAAATCTATTCCACAGTTGTTAAAAGACACACAAGTTTTACTTGCTAATGCTTGGAATGAATAATGTTAGGAAATTCAAAGGCCAGAAACTTTGGTCAAATTATTGCCACACCATTTGCTAAAGCTTTCATTAAATTAGGTTTTTCCCCCGATCTAGTCACATTAATTGGAACACTGGGTGTCGTTATTGTTTCCATTGTTTTCTTTGCTCAAGGTGATTTCTTATGGGGATCAATTCTTTTTGCAACTTTTGTAGGCCTTGATGCAGTAGATGGCACTGTGGCAAGAATTTTGAATAGAAATTCCAAATGGGGAGCCTTCTTTGATTCAGTACTAGATCGCATCGCTGATGGTGTGGTTTTGGCTTCTTTGGCATTTTATTTCGCACAAGAAAATGCCCAAATCTATTTTGTTCTAAGTTTGATTTCCTTAATCGCCAGTGAAATTGTTTCTTACACAAAAGCTCGTGCTGAAGGATTAGGGCTAAATTGCGACACAGGAATTGCTGAAAGACCTGAAAGAGTGATTATTGTTTTCTTTGGCACTTTTTTTGCAGGATTAGGTTATATACAGATTTTAGAATTCTGCTTATGGTTTCTAGCCGTAGTTAGTGTCATCACCGTTATCCAAAGAATGAAGTTTGTCCAGAATCAAGCAAAAAGACTTTAAATGATCACCTTGGCAGATGTTGGCTACCAAGTTGGCTGGGTGGTAGTTAAACGATTACCTAAAAAAGTATCCAAGTCATTGTTTCGAAAGATTGCTGATTACTCCTACAAAAAAGACATCAAGGGAGTGCAACAACTCAGAGCAAACTTATCTTTCATGCTGGGGCTAGATGCCCAATCTTTAGAGCTAGAAAAACTAGTAAAACAAGGTATGAGAAGTTATCTTCAATATTGGGAAGATGCCTTCAGGCTTCCAACTTGGAAAGAAAAACACTTAAACAAATATGTTCGATGTGAAGGCACAGCAGAGCTGGAAAAAGCGTTTGCTTCGAAAAAAGCGCTGATTACAGCAACTCCGCATATGGGAAATTGGGATGCTGCCGGTTACTTCTACACCAAAGTTTATGGACCTGTCACCACTGTAGTGGAAAGATTAAAACCTGAATCAATTTATAAGAAATTTGTTAAGTTTAGAAATTCTTTAGGAATAGAAGTTATTCCCACCAGTGGGGAAACAGATATCTTTATGAAACTTCTCAGACGTGCCAAAGAAGGCAAAATGATTGCTTTGGTAGCAGATAGAGATATAACAAAAAATGGAATTTTAGTTAACTATGGTCCAAGCCAAGCATCATTTCCAGTTGGCCCAGCAGCATTAGCTGTAGCTCTAGATGGATTAGTTTTACCGCTTTCTTCTTATTACGATCACGATGGTGTTTTAGTTATGACATTTTTTGAACCTATTTCACCAAGTGGTAATGGCAGTAAAGAAGAACAAGTTAAAGAAATTACTCAAAAGGTAGCAAAAGTATTTGAAAGAGAAGTTAAGAAGAACCCACAAGATTGGCACATGCTTCAAAGAGTTTGGCCAGATGTTTTACCAATAACAAGAATCAATCAAGGATTAGTGAATTAAACCTTGCGAATTGGAATAGTTTGCCCCTATGACTGGTCAGTGCCAGGAGGAGTTAAGCAACACATTCAAGATTTATCTGAGTCTTTAGTAGATCTTGGACATTATGTAAATGTTTTAACTCCCACAAGTGATGAAGAGTCTTTACCCACTTATGCCACAAATGCTGGAAGCACAATTGCTCTTCCATATAACGGATCCATTGCAAGAATCAAATTTGATCCTGCAGCATTTACTAGAACTAGAAATTGGTTAAGAGAAGGAAAATTTGACATCTTGCATTTGCATGAACCAACTAGTCCAAGTCCCTCAATAATTGCTGCTTGGTCTGCTCGAGGTCCAATTGTTGCAACTCATCACACATCTAATGATTCGATGTATGCGGTTAAAAATATGCAATTCTTATTGCAACCAATGATGGAAAAAGTTATTGCTCGAATTGCAGTTTCTCCTGAAGCTAAAAAAACAATGATTGATCATCTGGGTGGAGATGCAGTAATTATTCCTAACGGGGTGAGAGTTAAAAACTTTCAAAATGCTGAAAAACTTTCAGGTTTTGATTCCGAAAAAACAATTGTATTCGTAGGAAGACTTGATGAACCAAGAAAGGGAATCCAAGTCCTTTTAGAAGCTATGCCAAAAGTATTTGATCAAATATCTGGTTTAAAACTTTTACTAGTAGGACCAGGGGATAAAGAAGATATTTTAAAGAGCATCGATGCTAAATATCATTCTCAAATCGAATTTAAAGGATTTGTTGATCACAAAACAAAAGCTTCTTGTTATGCCACAGCAACTGTTTATGTGGCACCAAATTTAGGAGGAGAATCTTTTGGCATTGTGCTTCTAGAAGCAATGGCAGCAGGAGCTCCAGTGTTGGCATCTGATTTACCAGCATTTAAACGAGTGTTAGATGATGGAAAATTTGGTCAACTGTTTAAAACAAATGATGCATCAGATCTTTCTCAGTCACTAGTTTCATTGATTCATAACAAAACAAAAAGAGATGAACTCTCCGCATCAGGTGTTATTAGAGCCCAGCAATTTGATTGGTCTGTGATTGTGCGACAGATCTTGGATGTTTATGAATCAGTAAAAAGTGTTGAGGGAAGAAACGTGAGAGAAGACTTTAGAGGTCAACTTTATGGTCGTCTCACAAAAACAGGACGCCTTGACCGCAGGAGAGTTAAGAACTCATTTCTGACAGAATAGAAACGTGCAGACCAGTAATTGGGTTTTAATCTTTGCTTTACTAATTCTTATTGCAGTTTATCTCTCTAACGTTGCAGGAAGACTTGATCGATTACATCTTAAAGTTGAAAATGCCAGGAATGCTCTTGATCGACAACTTGCTTTAAGATCAGCAATTTGTTCAGAAATTGCTGGGGTAGAAGTATTTGATAAGAATTTAAGAAATCGTTTAGCAAATTCAATTCAAGCCTCAATTAGTGAAGAATCACTTGATGTACACACCCAAAATGAATGGCTCATTGAAAGTGAAGTAACAAAAGCACTTTGTGAATTATTCGATAAAAGCTTTGATATCAACAAGTTTCCAAATCACAAAAACCTTATTCAAGAAGCAGCAGGTGCTGCACGAAGAGTTAAGTACGCCTTAACTTTTTATAACGATGCCGCCACTAGTGCTTTGAAGGTAAGGAAAAGATGGATTGTGAGAAGTTTCAAACTATTCGGACGAGCCAGTATGCCGGTTCTGATTGAATTTGACGATCAGATTCCTCACGGCTTGGAGTATTGCTAAGTCTTTGCAAGTAAGCCCTAAGCACATAAGTTGAAGCTTTTTTGGATTGAGATACCATTAGAACTCCAAAGATTTAGACGTTAAGGAAATCGTGGCTAACCAAAACAACAGCACTGGAACACCAAGAGTTAAGCAAGGCATGGCAGAAATGCTTAAAGGTGGCGTCATTATGGATGTCATCGATGCTGATCAAGCAAGAATTGCTGAAGATGCTGGTGCAGTTGCAGTTATGGCATTAGAAAGAGTTCCTGCCGATATTCGTAAAGACGGCGGAGTAGCTCGCATGAGTGATCCTGACATGATTGACGAAATTATTGCTGCTGTTTCTATTCCAGTTATGGCTAAAGCAAGAATTGGTCACATCACAGAAGCACAAGTTTTACAAAGTATTGGCGTTGATTACATCGATGAATCAGAAGTTTTAACTCCAGCAGATGAATCCCATCACATTGATAAATGGCAATT
>DAIRXT010000045.1:0-5051 GCA_036819575.1 Candidatus Nanopelagicales bacterium | reverse complement strand
CCAAAAAGTGTTCTAAAGCTAACTTCCACACCCACAGCAGTTTTTCCTTCAAAAACAACTTTTTCTACCATTGCACGAGTCTTAATAGTTAAATTCTTTCTATTTTTCACAGGGTGCAAATACGCGCGAGCTGAGGAAAGTCTTTTTCCGCGTCGAACATTTCTGTCAAAAGGTCCAAAACCTTCTTGTTTATAACCATTCACATCATCTGTTAATGGGTAGCCTGCTTGAACTGCGGATTTGAAAAATGATTGAAATAATGGATTTTTTGCTGGACCCTTTTCCAATTCAAGTGGACCGCTATGACCTCTAAAAACTTCATCTTTAACATCAATTGAATTTTCCATTTTTTTGAAATAAGGCAAACAGTGTGCAAAATCCCAGTTTTCCACACCTTTATCACTGGCCCAACGTTCATAATCCATAGGATTTCCGCGTTGAAAAATCATGCCATTAATTGATCCTGATCCGCCCAGAATTTTTCCTCGACCATGATTAACGCGACGATTATTCATAAATGGTTCTGGTTCAGATTGATATTTCCAGTCATAAAATTTGCTACCAATTGGAAAAGTTAAGGCTGCTGGCATGTGAATAAAAACATCCCACCAATAATCAGGACGACCAGCTTCTAGAACTAAAACTTCGTTTTGTTCATTCTCACTCAGGCGATTACCTAAAACAGAACCAGCACTGCCACCACCAACGATTATGTAGTCAAAAGTTTTTGTCATTTGAAATTACCTTCAGCACTTTCTACAACGTTTGTTAATAACATTGCTCGTGTCATTGGTCCTGTGCCTCCTGGCATAGGGGAGAAGTATCCGGCTATTTCTTGTACCTTTGGATCAATATCTCCCACCAAACCATTATCGGTTCTAGTTATTCCAACATCAATTAGGGCAGCACCTTTTTTTATCATGTTTGGTTTCACTAAGTGGGGCACTCCTGCTGCAGCAATCACAATGTCTGCTGTAAGTAGGTGACTTGTTAAGTCTTTGGTTCCAGTGTGACAAAGAGTTACTGTGGCATTTTCAGTTTTTCTTGTTAAAAGCAATCCCAAAGGTCTTCCCACTGTTACACCTCGACCGATGATGACAACTTTGGCACCATTTATTTCAATTTTGTAAGTTCGAAGTAATTCAATTATTCCTCGCGGTGTGCAGGGTAGTGGTCCATTTTGACCTAAGACAAGTTTTCCAAGATTTGTTGGATGTAATCCATCTGCATCTTTTTGAGGGTTAATGGCCTCTAAAGCTTTATTTGAATCTAAACCACTAGGTAGTGGTAGCTGAACGATAAAACCTGTGCAACTTGCATCATTATTCAATTTTTCAATTGAATTCATAACATCTGATTGAGAAGCAGTCTTAGGTAAATCTATTCTTATTGAGTTAATTCCAACTTCAGCACAATCTTTATGTTTTCCACCCACATAGGCGTGAGAGCCGGCATCATCTCCAACTAAAATTGTGCCCAAACCTGGGTTGATTCCCTTACTTTTTAAATCTTGAACTCTTTTAATTAAGTTAGTTTTAATCTTTTGAGCCGTGGCTTTACCATCAAGTATTACTGCTGACATGTAATTTCCTTTATTTCTTTAAGTATTCAATTGATGCATCTGTCATGAAATTCCACAGATGTTGAGCAAATGAAGCACGGACATATAAATGATAGACGCCAACTGGGCCGTGATAAATAATCACAGGTGATCTTGAGAGCACTCCTTGAGCACACATCCCTGATTTGAACTCTTTGGGATCAAGATTGTTTTCCCAGCCATGTTCTAATACTTCTTGGGCATATTTTCCTGAAACTTCGATGAATGTTCTTTGACCAGATGAGTCAACTATGGAAGCAAATTCATTTCCTATAGCAGCTCTAATTTTGGCCTCATGATCTCTATTTGCTCCAACGACCATCCACCAGTCAGGACCAAGAGTAAGTACAGTGAAACTTTTTGATCTAAAAGTTTGCCCAACTTGTTTTGGGAATTTAATTTTGAGAGTTTTCTCAATTTTTCTTGCAGTATTGCTCTTTGGATTTACCCTAATTTCAAGAGTTGTGGCAAAAGGTTTTTCGGCCAAATAAATATTTTTCTTGTTCCCAAATGTTGCGCCATTGAGAGGACTTTGTCTGTGTTGAGTTAAATTATCCATCGCGTCGGGTGTTCTCCTTATCGAAGAAAACAGAGTCAACAATTTCAACTCGAGCAGTTTTTTTACCTATTGGCACTTCAGCAAAGCTACCTATTTTTTTGCTTCCATCAGCAACCATTGCTAGAGCAAAAGTTCTTCCTAAGGCTGCAGAGGTGTAGGAACTTGTGACATATCCAATGTGGGCAATTTTTCCTTCTTTATTTGAGTCGCCCTCATTTACGATGTAACAACCTTCAGGCAAAAGTTCTTTTGTATCAAGGGGAAGTAGACCAACTAGTTGATGTCTACCCGGTCTTGCAGTATCAGATCTTGTGAAAGATCTTTTACCAATGAAATCTTTCTTCTTTGAAACGATCCAATCCATTGCTAAGTCTTGTGGTGTTTGAGTTCCGTCTGTTTCTTGTCCAACTATTACAAAACCTTTTTCAGCTCTTAGAACGTGCATCGTCTCTGTTCCGTATGCTGCAATATTGAATTGTTTTCCAACGCGCATTACTTCCTGCCAAATATGTAATCCGTACCAGGCTTCGATATTGATTTCATAAGCCAATTCACCTGAAAAAGAAATACGCGCAATTCTTGCAGGGATTCCAGCAACTTCTGCATATCGATTTTCCATGAAAGGAAAATTCTCATTTGAAACATCTAAATTAGGGGCAAGTTTGGCTAAGAGACTTCTAGATTTAGGACCAACAATGGCAACGGTTGACCAGTGTTCAGTAACTGATGTGCAATAAACATTTAAATCAGGCCACTCTGTTTGCAGCCATTCTTCTAACCAATCAAGTACTTTAGCTGCTCCACCTGTGGTGGTTGTCATTAAGAATCGGTTTTCAGAAATTCTTGTGGTGACACCGTCATCAAAGACCATGCCATCAACTCCACACATCAATCCATATCGACTTGATCCGACTTTTAATGTGGAAAACATATTTGTGTAGATTCGGTCAAGAAATATTCCAGCATCAGGTCCTTGAATATCAATCTTTCCTAAAGTTGATGCATCCATAACGGCAACATCTTCTCGAGCAGATCTACATTCTCTTAACACTGCATCATGCATATTTTCTTTTTCAATTGGGAAATACCAAGGGCGTTTCCATTGCCCGACATCTTCCATTGGGGCTTTGGCTTTTAAGTGGGATGAATGAATAGGGGTTGTTCTTATTGGATCTGAAAGTATTCCTAAATCTCTTCCAGCAAGAGCTGAAAATGGCACACCAATGTAAGGAGGCCTAAAGGTAAGTGTTCCAACTTCGTGTGGTTCTTTGTTAATTAGTTGAGCAAGAAGACCCATGGTGGTGGTACCACTTGTTTTTCCTTGATCGTGAGCAGTTCCAATAGTTGTGTATCTCTTGATGTGCTCAACTGAAGTTAAACCTGCGCCAACAGCTCGTCTTAAGTCTCTAACATTTGCATCACGTTGCAAATCAATATAAGAAACCTTGGCGTCTTCTCCTTCAGGAATCAAGCCAAAAAATCTAGCTGGAAGATTTTCAACTTTGTTGAATTCACCATTTGCATAACCTGTGGCAGAAATATTTGAAGGAAGATTTGGCATAACAAAAGCAGCAATTTTTTTGTTCCAGATTGGTTTCAAATTCAAATATGTTGCAAGATGCACAGTTGGTGTCCAACCACCAGAAACTGCCAATAAATCAGCAGCAATTTCGCGCTTGGCACCGACTACTTTGCCATCCAAATTGGTTTGTGCTACGAAGACAGAATTGAGTGCACCTGTTTGATCTGCTGAGGTATCAACCACAGTAGAGCTAAGGATTACTTCTATTCCTGACTTCTTGACTTTATCAATAAGTTTTCCTGAAACTTTGTTTCTAATATCAACAACTGCAAGTACTTTTACACCTGATTTTTGAATTCTTAACGCATCTTCATACCCATAATCATCAACTGTTACCACAACACTTTGCTTAAATGTGCCAACGCGATATTTGTGTAAATAAGTAGCTGCTGCATGGGAAAGCATAATTCCTGGGCGATCGTTATTTGGAAATACTAAAATTCTTTGGAAAGCACCTGTTGCCAAAACTATTTTTTTAGCCCTGATGTGCCAAGTTCTCATTCGAGCAAAATCAGGAGTGATACTTGAACTTAAATGATCTGAGCGTCTCTCAACTGCGACCACATAATTCTGGTCGTATAAACCAATGGCAGTAGTTCTTTGTAAATGGGTTACATTTTCTTTCTTTAAGCTTTTAAGTAAAGAAGTATCAATCTTTTCATTTAAGTCTTTTTGATGACCGCCCACTTCAAATTGGTCATCTAAAATAATTACACTTTTTCCTGACTGAGCTGCTTTTTGTGCTGCTTTCAATCCACTTGTTCCTGCACCAATTACTAAAACATCAACGTGTTTAAAAGTTTTGTCGTATCTTGCTTTATCAGGTTGGATTGGTAGATCGCCCACCCCAGCAAGACTTCTAACAACTAAGCCATCAACTAATTCAATTTTGGTGGCTGGAACCATCGGTTCACCACTTCCAGAATCAATCTGAACCATGGCGCAAGGTTCTTCGTAACCAAGTCCAAAGACACCTCGAGGTCTAAAGCGATATGAACTTTCGGTAACAACTTTTATGCCATTTCTTAGTAATGCCGCAGAAAGTGGTTCACCTTTGTTTCCGTGATAACTAACGCCATCGAAAGTAAATTGCACGGTACTCATTTAGGCCTACTTGGTTGTTTTGTGAAAGGTTTGTAGCTTGGCCCAAATTCATGAGTAACGGTGTTTCGCCAAATGTTGAACCATCTTCTGCAACCAACATTGTGAACCCAACGCTCAGCAAACCAACCTTTGTTGTTGTTGCGATAAAAGATATATTCTGCCCATTGTTTATCTGTTAATTCTTCAGGTTTTTCAGGATATCCAAT
>DAIRXT010000044.1:0-5164 GCA_036819575.1 Candidatus Nanopelagicales bacterium | reverse complement strand
GAATAACCACCTTGAGCAACTGTTTTTCCATCTCTTTCATAACCGTTATATGTGCCAGTCATTCCTTCTAAACAGTATTGGTTTTCTCCTGCTAAACAGTTTTCACATTTTCTGCATGAATCAATAAATACTCCAACGCCAGCTTTCATACCTGGCTTAAATTTTGTAACACTACTTCCTACTTCTTTAACAATTCCAGCAATTTCATGACCTGGAACCATGGGAAATATTGCTTCGCCCCATTCTTCTCTAACTTGGTGAATGTCTGAATGACAAATTCCTGAATAAACAATTTCAACTAAAACATCATTTGGTCCTAATGCTCTTCTGTTAAATTTCCATGGTGCTAAATCAGCCTTGGCGCTTTGAGCAGCGTATGCACGAACTTCGATCAATTTATTTATCTCCCTATTATTTAATTGCCTTAAGAATAAAACATCGGCAAACGACCTGTTAGTGCAGGTAATTTCTTGAGCACACTTTAGGCTAAAGAGCATGACCACCGGTGATTATTCAACCAAAGAATTAATGAAGCAAGAAGAAGATTTTTCATTTTCATCTTTTACCAATGATGACGCAATTGCTCTTGGCCAAGAAATGTTAAAGATAGCCACCAGTCAAAAAGCACCAGTCATTGTGCAAGTAAGAATTGGTCAACAAATAATTTTTCACGCAGCCTTAACTGGCACCACAACTGAAAATGATTGGTGGATAAATCGAAAAGCTAGAGTTGTTGAGAAGTTTAATCATTCAAGTATGTATGTAAGAGTTTCTTTTGAAGAAAATAATCAAACTTTTGAAGAACATTCAGGTTTAGATAATGAACTCTATGCAGCACATGGTGGTGGATTTCCGATCATTGTTGCTGGCCAAGGTGTGGTGGGCGTGGCTTTAGTTAGTGGTTTACCTCAGGTGGAAGACCACAAAATGATTATTCAAGGTTTAACTAACTTTAAACAGGCTAAAAGCTAAAACATAGATTAAAATTAGGGCACCTCGAATAAGAAGAAGGTTTTAAAGATGGCCCCTAAATCAAAAGCAGGTAATTCAAATGAAAGATCAATTCTTCCTGAACATTTTGTGGATGTATTAGAAGATGCTTTTCATGGTTTATTAGGAATCATTTTATTTTTAGTTGCACTAGGCGCACTATTTTTCACAGTTGAAAGATTGTTAACTACAGCACCGTTTTTTCCAACAGGAATGATTCAAGGTGTTAACGATATTTTGTTTATTGTAATTATTTTAGAAATATTAAGAACAGTTATTGCACGCTTCACAGATGGTGTTTATCAGTTAGATAAGTTTCTAATTATTGGTGTTATTGCTGCAGTGCGACACATTTTGACAGTGGGCGCATCTTTAACTTTGGGTTCCACTAAAGATAACGAGGCGTTTCAAAGATCATTGTTGGAATTAGGGGTTAATGCAGGAATTGTGGTGGCCTTAGTTTTGGCAATTTATATGTCGAAGCAAGCACACGGGGCTAAAGCCAAATAATTATTTTTTTACCTATTTTTTGGTGATTGAGGTCACTAAATAGAGTGTCAGTCTCTAAACCCCACTAGTAACTCGTGTTACTTTGAAAAGAGAACAAATAATAAGGAGTACGGCTTTGCGATTTTCTAAAACATGGGTGAGCATATTCTCATCACTATTTATTACAGCCGGTTTAGTCACTCCGAGTTGGGCCGAAGAAGCTGCTCCAGCAGGTTTGGTGTCAAGTCAACCAGGTTTAGTTGTTAATCAAGTTCCCGTTGAAGTTTCATTAGGTGCAAAGTTTTCCTTAAGTGGAGTAATTGATCCTGTTAAAAAAGATGTCACAATTCTTCGCCAAACAAAAAAAGGTGAGAAGTGGTCCACTATTGGTTCCACTAAAACTAAAGCTGATGGTACTTGGAAAATGTCAACAACTGCTCCTGTTAAAAAAGGTAAGACAACTTATCGAATTGTGGTGGACAGGGGAGATAAACCTAAGAGTGACTCGTTCACAGTCGTATTTAAGAAGGCAAAAGTAAATTTTGTTGCGCAAAGTTCAGCAGTAAATCCAGCTAACCCAATTGGTTTCATTGGCACAATAAATCCACCTGCAAATAAAGTTGGCGTGCAATTACAGATTTATGATAAAAAGAAAAAGAAATGGGTAAAGAAAGCTTCTGCTAAGACAGCTGCTGATGGATCTTTTAATTTTACAGTTTCAGCATCTAGAACGACTTCAAAATTCAAATATAGAGTTGTCACAACTTCTGGAATTCCAGTAAAAACAGAAAGTGAAGAACAAGAAGTTACTGTTGTCCCAAGAGTTGAAGGTCTTGGTCCAAATGGCAGAATTTTAGGAACTGATATTTCTCGATATCAAAGCACAGCCGATTTTGCAAAAATGTATGCAGCTGGAGCACGCTATGTATTTATTAAATCTTCAGATGGTGGGCCTAATGCTCATGCTCGAGCAGTTGGATTTGCTGACCAATGGATTCCAGCAGCTAAAGCTGCTGGGCTAATGGTTGGTCAATATCATTTTGCACAAATTCCAAATACTGACGATATGAATGTGATTATTCAATCTGCTAATGCTCAAGCAGATTTAGTGATCTCTCGTTGGAATACGCATGGCGGATATTCTCCAGGAACTCTTCCATTGGTATTTGATATTGAACAATCAGGTGTGCCAAGGAACACCACACCAAATGAGGCTATTACTTTTTCAAAAACTTGGTTAGAAAAAGTAGCAAATGCAACAGGAAAACTACCAATAATTTATTCAAATCCAACATTTTTAAAAAATTATTTAAGTAGTGATCCAGACTTAGCAAAGTATCCTTTGTGGGTAGCTAATTATTTTGATGTTTCAAATCCAGGGATTTCCCCCAAAGTTGGCTGTATTAATACAGTGTGGACAAGTGATGGTTGTAATTTGCGTTGGACTTTTTGGCAATATTCACAAACTGGTCCAGGGCGAGATTTCGGTGTTGCTTCCAGAGGTATTGATTTAAACGTCTTTGCAGGCACTGCTGAAGAATTACTAGCATTAGCCGGATATCCAGCTGCTACATAAATTGAGAATGCGCCCAATGAAAAATAAATCTCATAAGCGCAATTTCATAATCAGCACAGCCATTTTTTCTTTAATTGCTACTAGCGCTATTTCAACACCAGCAAATGCAGCACCCAATGAGTGGATAATTGTTGGTTCTGGCTGGGGTCATGGTGTTGGACTGAGTCAATATGGAGCACTAGGCCAAGCATTGGATGGAAGAAGTTGGCAAGATATTTTGGCGCATTATTACCCAGGAACAAATTTAAGTGATTCACCTTTAGATAAACAAATAAGTGTTGGTTTAACTCAAGATCGAACTGCAGTGTTTGTTCGTTTAGATAAGTTTTCTGATGATGCCCAATTAGAAATGTCAATTGATGGAAATCCTGTTGCCACCATTGGCAGTGGCGTAATTATAAGAATTGAATCAAATGGAGCATCTGTTGTCACAAGTGGTGGTGATGATGGAAGAGCTGAATCACGTGGTTCAGGAAAAAGAATTTCTTTTCGGATAAGTGCTGGCTCAGGTTTAATTAACACAGTTGGTGGCACACCAGAAACTAATCCAAGTTCTGCGTTATCAACTCCAGGACATAGATATAGATACGGAACTTTAAATGTTATTCATGGTGGAGATAACGACGGAAGACCTGATCTTTACTCCGCGATTTCAATGAGACTGGCAGATGAATATCCCTTAGGTGTTGCTGAGATGAGTTCTTCTTGGCCTAAAGCTGCTTTAGTTGCACAAGTTGTGGCATCACGTTCTTATGCGTTAGGAAAAGTAAATAGTGGTTTAAGAGGTAATTGTGGCTGTCATGTTTATAACAACACATCTGATCAAGTTTATGTTGGATTTTCTAAAGAAAGTGATTCTTGGAGAGACGCAGTTAATTCCGCAGTAGCTCCATCTGGACAAGCTGCAGTATTAACTTTTGGCGGTAACGCAATAACTGCTTATTTTGCCTCTTCAACTGGTGGCAGAACCATGAGTACTAGAGATGCTTGGGGTGGAAATGTTGCTTGGAGTCAATCAGTTGATGACAACTGGTCTTTAAATGCAAGAAATCCAAATGCTCGTTGGGGATTAAGAATGTCGCAAAGTGCAATGGCTGCAGCACTAGGGCTTTCCACTGTAGAAACTATTGAAGTAGTTGAACGTTTTCCAAGTGGCGCTGCAAAAACTATTGTTGCAAAAGATCCAGGGGGTGGATCTGTAACTTTAAGTGGTAGAACTTTTCAAGCCAGAATGAAATTAAAATCAACTTATGTTGTTGGTGCTGTTGATATTGCCTTAGCAGATACTTTAGGTGGAATTCCAACTCAAAGTGGATTTGATGAATTTGCTTATCGCGCTCAACAAGCTGCCGCTGATATTGCAGCCTTAACTCCACAATACAAAGCAGCTAGTGAAAAAGCTGATCAAGCTGCAGCTCAAGCATCTGAATCTAGAAAAAAGTATTTGAATATAAAAAATGAGATTGAAAAAGCTCAAAAAGAATTAGAGGATTTAATTAAAGATATTGAAGTTAGGGAAGCAGAAGCACGCAATGCTCAATCACAAGTTACAGATTCGATAAGAATTCTTTACATGCAAGGCTCTCTTGATACTTTGTCGGTATTGCTTGATTCAGCATCACCAACAGAGTTCACTGAAAATCTTGTTAACTTAAGTCTTTTTGCTGAGTCCCAAGATCGCATCATGAAGAAATCGATTGAATTGATTAAACTTTTAGAAGCCCAAAAAATAGAGGCCACAAGCAGAAAAGATGAACTAGAAGTCTTATTGACCGAAGCCAACGCAGCTCTAAAAAATGCGAAGTCGGCCCTCAAGGATGCACAAATTGCTGAAGATAAACTGAAAAAACTTATTGAAGAAAAGCAAAAAATCGTGGATGCTTATAACAAGAGTAAAAAGTAATCGGGGAGAATTCAAAAATTGTTAGTTGCTAAACCTATTAAATTACCTGCAAACCAATTTGATCACTTTTATAAAGGTGGAAACAAAATTGGCAAACTTAGAAACGGTCCAGGTGGACCGATGCGACCAGAGGAATGGTTAGGTTCAACTACCACCAGATTTGGTTCTAGTAATCAAGGTTTAACAATTTTAGAAGATGGCACAAC
>DAIRXT010000043.1:0-5238 GCA_036819575.1 Candidatus Nanopelagicales bacterium | reverse complement strand
ATTAAAAGATTTGGTGGCCAACTTGTTGGTGCCGGAGAAATCATTGTTCGCCAACGTGGCACACATTTTCACCCAGGTGTAAATGTTGGACGCGGAACTGATGACACATTATTTGCTTTACAAGCAGGTTCTGTGAAATTTGGTTCACGTCGTGGTCGTCGTGTTGTTGACATTGTCCCTGCGGAATAACCCGCTCAATTAGACATACCCAAAAGGGCGGGCTTTTTATTAAGCCCGCCCTTTTGCATTATTAAAAAGGTGGTGCAGAAATTATGTTTGTTGATCAAGTGATTCTGCATGCCAAAGCTGGCAACGGTGGCAGTGGTTGCACATCTGTGCATCGTGAAAAATATAAACCTTTAGGTGGACCAGATGGTGGCAATGGTGGAAAAGGTGGCGATGTTGTATTACTTGTTGACACAAATGAAACAACATTATTGGAATATCATCGACATCCACATCAAGAAGCACCAAATGGAAAACCAGGTCAAGGAAGTCATAACAGTGGTGCAAATGGTGAAGATTTAGTTTTATCTGTACCAGCTGGCACAGTTGTTTATTCAATGCAAGGTGAAATTTTAGCTGACCTTATTAATCCAGGAATGAAATATGTTGTTGCCCAAGGTGGTGCAGGTG
The DNA here is from genome assembly GCA_036819575.1 of Candidatus Nanopelagicales bacterium. Classification (GTDB taxonomy): domain Bacteria; phylum Actinomycetota; class Actinomycetes; order S36-B12; family UBA5976; genus ATZT02. Next base: position 4,602 of record DAIRXT010000043.1, on the reverse strand, counting down.
GATTAGGTAATGCGGCACTTTCCTCAAATAAAAGAAAAGCTCCAGGTTTTTCACTTTTAGGCGAACCAGGTGACATTGCTGATGTAAAACTTGAATTGAAATCTTTAGCTGATGTTGCATTGGTGGGTTTTCCAAGTGCAGGCAAATCAAGTTTAGTTTCTGTAATTAGTGCAGCAAAACCAAAAATTGCTGATTATCCTTTTACAACGCTGGTTCCAAACTTAGGTGTAGTTAAGGCTGGCGATGTAACTTTTACTGTTGCAGATGTCCCAGGACTAATTGAGGGAGCAAGTGCTGGTAAAGGTTTAGGTCTTGATTTCTTAAGACACATTGAAAGATGCGCGGTAATTGTTCATGTAATTGATTGTGCAACTTTAGAACCAGATAGAGATCCACTTCAGGACTTAGACATTATTGAAAAAGAACTAAAACAATACGGTGGACTAGAGGATAGGCCAAGAATTGTGGCATTAAATAAAATAGATGTTCCAGAGGCGCGAGAATTAGCTCAAATGATTTTGCCTGAAATTCATGCGCGAAATCTTGAAGGATATTTAATTTCAGCAGTTTCTAGAGAAGGCTTAAAAGAATTCCTCTTTGCTGTTGCTGAGTTAGTTATGCAATGGCGAAAAACTCATACTCAAGATGAGAATGCGAGAATTATTATTCGCCCAGACGGAGTTGGCGAACTAGGATTTAATGTTCGACATGACGGAAATCGTTACTACGTTACAGGTAACAAAGTAGAACGATGGATTAGACAAACTGATTTTGCCAATGATGAAGCAATTGGATATTTAGCAGATAGATTCCAAGTTTTAGGTATTGAAGAAGCATTAAGAAAAGCTGGCGCAAAACCAGGTGCTGAAGTTGCCATAGGTGAAGGCGAAAACGCCGTACTCTTTGATTGGGATCCAGGAATTGATAGTGGAGTTAAAAATGTGCGCGGCCCACGCGGAACTGACATTCGATTGGACGGAAGATGAGTAGTCAATTAAGAACTCAAATTTCCAAAGCCAAAAGAATTGTTGTAAAAGTTGGTTCTTCTTCTTTGACCACAGCCCAAGGTGGAATTGATACACAAAGAATCTTGGCACTTGTTGAGGCTTTAGCAAAACATAAAAATGCAGGGCATGAAATTGTTTTGGTTTCTTCTGGAGCAATTGCTGCTGGATTATCCCCACTTGGATTAACGAGTAGACCAAAAGAGCTTTCCTTACAACAAGCAGTTGCAAGTGTTGGCCAAGGACTTTTAGTGCAAAGATATGCAGAATCTTTTGCTAAACACGGAATAACTGTGGGTCAAGTTCTTTTAACTGCTGAAGATATGAGTAGAAGATCTCATTATCGAAATGCTCAAAGAACCTTTGCCAAACTACTTGAATTAGGCGTAGTACCAATTGTTAATGAAAATGACACCGTGGCAACAGATGAAATTCGAGTTGGCGACAACGATCGCTTAGCCGGAATTGTTACTCATCTAATTAATGCAGATGCCTTAGTTTTGCTTTCAGATGTTGATGGGTTAATGACTGCACCACCAAGTCAAGCTGGTGCAAAACTTATTTCTGAAGTTAAATCCTTTGACGACATTTCCCAGGTGCAATTAGGTGGAGCAGGAATCAGTGGTGTTGGTACAGGTGGGATGAGCACCAAGGTTCAAGCGGCTCGAATTGCTACAGCTGGAGCTGTTCCAACAATTGTGACAAGTGCGCAAAATTTGACATCTGTTTTTGAAGGTCAAGATGTTGGAACAATTTTTTGGCCAAGTAAAGAAAAACTTTCTGCCAGAGCACTTTGGTTAGCACACGCCACAGATGTAAGAGGCTCGATTGTTATTGACCAAGGAGCGGTAATGGCCGTGACAGAAAAACGTGCTTCTCTTTTACCTGCAGGCATTAAGAATGTTAAGGGTGAATTTGAAGCAGGCGATGCAGTTGAGGTTGTTAGCGAATCAGGAAAAATTGTGGGCAGAGGACTAGTCAACTTTGATTCCATAGAATTACCAAACTTGATTGGTAAAAACACTGCAAGCCTCATGCAAGAATTTGGGGAAGGTTATGATCGAGAAGTAATTCACCGTGACGACCTGGTCTTAATAGACGAACAAGCAGTTAAGAATTAGAATTTAATTAACATGGCTGACAAAGATAACGCAGTTGTTGAGATTGCAAAGAAAGCCCGAATAGCTAGTTATCAATTAGCGCAACTTAATCGTGAAGTTAAAGACAATGCACTTATTTCTATGGCTCAAGCTTTGATAGCAAACAGCGACAAAATTACAAAAGCAAATCAAGTTGATGTTGAAAAAGCAAAAAGTACTGGAACTGATGCAGCAATCGTTGATCGGTTAACTCTAAATACAGAACGGATAAAAGAAGTTTCCCAAGGTCTATTAGATATAGCAAAACTTCCAGATCCAATTGGTGAAGTAATTCGTGGCTGGGTACAACCAAATGGTTTAGAAATAGAACAAAAAAGAGTTCCAATGGGTGTTATTGGAATGATTTATGAAGCTCGACCAAATGTGACAGTTGATGCTGCAGGACTATGTCTAAAAAGTGGTAACGCAGTTCTACTAAGAGGCTCATCGTCTGCAAAAAACACCAACGAATCATTAGTTGAAGTTATGCGCAACTCCTTAAAAGAATCTGGTGTTGAAATTGATGCAATTCAATTAGTTCCAGGTGATACTCATGAATCAGTGAAACAATTAATGAGTGCCAGAGGTTTTGTTGATTTACTAATTCCTAGAGGCGGTGCATCTTTAATAAATTCAATCGTTAATGATTCACTCGTTCCTGTAATTGAAACTGGTGTTGGTAATTGCCATGTTTATATTGACAAAGATGCAGACATTGATATGGCTGTGTCAATTCTGGTTAATTCGAAAGCGTCAAGAGTAAGTGTATGTAATGCAGCTGAAACTTTTTTGGTTCACCAAGACATCGCCCCAAACTTTTTACCTAAAGCATTAGCTGCACTTAAAGATAAGCAAGTAACTATTCATGGTGATGAAAAAATTAAACAATACTGCGAGAAAGCAACGATAAGTTTTGAACCAGTTACTGATGAAGACTGGGCTGCAGAATATTACAGTCTTGATATTGCTGCTGGAATAGTTGACTCAATGGAAGAGGCAATTCAACACATCAGAAAGTGGTCATCAAATCACACTGAAGCAATTGTTTCTGATTCGATGACAAGTATTGATAAATTTGTGGCACAAGTTGATTCTGCTGCCGTTATGGTAAATGCTTCCACTCGATTTACTGATGGTGGCGAGTTTGGTTTTGGTGCTGAAATCGGAATTTCAAATCAAAAACTTCACGCTAGAGGGCCGATGGGGCTAGTTGAGATGACTAGTACAAAATATATTGTAAGAGGTAAAGGTCATATTCGAGGAAAAGTAGGAGAGAGAAATAAATGATAAAACTAAGTGAGATGGCAGAAAAGTCAGTTGATCTTCCATTTTCTCCAGTAATTTTTGGTCTTGGAACTTTTGGTTTGCTTTGTTTTGCACTTTTTCTAGTTACGCGTCTTGATTCTGATAGATAAAGTATGACCAGCCGTATTGGGCTGTTAGGTGGCACATTTGATCCAATTCATCTTGGCCACATTGCAATTTTAAAAACCGCATTACAACAACTAAAACTCGACAAAATGTTTCTCATTCCTGCAGGTGATCCTTGGCAAAAACAACCAATTACAAGTCCACAACATCGATTAGCAATGACTAAATTGGCAACCGAATCAATTTCAAATGTTGAGGTACTTGATTTGGAAATAAATCGATCCGGCCCAACTTATACTTTTGAAACTTTAGAGGAATTACACAAAAAATATGAAGATACTGAATTCATGCTTATTCTGGGTAGCGATGCGGTAGCTGGAATTGAAACTTGGCAGCAACCAAACAAGGTAAAAACCCTTGCACGCATTTTTGTTGTCCAAAGAGCTGGGGACTTCACTCAAGACTGGCGATTTGATCGAATTCAGATGGACCCAATTCAAATTTCATCGACTCAAATTCGAGAAAAAGTTAAAAACAAGGAATCAATTTCAGATCTAGTTCCAGCAGCTGTTGAGGCTTATATTTTAGCCAATGATTTATACAAGAATTGAGTGTGCAATAATAGAGTTAATGATTGAAAGTATAAATTCTTAGTGCCAGCATCAACAAAGTCGCGACATTTAGCACAACTAGCAGCCGAAGCTGCATTAGATAAATTGGCAACTGATGTGACACTAATTGACGTAAGTTCAAGATTTCCTCTGGCGGATATGTTTGTAATTGCATCTGCAGCAAATCACCGACAAGTAAAAGCGGTTTGTGAAGGTATTGAAAAAGCTCTTTCAGTCGAAGGCGTTAAACCGTTAAATAGAGAAGGCCAGTCCGATAGTCATTGGATTTTATTAGATTACGAGGAAATTGTGGTTCATGTGCAATTAGCTGAAGATAGAGATTATTACAGCATTGAAAGACTTTGGAAAGATTGTCCGATCGAGGTTGTCAATGGCTAATCGTCAACTTGTTTTATGGAGACATGGAAGAACTAGTTGGAATCTTGAACAAAGATTTCAAGGTCAAACCGATATTCC
>DAIRXT010000042.1:0-5393 GCA_036819575.1 Candidatus Nanopelagicales bacterium | reverse complement strand
GGTGAAGGTTTTGCATATGTGGATTGGATTAGACCAGGATTTGAATTAAGTAAATACTCCTCGCAATTTGCGAACATGGAAGGCATCGTCCTTGCTCATCATGGATTAATTGTGTGGGATGAAAACAGCGATGCTTGTAAAGACAAGACTATGAATGCGGTAAACAAAGCAACAAAATATTTAGACTCTTTAGCAGTTAAACCTGCAGCAAAATTTGATCACGCTGGTCCAAGTGACCAAGAGTTAACGGATTTATTACTTGCTTTACGTGGCAAGTTAAGCAAAAAGTCCAAGCGAGTTATAACTATAGATAATCGATTAGAAGAAATTTCAAGAAGAAAAGATCTCTCAGACTTGGCTGAAGCTGGAGCCTCAAGTGCTGATCACATGCTAAGAATCAGACCTTGGTCTGCAGTATTGCCAGAAAGAGCGAATCCTGAAAACTCAATTCCTGTAATCGATAAATATGTGGATAGATATAAAAATTATTTTGACGCAAATAAGGCTTCATTGCCCCAAGGTTACTCGATGCATGATCCAGATCCCAAAGTTTTATTGCTTCCTGGAGTTGGATCACTTACGACAGGTTCCAGTCGTAATGAAGGAAAAATGCTTGCAGACATTGCTTTTCATACCCACTCGGTAGCCGGTAAAGTTCTTGACTCATTTGGATCAGCAGACACAATCGGGGATGCTGAAATATTTGGATTTGATTACTGGCCAATGGAACTTTACAAATTAAGTTCCAAACCAAAGCCACAAAAATTTGCTGGTCATGTTTTTGTTGTAACTGGAGCAGGATCTGGTATCGGTCGAGGAATTGCTTTGGAGTTAGCAACACAAGGTGCAAGTTTGGTTCTGGCTGATTTAGGTGATGAAGGACTAAAAGAAACTGAGAAATTAATTGCAGCAAGTAAAGGCCTTAGACCAGAATTTGTGGTGGGGGATCAAACTAAAGAATCAGTGGTAATTGAGACTTTAAATTCTGCGATCAAAAATTTTGGTGGATTTGATGGAGTAGTTATGAGCGCAGGAATAGGTGTCTCTGATTCATTAGAAACTTTAACTTTAGATAAGTGGAATCAAGGATTAGCAGTTAATCTATCCAGCTCATTTTTGATTACAAAGCATGCGATGATTAATTTAAGAAAACAAGGAATTGGTGGTTCTCTTGTTTATATTGCAAGCAAGAATGCATTTTCACCTGGAGCAGGATTTGGTGGTTACTCGGTAAGTAAAGCTGGAATGCTGCAGTTAATGAGAATCGCTGCAATTGAAGGCGGCTCTGCTCAAATTAGAGCAAACGCAATTAATCCTGATGCAATCTTTGATAACTCAAAACTTTGGGAAGGTGGTATACGTGAGCAAAGAGCAGCTGCTCATGGTGTTAAACCAGAAGAACTAGAAGATTTTTATGCATCTAGAAATATGTTAAAAGTACATGTCACATCCAAAGATGTTGCTTTAACAACAAGTTATTTGTTATCTGATGAATCTTCTAGGACGACTGGCTCAGTAATCGCAGTCGACGGTGGAGTTGCGGCAGCCTTTCCTCGCTAGTTTTTAAATTGAACAGCCCCCGCATTTTGGACGGGAGCTGTTTGAGGATAATTCAAAAGTACTTTTAACCTGCGACAGGCAGGGATTCTTTGACAGGTGCATAGATGGCCTCACGGTCATCTTCACTCATCGCACCCCAGACGCCATATGGTTCACGAACAGCTAGGGCGTGCTCAGCGCATTGACGAAGAACTGGGCAAGTAGCACAAATTGATTTGGCTAGGGCAATTCTGTTTTCGCGAGCAGGTCCGCGTTCACCTTCAGGGTGAAAGAAGATCTCAGGATCTTCTCCACGGCATGCTCCTTTTAGCTGCCAGTCCCACAAATCAGCATTTGGGCCTGGAAGACGGGTTACATCAGCCATGTTTTTCCTTTTGTTAGGTCGAACAACTTCAACTATAGAATATTGTTCATAACTTAGTCAACCATATCCTATGACCAATCTTGTGAACTTAGTCTCAAGGGGTTTACGAGTAGCCAAAGTTGTTCAAGAGGTAGACAATAGGGGCTATGGCCATCGAAGATGCTGAGAAAATCCACCTAGGACTAACCGTTGCCGTTGTGGCAAGGCGAGTGGGCGTGGCACCAGCAACCCTTCGAACCTGGGAACGCCGCTACGGTCTTTGTCCCAGTGATCGATCCACCGGTGGACATAGGCGTTATTGCATCACCGATGTGGCCCGATTAGAACTGATGCGAAGACTGGTTTTGGCAGGAATGCCTGCCGGCCAAGCTGCTCGAGAAGCAATGCAATCAAACATTATTGATGTTGAAGATATTTCCTTGATGGACGCAAACTCTTTAGGTAACAAAGTTGATTCCTTTGTCCAAGATTGTTCACCCGACACAAAATTCTCACACCCAGGTGGTGGATCAGTTCTGTCAATGCAAGGAGCTCCTGCAATTGCTCGCGGTTTAGCAAAAGCTGCTTACTCACTAGATGCAGCTGCCTGCACGCAACTAATTCAAAACAGTATTAATGCTCGCGGTGTGATTTGGACTTGGGAAAAATTGTTAACCCCAGTCTTGATTGCAATAGGAAAGAAATGGGAATTAACAGGTGAAGGAATTGAGTCAGAACATATTTTAAGTGAATGCATTATCGGCCAAATGAAACAAAGAGCAGACCAATTAACCAATCCCGTAAATATTCGCCCAGTTTTGCTTTCTTCAGCTCCAGAAGATCTGCACACCATTCCCCAATTTGTGGCAGCAGCAGCTTTAGCTGAAAGAAGAATTGCCAGTAGAACTCTTGGGCCAAGAGTTCCGCATGCTTCTTTATTGAGTGCCATCAAAAAATTAGCACCAGCTGCAGTTTTGATTTGGGGACAGTTGGAAGTCAAAGCCATTCCAGCAGAATTTGAAAACATTATTAATGCTCGACCTGAGCCACTAATTATGGTGGCAGGACCAGGTTGGCCTGAAAAGCTACCTAAAGGATTTAAACGAGCTGGGGATTTGACTTCCACGATTACAGCAATCAGCAACGCTGTTGGGCAATAAATAATTCTTGAGGAAACCTTTTTAGATTCAATTTCGTCACACCCTTGTGACAAAGGTGCTGGTTTTAGATCAAGATCTTGATTCAATAAAGAAATTAACTCAATTTGTTTCCCAGAGCAATGTAATTGAAAAGATCTTTAGCACAACAGATGTTTTAAGTGCTGAGAAAATACTTGAAAAAGACCACCCTGAATTGGTGTTTTTGACTCCAAGTTTTTATAAACTTTTTTCTAAACCAAACTTGATAGTTAATAAAGATTTTGTGCTGCTGGTGGATCAAAAAAGACCTAATCAAATAAATGCTGAAGCAGTAAAGCGATGTAGCGCCATTATGGCCCGAAATGCTTCCTTCCTGGAATTCACAATTTTGATCAATTCTTTAAAGATAAGAAAAATACGTGGGGATCAGTCAAAAATGCGAACAGTTAGAGGAAAGATTCCAAAGTTAACGAAAAAGGAATTAGAAATAGTGCAACTTCTGTGCCAAGGAAGAAGTGATGCCTGGATTTCGAAAAATCTTCACATTGCAAACCCAACTGTAAAAACACATTTAAGAAGAATCTTTTCAAAAATGAAAGTCTCCAACAGAGCTCACTGTGTAGCCCAGGTGATTAGAGCAAGGATTCTGAGTTGATGCCACAAACCAGATCGAGGCTGGGCTTGAGGAAAGAGACATCCACACCTTGAATAAACGATGCTGAGGTGTGGGATTTATCAATCAGGATAGGGTTGGGGATTGTGACTGAAGTCGAAATTGGCGGCACCAAGCGTGGTCGAAGCGCATACTCATTCGACGATATTGCGCTAGTTCCAACTAGAAGAACTAGAAATACTGAAGATGTTTCCACAAACTGGAAAATAGACGCCTACGATTTTTCATTTCCAATAATTGCAGCGCCAATGGATTCAGTTGTTTCACCAGAAGTTGCCATTGCTTATGGAAAACTTGGTGGTTTAGCTGTTCTAGATTTAGAAGGTCTTTGGACCAGATATGAAGATCCAAGTGCTGAGTTCAAGAAAATTGCTGGCTCAAAAGTAGAAAATGCCGTTGAAGTGTTGCAAAAGATTTACGCAGCACCAATTAAACCAGAATTAATCAAAGCAAGAATTAAAGAAATAAAATCATCAGGAGTAATTGCCGCAGCTGCTCTTTCACCTAATTCAGTTGTGAAACATTCCAAAGCAGTAGTTGAAGCCGGTATTGATATTTTTGTTATTCGTGGCACAACTGTTAGTGCTGAACATGTTTCAACAAATCAAGAAACATTAAATTTAAAAGAATTTATTTACCAACTCGATGTGCCAGTAATTGTTGGAGGATGTGCCTCTCATCAAGCAGCGTTGCATTTAATGAGAACAGGTGCAGCTGGAGTTTTAGTTGGTTTCGGTGGAGGTGCAGCTCACACCACATCAGATGTTTTAGGAGTAAGAGTGCCAATGGCAACAGCCGTGGCAGATGTAGCAGCAGCAAGAAGAGAATATTTAGATGAATCAGGTGGACGATATGTCCACGTAATTGCTGATGGTTCAGTTGGAAAAAGTGGTGACATTAGTAAAGCAATTGCCATGGGTGCTGATGCAGTGATGATTGGTTCAACTTTGGCCCGATCAACAACTGCACCAGGTGCAGGAAAGCATTGGGGATCAGAAGCAGTGCATAAAGATTTACCAAGAGGACAAGTTGTAGAACTTGGAGTTGGTGGAACTTTGGAACAAATATTATTTGGCCCATCCACAAATGCCCAGGGATCTCTTAACTTGGTGGGCGCGCTAAAGAAAGCAATGGCAACTACTGGCTATAGCGATCTTAAAGAATTACAAAGAATAGAAGTTGTTGTTAATTCTTTAAAAAATTAGCTAGATAAAACTTAAGCTCTTTTGTACCAAAATGAATTAAATTTATAGTATGCTTTTAACTATGGATATTTTATATAAATCGTTAGTGTTACTGCACTTTATTGGTTTAGCTGCTCTTTTTGGTGGTTTCTTTGTGCAAATGAAATCAACCACAAAAGTAGTAAACCCTGCAATGTTCCACGGAGCATTGACTCAACTGGTAACCGGAATTGTTTTGGTTGGATTAGCCGAAACTGGTGCCAGTGACGAAGAACTAAACATGACCAAAATTTCTATTAAATTATTGGTTGTTTTAGTGATAACTGTCTTGGTATTTATGAACCGAAAGAAATCTTTTGTTTCAACCAGAATTTGGGGAACAATCGGTTTATTGACACTGGCAAATATGGCAGTGGCGGTTTATCTCTAAGCGTTAACTTCAAAAAACATTTCAGCGAACCTGCCTTCGGGCAGGTTCGCTGCTTTTGAAGCCA
>DAIRXT010000041.1:0-5652 GCA_036819575.1 Candidatus Nanopelagicales bacterium | reverse complement strand
TAACAGATGGAAAGAAAACAATTGATTTAGCTTTCTTTGCCATGGCAAGTATGCATAAGAAAAGATTAATTCCAGGAATCCAAGGTTTGTTTGCCGGAAAAGTTCAGGAATATCGTGGCCGCAAACAACTAATTCATCCCGAATACATTTTGACTGCCCAACAGGGTGAAGAAACAGATCCTGATGTCATTGAAATGTTTGCTAAAGCTTTAATTCCGGTTTATCCAGCAACAGGTTCAGTGCCAAGTTGGAGAACTGCCAAAGCTATCAAATTTGTGATGAGCCAGTTAGAAATCCAAGCAGATGATGATGTTGTTCCCCAAGAGATGCAAGAAGAATTAGGGCTTATTTCTTTCAAGCAAGCAATTACTTGGATTCATGAACCAGAAACCTTTGAACAAGTGGCAATGGCTTTGAATAGATTGAAATTTGATGAAGCATTTGTCTTACAAACAGTTTTGTTGCAAAGAAGAGCAAAAGAATCCCAACTTCCTGCTACTGCACGTAAACAAGTAATTGATGGATTAGTAACTCAATTTGATAAGAATTTGCCATTTGAATTAACCAATGGGCAAAAAGAAATAGGTGAAGATCTCTTTGCAGAAATTGGTCAAACTCACCCCATGCATCGATTACTCCAGGGGGATGTGGGAAGCGGAAAAACAATTGTGGCTCTTCGGGCAATGCTCGCAGCAGTTGATGCTGGTGGGCAAGCAGCTTTACTGGCACCAACTGAAGTTTTAGCAGGACAACATTTAAGAACGATAAAGAAATTAATGGGATCTCTTGCTACAAAGGGTGAATTAGGTGGAAGTGAAATTGGTACAAAAGTTGAATTACTTACCGGTTCAGTAACAGGTGCCAATAGATCAAATGTGTTAGCAAGTATTGCCAATGGTGATGCAGGAATCGTGGTGGGAACTCACGCCATCATTCAAGAAGGTGTGAAATTTAAAGATTTAGCTTTAGTGGTAGTTGATGAACAGCATCGATTTGGAGTTGAACAAAGAGCAGCCTTGGCTGCTAAATCTCCTGGAGATAAAAGACCACACGTTTTAGTAATGACTGCAACACCAATTCCTCGAACAGTTGCAATGACTGTGTTTGGTGATCTTGATATTTGTTCATTAAAAGAATTACCGCAAGGAAGAAGTCCTATTACAACTCACGTTGTTTTATCAGTTGAAAAACCTGGACACTTAGAAAGAGGTTGGCAAAGAGCTGTTGAAGAAGTTAAAAATGGTCACCAGGTTTATATAGTTGCACCGCGCATTGGTGGTGCAGCAGCAGAAGATGATGCAGATTTAGAACTTGAAGATGAGAAACGTCCACCATTAGCAGTCCTTGAAGTAGCACCAATGCTTTCTGGTGGTCCACTTAAAGATGTGCGAGTTGGTGTTTTGCATGGCCGAATGTCTAGTGATGAAAAAGATGACATCATGCGCAGATTTAATGCCGGACCTAGTGCAAAAGATGGCATCGATGTTTTAGTTTCCACCACCGTGATTGAAGTTGGTGTTGATGTTCCCAATGCCACGATGATGATAATTCTTGATGCAGATCGTTTCGGTGTTAGCCAATTGCATCAGTTGCGTGGTCGAATTGGTCGAGGAAAAGAACCTGGTATTTGTTTATTTGTTACTGAATCTCCAGAAGATTCTCCAGCCAGAGAAAGACTTGCTGCAGTTGCCTCAACCACAGATGGTTTTGAATTAGCTCAACTTGATTTAGAAATAAGAAGAGAAGGAAACGTCTTAGGTTCAAGACAATCAGGCAGAAAATCTTCTTTGAAATTACTCCAAGTTGTCAAAGATGTAGAGATAGTAGAATTAGCCAGAGATGCCTGCAAGAAACTAATTGAAGAAGATTACACACTGGCCCATGTTGTGCCATTGCAAAAAGCGGTGCTTGAAATTGAAAAAGAAGCAGAAACTGAATTCTTGGAGAAGAATTAAATGACCAGAATTATTGCTGGTGAACTCAGGGGAAGACTGCTGAAAGTTCCTGATGAAGGAACAAGACCCACAGCACAGCGAGTTCGTGAAGCAGTTTTTTCAACTCTAACTTCACTAGATGCCATTGCTGAGGTTTGTGTTTTAGATTTATTTGCTGGAAGCGGAGCCTTAGGTATTGAAGCAATTTCTAGGGGTGCAAGCTATTGCATTTTTATAGAAAACAATAGAAATGCAGTCTCTGTAATAAATAAAAATATTCAAGACTTAAATGTCAAAGCACATGTGGTTGATGGCAAGGTAGAAACTCTTTTGGCAGCAAAACCTGTTGAGAAATTAAATACGCCAGCACAATTGATATTTCTTGACCCACCCTATGAAATGTCATTTGAGCAAATCGCAAAAGTGATAACTCAAGGTTTAGCTAATTCCTGGTTTTCAGACGATGCAATCCTGGTTGTAGAAACTGCCAAGAGATCTGGGGACTTTGTTTGGCCCGATGGCTTCGAAAGCATTCGAGATAAGAGTTATGGCGATACGTGTGTTTGGTACGGTCAAGTATGCAAAAAGTAGTTTGCCCCGGTTCCTTTGATCCAGTAACTAATGGTCATATCGATGTCTTTAAAAGAGCATCCGATATCTCTGATGAAGTAGTGGTGGCTGTTTTAGTTAATCATTCCAAAGCTGGTTTATTCACCATTGAAGAACGAGTTGAGTTAATAAGACAATCTTGTCAGCATCTTCCTAAAGTTAGTGTTGAAACTTTTGATGGCCTCTTAGTTGATTTCTGTAAAACTCGTGGGGTTACTGCCATGGTTAAAGGTTTGAGAGCAGTCAGTGATTTTGATTATGAATTGCAAATGTCTCAAATGAACTATCAATTAGGGGCGGTAGAAACATTGTTTGTGGCAACAAATCCGCTTTACTCTTTTCTTTCCTCAAGTTTGGTTCGAGAAGTGGCAAGACATGGGGGAGATATTTCAACTTCAGTACCAAAACCAGTAGCCCAAGCTTTGAAAGTGAAGTATCAGAAATAACACTATGGATTCCTTACAACTTATTGAGCAAATTTTAAGTCAAATAGAAGAAGCACGCTCAGTCCCATTGTCTCGAGATGGTGCTTTAGTTAACCGCCAAGAAATGATTAATCTGTTAAATGATCTTAAGAAAATACTTCCGCGAGATATTTTGCAAGCAAATCATTTACTAGACAACAAAGCAGCTGTTATGGAAGAAGGACGTTTAGCTGGACATGCCATAATTGAGCAATCACGGGCAGAGGCAAACAGACTTGTTTCTCAAACAGAGATTGTGCAACAAGCTCATCAAAGAGCCCAAGAAATTATGAAACAAGTTGACGAAGAATTGCGCAGAATGCGCAATGAAACCGATGAATATATTGATGCTAGGTTAGCTAATTTTGAAATCACGTTGAACAGAACACTTTTGGCTGTTAAGCGTGGTCGTGAGAAAATAACTGGTAATTCATCTTTTAACAATCAAGGATAAAATTGAAGAAAAAACTGGATGCGCGAGATCCACTAGTCATTGATGTGCATGAATTGCCTCGAAGAGCTGGTGAATCTAAAAATATCAATACTGTAATTAAGTTACCTAACTCTTTGAGTAATGGACCAGTGATAGTTCCTGCTGAAACTGTGGTTGACCTAGATCTTTTATTAGAAGCAGTAGTTGATGGAGTCTTGGTTACAGGGGAAGTTTATTTGGAAGCAGAAACTGAATGCTCTCGCTGTTTAGATCCGGTTGAGTTTGATATTGACGCCACTATTACTGATCTTTATGTTTATGAAGACAAAGAAATAAATAGTGATGATGAAGCAGATGAGATTAGAAAGATGCAAGGAGATTTGATAGATCTTGAACCTGCCCTCATAGATGCGGTGGTGCTTGAACTGCCAACCAGACCTCTTTGCAATGATGATTGCCTTGGACTTTGTGCCCAGTGTGGAATTCGTCTCGAAGAGGATCCTGAACACAAGCATGAAATAATAGATCCGCGATGGTCAAAGCTATCGCAATTAAAGGAAGAGAAGTAGAGAAAAGTGCCAGTACCAAAACGAAAGATGTCGCGTTCAAATACACGCAATCGTCGCGCACAATGGAAAGCAACTGTTCCAACTTTAGTTACCTGTGATCGTTGTCGTTCAGAAAAACTTCCACACACTGCATGTCCAACATGTGGTACATACGCAAAACGTCAAGTTACAAATCCATAAATAAATTTGCAATATGCGCGAATTAGTAGCGCGCTTAGGCGTTGAGTTATCGGAAGAAATATTAAAACAAGCAATCACGCATCGTTCTTTTTCTTATGAAAATGGTGGTGTGCCCACTAATGAAAGACTTGAATTCTTAGGCGATTCCGTTTTAGGAATTGTGATCACTGATGAGCTTTATAGAAAAAATCCTGATGCACAAGAAGGTCAATTAGCAAAACTTCGTGCCGCAGTTGTTAACGCTAAAGCATTAGCTGATGTAGCAAGAACTCTTGGTTTAGGTGAATTTCTTTTACTTGGAAAAGGTGAAGAAGCAACTGGTGGTCGTGATAAATCAAGTATTTTGGCTGACGCAGTTGAAGCAATCTTGGGTGCAATTTATGTTGAACATGGTTTAGCAAAATCAGGAGAAGTTATTTTGCAACTTTTTGGTCCAATTTTAGCTGCAAGTGCAGAACTTGGTGCAGGTCTTGATTGGAAAACAAGTTTGGCTGAATTAGTTAACTCTAAGTCTTTAGGGGCAATCGAGTATGTAATTGAACAATCAGGTCCAGATCACGACAAAAGATTTAGTGCACAAGTCAAAGTTGGGCAAGATTTATACGGCAATGGTGAAGGTAAAAGTAAAAAAGAAGCTGAACAGCATGCTGCTGCCTCTGCTTACACAGAGATTAATAACTTAAGACCTTAAATGCCAGAGTTACCAGAAGTTGAAGTTGTTCGTAAAGGCTTAGCTAAGCATGTTAAAAACAGGAAAATAAGTAACGCAAAAGTTAGAAACAATAGAGCTTTAAGAAACTTTGAATTCAGTACCAAAACATTTGAAAAGACTGTTTCAGGTTTTACAATCAACTCAGTTGAGCGCCGTGGAAAGTTTTTATGGATGACCTTGAAAAACTCCTCACAAGCCATCAGTGCACATTTAGGTATGAGTGGCCAGATGTTGATGGTCAAAAAAGAAGAGAAACCCTCAACTCATGCTCGGGTCACTTTTGATTTCTCAGATACCAAAAGAAGTTTGCACTTTATTGATCAAAGAACATTTGGTTGGGTCAACCTAGAAGAGCTTGTTGAAGCAAAAGACAAAAGACTTGTTCCTCAGTCTGTGTTACACATTTCACCTGATTTGTTTGAAAAAACATTTGATATGGATAAAACAATTTCTAATATCAAGAGAAGAAAAACTGGTATTAAACAAGCACTTTTGAATCAAGAAATCGTGGCAGGAATTGGCAACATTTATGCCGATGAAGCTTTATGGCTTGCAAAAACTCACTGGGCAGATGTTTGTGAAAACTTAAGTGAGAAAAAGATTAAAGAAATATTAATAAGCGCAAAAGAAGTGATGGCTAAAGCGTTAGAAAAAGGAGGCACTTCCTTTGATGATCTCTACATCGACGTCAATGGTGAAAGTGGTTACTTCGAAAACGAATTGAACGCATATGGTCGCGAAGGTGAAAGGT
>DAIRXT010000040.1:0-5808 GCA_036819575.1 Candidatus Nanopelagicales bacterium | reverse complement strand
TCTTGAAGATGGTCAAGCGTTTAGCATCGAACCAGGTTTTTATATCGAAAATCAGTTTGGAGCAAGAATCGAAGACATTGTTGTAAAAAATGGTGAAGATACATTGGTGTGCAATAAGAACACGAAAGATATTGTTGTAATCTAGAAGTGAGACAATGACAAGTTTACAATTACAGACAAAGATTCTGCTTGCTGGTATTGCAGGATGCTTGATAGCAAGAAGCTACACTTTCCCAAATGGTTGGATATTAGTTCCTATTGGGATCGCAGTCTGGTGGGCAGGAACTCATAAAAGACCTTTATCTGATTACTTAATCTTTTCGACCTTTTTCTCACTTGGATACTGGTTTACCCATATTGCTTGGATCTCTGCAATTGGTATTGATGCCTATATTTTATTAGCAACATTAATGTCATTGATCTATACGTCTTCAGGATATTTTATGTTCAAAGTTAGGGATTTGTATTTTCCTTTTGCTTGGTATGCTTTGATCTTTATTTCAATTGAAACACTTACTGATTTTGTTCCTTTCGGGGGATTTCCCTGGGGCAAGATTGCCTATGGTTCAGCAGATGCACCTTGGGCTAATTTGATGCCTTTTGGTTCTGCGCCTTTGGCTAGTCTTGCGATTCTTCTTGTTGCCATTTTACTTATTCCATTAGTTGGATTTTTCTTGCAAAAAGCATTTTTTCCAGCGCTCGTGTTCTCAATATTTATCTTTGCATTTCTTTACACAATCGATGGCTTAAAATTTGGATACGATAAATCATCAAAGTCAATGAATTTGGCACTTATTCAGGGAAGTGTGCCCCGATCAGGTTTGCTATTTAATGAGCAGAAATTAGAAGTTCTTAATTTTCACTCGATAGAAACTAAGAAATTGTTATCACAATCAAATCGTGAATTCGACGCCATTTTCTGGCCAGAAAACGCTATTGACGTGGATCCATTTAAAAATGCTCAAGCGGCAGAATATATAAATGAAATTCTTAATCTAAGTCAAAAACCATTGCTGGCTGGAGCAGTAATTCAGGAAGTTAATGGTCTTTCAAATAGCGTTGGGTTGTGGAATCCACTTACCTCTAATGTTGAACAAGAATATGTCAAATCGATTCTGGTTCCATTTGGAGAGTATTTACCCTTTAGAGAGACGCTATCTAAATACATTAGAAGATTTGATCTAATTCCCCAGGATTTTATTCCTGGAAAATATCCAAACAATATAGATATAGATGGAAGCGAAATAAGTCCAATAATTTGTTTTGAAATAGCCTGGAATAAAACTCTTAATGAACAAGTGATAAATGGGGGACAATTAATTTCAGTTCACACCAATAATGCAACTTATGCCTTCTCAAATCAGATTGATCAGCAATTCACAATGACAAGGCTTAGAGCTTTAGAGATGGGTAGGGAAGTGGTTATATCAGCTACGACCGGGATATCTGCTCATATTGATAGATCAGGTAAGGCCTTGTGGCAATCAAATGAGTTTGTCCCTCAGTCAAAAATAGTTCAAGCGAATCTGTATTCAGACATAACTCCGGCAGTTAAATACAGCAAAGAAATAGGTTTTATCTCCCTATTTGGAATATTCCTACCATTCATATTGTTGCTGTTAAGATATGGTTACAGGAAATTATGAAGACTCGAGTTTTAGTTCCCACATATCAAGAATTACATACCCTTGCCTCAATTGTGCATAGAATATTTGAACACAATCCAACTGTTGAGGTTTTAGTAATTGATGACAATTCTCCAGATGGAACAGGAGAACTAGCTGAACAACTAAAACTAAAGTATAAGAATTTAGATGTTTTGCATCGCTCAACGAAGAATGGTTTGGGTGCTGCATACATTGATGGATTTAAGCAATCCATGGACAATTTTGATGTCCTAGTTGAAATGGACGCAGATGGCTCTCATGATCCTAAAGATTTAGTAAAAATCCTCAATGAAATACCAAATTATGACTGCGTTCTTGGTTCTCGTTGGGTATCAGGTGGAGAAGTAGTTAATTGGCCCAAAAGTAGAGAAATACTGTCTCGTGGAGGAAATCTTTACGCCAGATTTATGTTAGGAATTGATATAAAGGATGCCACAGGTGGTTTCAGGGCATATAAAACTAAAGCTCTAAAGGAAATTGCATTAGATGAGATAGATAGCCAAGGTTATTGCTTTCAAGTTGACATGGTTCGAAGATTCTTAAAAAAAGGTCTAAGAATAAAAGAAGTTCCAATTACATTCACCGAAAGAACCATTGGTACCTCGAAAATGAGTAAAAACATTGTTTTGGAAGCCTTTTGGAAGATAGGAATCTGGGGATTTCAGCGAATTCTTCTTCGTAGATGAACATAGAGATTGTCCGATAAGATATGTTATGTAAAGTAAATAGTTATTTCATATACTTCTAAAAACTAAGAGTTTGCTAGTTCTCTGGGTGATGGACAAGAACAGATCAAGTTTCTATCCCCATAAGCGCCATCAATTCTGTTAACTGGTGGCCAATACTTGTTAGATCTAACTGAAGGAACAGGAAAAACTGCTTCTTCTCTGCTGTATTTACGGTTCCAATCTCCTGCTAAGTCTTCAGCTGTATGAGGAGCATTTCGAAGTACTGAATCTTCGATTGAGATTTTTCCTGATTCGATGTCAGCAATTTCTTTTCTAATACTAATCATGGCATTGATAAAGCGATCCATTTCAACCAAATCTTCACTTTCTGTTGGTTCTATCATGAAAGTTCCAGCAACTGGAAAAGACATTGTTGGTGCATGTAGTCCATAATCCATAAGTCTTTTCGCAATGTCATCAACACTTACACCAGTTGATTTTGTTAAATCCCTGATATCTAATATGCATTCATGAGCCACAGTGCCGTTGACTCCTGTGTAAAGAATTTTATAGTGATTAGATAATTTTTTTGCAATGTAGTTTGCAGACAAAATAGCTGTTGCCGTGGCATCAAATAAACCTTTAGCACCCATCATCTTTATATACATCCATGAAATAGGCAAAATTCCTGCACTTCCATAAGGTGCACCACTTATTGGTCCGACAACCTTTGGTAAGGGTCCACAGTCATCATTTAATGGATGAGTTGGTAAAAACTCTGCCAAGTGTTCTCGTACCCCAACTGGTCCAACTCCTGGTCCTCCACCACCATGAGGAATACAGAAAGTTTTATGCAAATTTAAATGTGAAACATCAGCTCCAAATTTACCTGGCTTAGCAACAGCTACAAGAGCATTGAGATTTGCTCCATCAACATAAACCTGTCCCCCAGCGTCATGAATTAGTTCGCATAATTTAGATATTTCTTCTTCAAAAACACCATGAGTCGATGGATATGTAACCATAACTGCAGCTAAGTTATTTCTGTGTTTTTCAATTTTATTTGTTAAATCAACCAGATCAACATCTCCAGTTTCACTACATTCAACAACTTCAACAATCATTCCTGCCATAACTGCACTAGCAGCATTTGTGCCATGAGCACTTGATGGAATTAAGCAAACATTTCGATGTCCTTCGTTTCTTGATTGGTGATATCCCCTGATGGCAAGCAGACCCGCAAATTCACCTTGGGATCCTGCATTTGGTTGCAAACTAATTGCGTCATAACCAGTGATTTCACATAACCAATCCTGTAACTGATTAACTATTTCTTTCCATCCAATTGACTGATTATTCGGTGCAAATGGGTGAATGTTAGCCAAATTAGACCAAGTTATCGGTTCCATTTCAGAGGCAGAATTTAGTTTCATAGTGCATGAACCAAGTGGAATTATTGATCTATCTAAGGCAATGTCTTTATTACTTAATGATCTAAGCCATCTAAGCATTGCTGTTTCATTATGGTATTTATTGAAATGCATATGTGTTAAGAATGAAGATTTACGACTATTAATTCCTACAACTTCGTGATCTTCTTTAACATTTGTTGTTTTCAGAGATTTTGCGATCTGTTGCATTACTTCATCATTTGTGGCTTCATCAAGGGCTATAACAACTTGAGTATCATTAATCTTTCTAATATTTATTCCATTACTTAAGAAATCCAAAACTAACTGATCAGCATTCTTTACTTGTAAACAAACTGAATCAAAATATTTGTCATGCATCACTCTTAAACCAACGTTTTGGGCCATTTTCGCGACAGTTCTTGCTTGATTATGAATTCTTATTGCCATAGCTTTTAATCGATGAGGTCCGTGATATGCAGCATAAGAAGCAGCAATTACTGCTAATAGAACTTGTGCTGTGCAAATATTGCTGGTTGCCTTTCCTCTTCTGATGTGTTGTTCTCTTGTTTGCAATGCCAAACGATAAGCAGCACGACCAGTTGAATCAATACTCACACCAATTAATCTTCCTGGTAATGATCTTGATAAATCTTCGGTGACTGCAATAAAACCTGCATGAGGACCACCAAAACCTAATGGAACACCAAATCTTTGCGCACTTCCAACTGCAATATCTACACCAAAAGAACCTGGCTCTTCAATTAAAGTTAACGACAATAGATCTGTCGTTGTAATTACTACTAATCCTGATTCTTTACATTTTCGTACATACTCTTTCAAATCACGAATATTTCCTGTGCTACTAGGATAAGAAATCAATACTCCAAAAGCATTTTCAACTATTTCATCACTATCAATATCAACCATCTTGATTTCAATACCAACTGGAATGGCGCGAGTTTGCAAAACTGCAATTGTTTGTGGATGAGTATCTTTATCCACCAGAAAAATATGGGAATCATTTTTACTTGATCTTTGAGCTAATCTCATTGCTTCTGCTGCTGCAGTTGGCTCATCAAGTAAAGATGCATTTGAGACGGCTAAGCCTGTTAGATCTTGAATCATGGTCTGAAAAAGTAGTAATGCTTCCAAACGGCCTTGTGAGATCTCAGCCTGATATGGAGTGTAAGCGGTATACCAAGAAGGACTTTCCAAAATGTTTCTTCTGATAACTGCAGGAGTTAAGCAATTTGAGTAACCAAGTCCAATAAGACTTATCATTTCTTGATTAAGTCCAGCAATCTTTTTTAGCTCTTTTTGTGCTTGATCTTCAGATAAAGCTTCTGGAAGGTTTAACTTTTCCTTGAAATGAATTGATTTTGGAATAGTTTTTTCCAACAAATCATCAAGGGAGGCAAATCCAGTTTCTTTCAACATAGCTTGCACAGCGTCTGAATTTGGGCCAATATGGCGATCTTGGAAAACAGCTTCCTTGTTGACCATTTAAGAAAACGCCCACCTTGTTATCAATCATGAGGGATAAATTCCCTCGATAACAATCTTACTTTGCTCTAGGCTTTAAGCAATTTCATTACGAGCGGCTCGTTTTGACGCCAATTCGTCGATAACTTTATCGGTAAGAACAATATTTCCCTCAGGGGTTTCTGCTGGGAATTGTGCAAGGCTTCCTTCGACTTCGCGCCAAACACTTCCCACTGCAATTCCAAATACTCCTTGACCGCCACGAACCAAGTCAATAACTTCGTCATCACTGGTGCATTCGTAAACAGATGCTCCATCACTGATTAGCGTCAAGTTGGATAAATCTTCTGTGCCACGGTTTCGTAAAAGTTCTACAGCAGTTCTAATGTTTTGTAGCGAAACTCCTGTGTCTAGCAGTCGTTTGATCACTTTAAGAACCAAAACATCGGTAAATGAATAAAGTCGTTGTGAACCGGAACCTTGTGCAGGTCTAACTGTTGGTTCTATTAATCCGGTGCGAGCCCAGTAATCAAGTTGTCTGTAACTAATTCCGGCAGCTGAACAAGCAACTGCTCCCCT
>DAIRXT010000039.1:0-5895 GCA_036819575.1 Candidatus Nanopelagicales bacterium | reverse complement strand
TAAGACTTGATAAACCAACTGCTGAAATTAAGCAAGTAATGAATGAATTAGCAAACATTTCCCACCAAATTGATGTGGTTCTTGACACTACAGATGCAGTTAAAGAATTAGCAAAAAAATATATGAACGCACAAAGTGTGCTATTTATTGGTCGACACGTTGGTTTTCCAGTTGCTCTAGAAGGTGCTTTGAAATTAAAAGAACTGGCATATATGCACGCTGAAGGATTTGCAGCTGGAGAATTAAAACATGGTCCAATTGCATTGATTGAAGATGGCATTCCAGTGGTGGTAATTGTGCCAAGTGTCAGACTTGAAAAAGAGTTACATGAAAAAGTGGTTTCCAACATTCAAGAAGTAAGAGCACGAGGTGCTCGAACAATTTTGATTGTTGAAGAAGGCGATGACTCTATTGTTGAATTTGCTGATCACATCATCAGAATTCCTCAGACCAGTAGTTTGTTGCAACCACTGGTTGCCACAGTTCCTTTACAAGTATTTTCCTGCGCATTGGCCACACTGAAAGGCCACGATGTTGACCAACCCCGTAATCTGGCTAAATCAGTAACAGTTGAATAGAAGGAATTAATTTCTCATGATCATTGGTATTGGTGTGGACGTAGTTGATACGCCACGTTTTCAAGGTTCTTTAATAAGAACACCTGGTTTAAATAATCGTTTATTTACCGAAAAGGAATTAAACACTCCTGGTGGTAAAGGTGAAAATGCAGTTTCTTTAGCAGCACGTTTTGCAGCAAAAGAAGCAGTAGCCAAAGCACTTGGTGCTCCTGCAGGTTTAAGTTGGCAAGATTGTGAAATTTTAATTGGTGAACGCGGCAAACCTTATTTAGAAATATCTGGCACAGTTGCAAATGAAGCAAAACGTCAAGGAATAACCCATTGGCATTTATCTTTATCCCACGATGGAAATATCGCTACAGCCTTTGTTATTGCTGAAAAGCAATAAATCTAGCTATAAGAAATGAATTAATAATGAGCAATCTGCGTGGTGCATATATTGATCTTGCTGCAATTAGAGACAACGTCAAAGTCTTATGCGATTTAGCACGAAATTCAGAAGTAATGGCTGTTGTTAAAGCAGATGCTTATGGTCATGGATTAATTCCTGTTTCAAAAGCAGCCCGTCAAGGTGGAGCAACTTGGTTGGGAACAGCTCTTTTAGAAGAAGCAATTGAGTTAAGAAAATCTGGCGATAAGGGAAGAATTTTAACTTGGTTAGGTTCAAATCAAGACAGATGGCAAGAATGCGTTGAATTAGGAATTGATCTTTCTGTTTCATCGATTGAAAATGTTTCAGCAATTATTAATGCTGCAAAAGTAACTGGAAAAACTGCTCAGGTTCATATCAAAGTTGACACAGGTTTAGGTCGAAATGGTGTCATGCCCAATGATTTAGCTGACTTAACAAATTTGTTAGAAGAGGCAAAGGCATCAGGGTTAGTTGAAGTTGTTGCAGTGTGGACACATTTTGCTCTAGCTGATGCACCAAGTAGTCCAACAATTGCTAAACAACTTGAAGTTTTAGATGAATCCTTTAAATATGTTGAGTCAAGAGGATTTAAAAACTTAATGAAACATGCAGCAAACAGCGCTGCAACATTAACGGCACCTAATGCTCATTTTGATTTAGTAAGACCTGGAATTGCAGTTTATGGAATAACACCAGGTGGTGAAGTTGGGAAAGCTAGCGAATTTGGTTTAAGACCTGCAATGGCTTTGAAAGCCCAAGCTGTTGTTGTTAAAAAAGTTCCAGCAGGTCACGGTATTTCTTATGGTGCAGAATATGTTACAAAAACTGACACAAGAATTGCATTAATTCCACTTGGCTATGCAGATGGAATTCCTAGAATTGCTGGCAACAAAGGACCAGTAATGGCGAAGGGTAAAAAGTTTAGTGTCGCTGGAAGAGTTTGTATGGATCAATTTGTTATAGATATTGGCGATCTAGATTTCTCAACTGGTGATGAAGTCATTTTATTTGGAGATCCTGCAAAGAATGAACCAGATGTTGAAGAGTGGGCCAAAGCATCTCAAAGTATTGGATATGAAATTGTTACCAGACTTGGACCAAGAGTTCCTCGCATATATTTAAACGAAATTTAGTTTCTAAGCTATGAATATAAAAATTAGTACCTCAAATTCTGCTGAAACCAAAGCCTTAGGTGCCAAACTTGGCAAATTATTAAAGGCCGGAGATTGTGTTCTTCTAGATGGAGAACTAGGAGCAGGAAAAACTACTTTTACCCAAGGAATAGCAAGTGCATTAAAGATTAAAGGTGATGTAACTAGCCCAACTTTTGTGATTGCCAGAGAACATAAATCGTTATCCAGTGGGCCTGATTTAGTTCACGTTGATGCATATAGATTGAACACCTTGGCCGAAATTTCTCATCTTGATCTAGTTACAAATATTGAAAAAGCAATTTTAGTTGTGGAATGGGGAAAAGGTTTAGTGAATGATTTAGTAGCTGAACCAATTCACATCAAAATTGATCACGATTTAAATGATGAACTCAAAAGAGATTTTGATATTTCTGCTTCAGATTCGATCATTAAGGCCCTTTCATGAAAGGCCCAACAAATCTTTTAGCAATTGATACTTCTACCAACAGAATTGCAGTAGCTCTATTGCAGTTTGGCAAACCAGCAGTAGTTGCGGTTAAAGATGATGCACTACGTCACGCCGAATACTGTTCCGAACTAATCCAAAAAGTAATTAAAGAATCAGGTTTGATGATGCAAGAGTTGGGCGGAGTTGTTTGTGGAATTGGTCCTGGACCATTTACAGGATTAAGAGTGGGAATTGTAAGTGCCCAAAGTATTAGTTATGCATTAAATATTCCTGTCTTTGGAGTATGTAGTCATGATGCAGTTGCATTTGAATATGCTCTGCAAAACCCTAATAAAGATGTCACAGTCATTACCGATGCCAGACGTAAAGAAGTTTATTGGACAAAATATCAAGGAATCAAAAGAACTTCATCACCCAAAGTTTCTAAATTAGAAGACGTTCCAAATACTGGAGTGCAACTTTTAAATAAAGCATTAGATCCGGTTTCATTAGCCAATGTTGCGATTGAGGCAATGAATAGAACTGAAAAAGGAATTGAAATTAAATCTTTTGCTACCGATTCAGCTAAAGGTGATGGCTCAATTGTGGCTCTACCAAGCCAAGTCTTACTTCCTCCCATCCCTTTGTATTTGCGTAGACCAGATGCTTTAACTTTGGCCGAGCGCGCATGAATTTAAATCTCACAGAATTTTCTTGGTGGCATGTAGCAAAAGCTCATGAAATAGATAAGTCAGCTTTTAATGCCACAGCTTGGTCTTTAGCAACATTTTGGTCAGAGCTAACTCAACGAAACCGTTACTACTTGGCTTTAGTTGATGAAAAAAAAGAAATTGTTGGATTCGGGGGAGTTGCATTCAATGGGGTAGATGCCGATATTCAAACAATGGTGATAAAACCTGAATATCAAAAAAAAGGTTACGGCAAACAACTACTTGACGCCTTGTTAGAAAAAGTAAAAGAGAATAAATCTAACCGAGTCTTTCTTGAGGTGGTGGCTGATAACAAACCAGCGATCTCCTTGTATTTATCAAGAAAGTTTGAACAAATTGCTAAAAGATCTAATTATTATCCAAATGGAACTGATGCAGTAATTATGCAATTAGATTTGAGAAGTAAATGACAAATCCCCTAATTTTAGGAATTGAAACTTCTTGTGATGAAACAGGAATTGGAATAGTTCGAGGCACCCAACTGCTAGCTGACACTTTGGCATCTTCGGTTGAAGAACAAGCACGTTTTGGAGGAGTAGTTCCCGAAGTTGCATCACGAGCCCATGTTGAAGCCATGATTCCTACCATAAAAAAATCAGTTGCTGCAGCAGGAATTAATTTAAATCAAATAGATGCCATTGCAGTTACAAGTGGCCCAGGTTTAGCAGGTGCTTTAGTGGTAGGTGTTGCAGCAGCAAAAGCTTTAGGTGTTGCACTTAACAAACCTGTTTATGGTGTTAATCATCTAGCTTCCCATGTTGCAGTTGACACTTTAGAAAATGGAAAACTTCCTGAACCTACTTTGGCACTATTAGTAAGTGGTGGTCATTCATCATTATTGAAAGTAAATAACATCAACTATGAAATTGAATCTTTAGGTAAAACACTCGATGATGCAGCAGGTGAAGCTTTTGACAAAGTTGCACGAGTTTTAGGTTTACCATTCCCGGGTGGACCTTGGATTGATAAAGCTGCTCAAGAAGGAAACGCATTAGCAATTGAATTTCCAAAAGGATTAATGAGCAAAGATGATCTAATAAATCACACCTTTGATTTTTCTTTCTCTGGTTTAAAAACAGCTGTTGCAAGATGGGTGCAAGCTTGGGAAAAAACTGGAGTAGCAGTGCCAGTCTCTGATGTGGCCGCATCATTTCAAGAAGCAGTTGTAGAAGTTTTAGTAAAGAAAACTTTGTTAGCTGCAAAACAAACAGGAATTAATACAGTTGTTATTGGTGGCGGAGTTGCTGCTAATTCAAGATTAAGAAGCATGGCTATTAGTGAAGCTGAAAAAGTTGGAGTAACCATAAGAATTCCTCGCCCAGGTCTTTGCACAGATAACGGTGCGATGGTGGCAGCTTTAGGTTCACATTTATTTAGTGCAGGAATTGAGCCAAGTGAACTCAACTTTGAAGTCGATCCAATCCTTCCCATCACGCAGGTTAAAGCTTCCTAATTCCCCCAGCAATTAAGCAGATGCTGGCACTCAACTTGAGAGAGTGCTAAGGCCTTGGTAAGTTAGGGCTTAAGTCTTTCCTGGCTTTTTAAGAAGTTGGGCAAGAAACCATTCCGATTAAGAAAATCCCATGAAGGGGAGTAGACCGTGGCGGTCCAAATTAAACCACTCGAGGATCGAATCCTCGTTGAAGTACTAGACGCTGAAACAAAAACTGCGTCAGGCTTAGTAATTCCTGACACTGCAAAAGAAAAACCACAAGAAGGAAAAGTTATTGCAGTTGGTCCAGGTCGTTTTGATGAAGACGGCGAAAAGCGCATACCAATGGATATCAAAACTGGTGACACCGTAATTTTCTCAAAATACGGCGGAACTGAAGTTACCTACGACGGCAAAGACTATTTGTTGTTGTCAGCACGCGATGTTCTTGCAGTCGTTTCAAAATAAGAAACCCAAAATCATAAATTTGCTCCGAGAAATAAATTTTTCGGAGCAAATCAAAAGTTAATTAGCTGAAGAGGAAATAAAAACAAATGGCAAAGATTCTGGACTTCAATCAAGAAGCCCGTCACAAATTAGAAAACGGCGTTGACATTTTAGCCAACACTGTTCGAGTAACACTTGGACCAAAGGGTCGTAACGTTGTAATTGGTAAAAAATGGGGTGCACCAACAATCACTAATGACGGTGTAACTATTGCCAAAGAAATCGAATTAGAAGATGCATTTGAAAACTTAGGTGCCCAACTTGTAAAAGAAGTTGCCACAAAAACAAACGATATTGCAGGAGATGGAACAACAACTGCAACCGTTTTAGCTCAAGCTATGGTGCATGAAGGTTTACGCCAAGTTGCAGCTGGAGCAAACCCAATGGGTATTAAACGCGGTATCGATGCTGCAGTTGCTGCAGTAACTGAAGAACTACATCGCTTAGCAAAACCAGTTAATGGCAAAGAAGAAATTGCACAGGTTGCCACAATTTCTGCCCAAGATCCAAAACTTGGTGATTTAATCGCTCAAGCTTTCGACAAAGTAGGTCGCGACGGTGTGATCACGGTTGAAGAATCTTCAACTATGGATGTAGCACTTGAATACACCGAAGGTATGCAATTTGATAAAGGCTATATCTCTCCATATTTTG
>DAIRXT010000038.1:0-5953 GCA_036819575.1 Candidatus Nanopelagicales bacterium | reverse complement strand
TGTTCTAATATTTCTAAATCAGAAATACGTGCTGATCTAACTGGACCAACTTTTGTTGGGAAAGAAGAATTGTATAAAGCTGCAATTCTTGTTAATCCGCCTTCAACTTGTTCAACATAAACAATGTCGGCTTTGGAAATATTGGTGTGAGGTCTGGCTGGACCTACGTTGTCAATTTTGACCATGATTACTGGTTTGCCAGCTCCACCGGGAAGTCCAGATAGCGGACTTGCACCATCAGATGCAACAGATGCAGTCGCACCTAATGAAACTGTGAGAGCTAAAGCAATTGCGCTTGCGAAAAAGGTTTTAATTTTTGTCATGCCTAAGACCTTAGGGCAAAGCCCTGGCATTTAGGCAATAGACCCAACCTACATTTTTTCTGGTGCGCTCACTCCGAGAAGATCAAGACCATTTTTTACCACTTGTTTGGTCGCAGCACACAGCACCAAACGCGCAATAGTCTCATCTGTCACAGGCTCCCCAACCAGAGGTAACACCCGGCAAGCTGAATAAAACGAGTGATAAGCAGTGGCTAGTTCTTCCAAATATCTTGCAACTCTGTGAGGTTGTCTTAGTTGTGCTGCAGAAGAAACAATTCTAGGAAATTCACTCAAAGCACCTAAGAGTTCTGCTTCTTGTTCAGTTACTAATGCTGCAGGATTAAATTTATTTTTTTGCCATTCAATTCCTTTTTCTTGAGCAGATCTAATTACTGCAGCAATACGGGCGTGTGCATATTGCACATAAAAAACAGGATTGTCATTGGTGTGAGAAGTTAATAAATCAATTTCTAAAGTTAATGGAGTATCAACCGGATATCTTGTCAAGGTATAGCGTGCTGCATCAACTCCAACTTCATCAACTAAATCTTCCAGAGTAATAATGTTTCCCGCACGTTTACTTAGTCTTACTTCTTGACCATTTTTGAGCATTTTCACAAGTTGACCAATTAATACTTCAACGTTTTTGTCAGGATCATCTCCTGCACAAGCTGCAACTGCTCTTAATCTGTTTACATACCCGTGGTGATCTGCTCCTAAAAGGTAAATATTGACATCATTTCCCCTGCTTCGTTTATCAACGTAATAAGCAGTGTCTGAAGCAAAATATGTGTATTCACCATCTGCTTTTATTAAAACTCGATCTTTGTCATCACCAAAATCTGTGGTTTTTAACCAAGTTGCACCTTCATGTTCAAAGACGTGTCCATGTTTTTTAAGAAGTGCTAAACCTTTTTCCACAGCCCCACTGGAATGTAAAGATCTTTCTGAATACCAGACATCAAAATGTGTTCTAAATCCATCCAAAACATTTTGTTGCTGCTTGAGCTGCTTTTTATATCCTTCTTCTCTAAATTCAATTTCTTGTTTATCTTTACTTAATTTAAGAATTTCGGGTCTTTCCTTAACTATTTCTGCTGCTAAATCTTTGACATAAGCCCCGTGATAACCATCTTCTGGAATTGCTTCATTATTAGCTGCTGCACAAATTGATACACCGAATTTATCTAGTTGTGCTCCTCGATCATTGATATAAAATTCCCTAACAACTTTTGCACCACTTGCTGCTAAAACTCGAGCAATCGCATCGCCTACTGCCGCCCAACGAGTGTGTCCTAAATGAAGTGGACCAGTTGGATTAGCGCTAATAAATTCAATGTTTATTGTTTCATTATTAAGTGTCTTGGTGTGACCGTACTTATCTGCTTGTTCCAAGATTGATTTTGCTAATTCACCTAAACTTGCAGAATCAAGTGTGAAGTTAAGAAACCCAGGGCCTGCGATATCAACTTTCTTTATCCCAGGATTTTTACTTAATTCATCAACTAAAAGTTGGGCAACTTCCCTAGGGTTTTTCCCTGCTGATTTTGAAACCATCAAGGCGATATTGCTGGAAAAATCTCCATGATCTTTACTCTTTGGTCTTTCGATTTTAATTTCAGGAATCTCCGGCAAATCAAGTTTTTGGGATGCAACTAGTGACTCAAGACTTTCTTTAATAGTTTTCGATAGTTCTTCTGGAGTCATGTTCTAATCGTAGGCAGGTGTTAATCAAAAATAGTATTGCGCCATACGCTTATGTATATGTGGAAAATAGCTTTGGAACGAAAGTGGTTGCTGTTTCATCTTGTAACCGTTCTAGGCATTGGTTTTTGTTTAAGGCTTGGTGTTTGGCAGTGGATAAGAAGAGAAAGAATCGATTCCCAAACAGGTGAAGTTGTTATCAACTTACAAAGTGCTTTTTATTCATTTCAATGGATCTTCTTCGCAGTAGCCCTTGGGTGGTTTTGGTACAGATTCTTTAAGGATGAATACTTAGTTAGAACAGGTCAATTAAAGAAGAGGGAAGACTAAATGGACAAGGCTTTAAAACGCTTTCGCTTCATTGCTTATCTTGCTGGTGTGATCTTAATTATTTTTACAATCGAAATCATTATCAAATACACACTTGGTCCTGAAATTCCATGGTTTGCACAACTTCATGGAATTGTCTACATGATTTATCTAGTTATTGGTTTTGATATCTCTAGAAGAGCAAATCTAACTTGGGGTCAAACACTTCTTGTTTTATTAGCCGGAACCATTCCTGTTTTATCTTTTGTCGCTGAGAAAAGAATTCGACGGCGGATACTTAATTCTTAAGTTGTTTTTAACTTGAGAATTAATCTAAGCCCCCGTAGCTCAGTGGATAGAGCGTTGCCCTCCGAAGGCATGTGCGCGTGTTCGACTCACGCCGGGGGCACTTTAATTAAAAGCTAAAGGTAATAAATCATCTAAATGATCTAGAAAATGATCTGCTTGATGAAGTTGATCTTTTGCATGTGAAGTTAAAACAGCAGCAACGGTGCAGCCAGCAGATTTACCTGCAACAACTCCAGCTGGTGCATCTTCAATAACCCAACACTGATTTGGATTTAAACCAATTCTTTGCGCACCTAAAATAAATGGGTCTGGATACGGTTTTCCTAGCTTCACATCATTAAATGTCACAGTGTGATCAGGCATTTCGATTCCAGCAGCTGTTACTCGTGATATTGCCAAAGGAATAGTGCAAGAAGTAACAATTGTCCAAGGAATTTGTTTCTCATTTAATTCACTCAGTAATTCTTTGGCCCCTGCAATTGCGACTACTCCGGTTGTGTCAGAAGTTTCTAAATGTTCAATTCGATCAACCCAATTTTTAATTTCATCTTCTGATCTATCTGCAAGAAGTTTTCTCAGAGACTGCTCTGCTGGGATGCCGTGTAGTCCAACCATTTTTTCTAAAGGAATTTGCGCTTCCTGGGCTAACTGAATCCACGCTCTTTCCACAGCGGGTTTGGAATTGACTAAGGTTCCGTCTAAATCGAACAAAAACCCAATGTGACTCATGTAATAAGTCTATTTCGCTTATTAGTGATGCGCATTTTGCATTCGTTAACTACGCTTACAAATGAAGGCAAACGTAGGAGAAATTTTGTTACCCCAAGCAGCGTTAGATGGCCAATTAAATAACTGGCTGGAAGTTTTTGGTCCTTTTCTTTTTTATGTCATTGTGTGGGGTTTAGTTTTTGTTGGCACCGGACTTTTTGTTGGCGCCTTTGTGCCCTTTGTCACAGGTGATTCTTTATTGTTTGCAGCGGGATTAATTGCTGCTAGTTCTTCCAATATAAATGTTGCCATTCTTGTAGGTGGAGTTTTTATTGCAGCTTTTCTTGGTGATCAAGTGGGATTCATAATTGGTCGCCATTACGGCAGACCCTATTTGGATAAACGAGGCGGAAGAAAAACCCAATTAATGATCAGAAAAACTGAAAATTTCTATCTCAAATATGGTTGGTGGGCAGTTGTAGTAGCACGCTTTATGCCTTGGGCTCGAGTAATAATTCCTGTTGTAGCAGGAGTTGGTCGAATGAATTATTACAAATTTCTAACAAGTAATTTTGTGGGTGCACTTGCTTGGGGTATCGGTATTACTCTGACTGGTTTTTACGCTGCCACAATTCCTGCAGTCAAATCAGGGGCTTATGCAATAGCTGCATTTTTTATCATCGGATCAATTGTTGCAGGAACAAGAACTTGGTTAGCAGATAGAAAAGTTTCTAACTAAAAATGTCTGGCTGGATATTACTTTCCGGGGGAAATGAATTTAGTGACAGTTATGCGAAAGCAGATTTAGCAGCACTTGAAAAAAGAGTCAATAAAAATAGTCCTCTACTTGTTGTAGTTACTGCCCCATTTCCTACTCAAGAACTTGCCTATAAAACAGCCCAAAAGTATTTCTCCAACCTGGGCATTGAAACATTGATGAGTCCGATATTGAGTGAAAATGATTTAACAGCAGAAAATATAAATCAAATTGCAAATGCTGATTCTATTTATATAGCAGGAGGAACCCCTGCTCGGTTAGTTAAAAGTTTTATTGACACTGATGCTGAAACTGCGCTTAAAACTGCCCTCAATAGAGGTTGTGTGGTGATGGGTTCAAGTGCTGGTGCCATGTTGATGGGTTGCAAGGTTGTGATGCCTGGAGGAAACGAAATTGGGAGAGGATTAAATTTCTTGCCCAACCAAATAGTGCTGCCCCACTTTGGATCAGGCTTTCCTGCCTGGACCCAAAAATTTCATGACCAAAAATTGGGCTTGGTGGGCCTAGCCGAAGGTTCATCGCTTTTAACATCAGTCCCATCTGCCCCAAGCCCAATTGAGTTTGGGCCAGTGAAATATCTGGAAATAAATAATTAACAATTAAGTAAGAGTGTTAGACCCAGACTCAGGTCAAATAGTCAATAAAATTTGCCTTATTAGTTGGCTCGCAACTAATACTGGGGAGGGAAAAAACTAGCTAATGGCAACATTGGATTCATATTTCCAAATTAAGAAAAGAAAATCCAGCGTAGGTCAAGAAGTTCGTGGCGGACTCGTCACGTTCTTAACAATGGCATACATCGTTGTGCTAAATCCGCTTATCTTGGGCTTTACACAAGATACAAACGGAAAATTCTTAGGTGGAGGGGACGCACCTAATCTTGCAGCAATTGCAGCCGCAACTGCTTTAATTGCAGGAATTTTAACAATATTGATGGGGGCTGTTGCTAATTTTCCATTAGCTCTAGCGACTGGCCTTGGCATCAATGCGTTCGTTGCACGAATTGCAGCAGGCTATATGCCTTGGGAACAAGTAATGGGCTTAGTGGTGTTGGAAGGAATCATCATCACAGTCTTAGTTCTTACTGGTTTTCGCGTTGCAGTTTTCAAAGCAGTACCAACTCAATTAAAAATAGCGATCTCTGTTGGTATTGGTTTATTCATCGCACTAATTGGTTTAGTCGATGCAGGATTTGTTCGCCGTACCCAATCTGGACCAGTTCCAGTTGAACTTGGTGCAGGCGGAAACCTAGTTGGATGGCCAGTAGTGGTCTTCATCTTTGGTTTAATCCTCATTGCCATTCTTTATGCACGTAAAACCAAGGGTGCAATTTTGATCGGTGTAATTTCAGCAACAGTACTTGCTGTAATTCTTGAATCCGTTTTCAAAATTGGTCCTTTGTTTACTGCTCCAGACAAAGTAAATCCAAGTGGTTGGAATCTAAACGTTCCAGCTCTTCCAAGCTCAATCATTGCTACACCTGATTTTGGACTACTTGGTAGATTTGATTTGTTTGGTGGATTTGTTACTGCAGGATTCTTAACTGCAGCACTTCTAGTGTTCACATTGCTGATCACAGACTTCTTCGACACCATGGGAACAATGACCGCAATTGGTGCAGAAGCTGGTTTGACAGATCGTAACGGAAACGTAGAAAATGCTGATCGAATCTTGCTTGTCGATTCAATAGCAGCTATGGCTGGCGGTGCAGGTGGTGTTTCATCAAACACTTCTTACATCGAATCAGCATCTGGTGTGGGCGAAGGTGCTCGTACCGGATTAGCAAGCGTCGTAACAGGAATTGCACTTTTGTTGACAACAT
>DAIRXT010000037.1:0-6024 GCA_036819575.1 Candidatus Nanopelagicales bacterium | reverse complement strand
TTTTACCGATTTATGCAGCTTTAGAAAAAATTGATAAGAATCTAAGTGAAGCAGCATATGATTTAGGATCAAGTGCCTGGAAGTCTTTAAGAACTGTTTCAATTCCTTTGGCAATGCCTGGAATTTTAATTGGTTTGATATTTGTTTTTGTTCCTAGTTTAGGAAACTTTGTAGTTCCAGAACTGCTTGGTGGCGGAAAAACTGTCATGATCGGAAACCTTGTTAGAGACCAATTCTTGAAAGCCCGTGACTGGCCATTTGGGGCTACTTTTGCTTTGGTCTTAACTTTAATTTTAATTATTTTGATTTCTATTCAAAGCTATGTAAGTAAGAGGGTTAACGTTAATGCCTAAAAAAATAAATTTATCTTTAATCATCACTTTAGTTGTTTTAGTCTTCCTATATTTACCAATAATGGCTGTAGTTGGTTTATCTTTCAACACCAGCAGTAATTCCCTGATCTGGAAGGGATTTGGTTTTGATTGGTACAAAAATATTTGGAGTAACGAACCCATCATGAGTAGCTTCCAAAGAACTATTTTTGTTGCTTTGGTAACCACTTTTTTCTCACTATTAATTGGAACCACAATCTCCATTGGTTTGAACAAAATGAAGGCTGGAGGGTTCTTAAGGACTTTTTCAACTGCTCCGGCAATTGTTCCTGACTTAGTTTTAGCTATTGGTCTACTTACTACTTTTTCTACTATTTCAATGTCTTTAAATTTAAGTACCGTGATAATTTCTCACACCGTATTTTGCACAGCTTTTGTGGTGGCAATTGTGCTTGCCCGCATTGGTTTAATGGATCCCTCAATTGAAGAAGCATCCACTGATTTAGGGGCAGGAGCACTTAAGACACTTTTCAAAGTGACTATCCCACAATTAATGCCAGCACTTATTGCAGGAGCTGTCCTTTCGTTTACTCTTTCGATGGATGAATTTGTGATTGCTTTCTTCACAAACGGTCCAGAAACCCCAACACTTCCTATGGTTATTTACTCCATGATTAGATTTGGGGTAACTCCAGAAATAAATGTGTTAGGTACTTTGCTACTAGTAATTAGTTTCGTGGGAGTTATTTTTGCCCAAAGAATTGGAAAGGTTGCAGATTCAATATGAGTCAAGACCTACTCAAAATTAGAAACCTAACCAAGAAATTTGGGTCAGTCACAGCATTAAATAATATTTCTTTAGAAATTAAAAATAATGAAATGTTTGCACTTCTTGGACCATCTGGTTGTGGTAAAACAACACTTTTAAGAATTATTGCAGGATTTGAATACCCAGACTCTGGTCAAGTACTGATTAATGATTCTGATTTATTAAGTATTCCTACTAGAACTAGACCAGTTAATTTAATGTTTCAATCATATGCACTATTTCCACACATGGATGTATTTTCAAATATCTCCTATGGCTTAACAAACACCTCCTTAACAAAAGAAGAAATCAAGAATCAAACAAATGAAATTATTGAAAAAATTGGTTTAGGCGAACATGTAAAGAAAAAACCTAATCAACTATCTGGTGGACAGCAACAAAGAGTTGCTCTGGCCAGAGCAATTGCCAGAAAACCTAAAATTTTGTTACTAGATGAACCTTTAAGTGCTCTAGACA
Source organism: Candidatus Nanopelagicales bacterium (assembly GCA_036819575.1). Classification (GTDB taxonomy): domain Bacteria; phylum Actinomycetota; class Actinomycetes; order S36-B12; family UBA5976; genus ATZT02. The sequence goes on along the minus strand of DAIRXT010000037.1, from coordinate 4,407 downwards.
AAAAAATTAGACAAGAAATGCAAATTGAACTAAAAAGAATCCAGCATGAATTTGGAATTACTTTTATTATTGTCACCCATGATCAAGATGAAGCAATTTCACTAGCTAACAGAATTGCTGTTTTTGATAAGGGTGAAATAAAGCAGATATCTACTCCTCAAGAACTTTACGAAAATCCCACAAATGAATTTGTGGCAGATTTCATAGGTGAAGGAAACATTCTCAAAGCCACTTCAACTAGCTCTGGTTTTGAACATCCAAGTCTTGGAACAGTGAATGTTTCTCATTCAATTGGTGCCGGAAAACCTGTCACAGTTTTGATCAGACCAGAAAGCATTAACTTGACTCCAGCAGCAAATGGGGCAGGCCAAATCACTGACGCTGTTTTTGCTGGGGCAAAGAAAAACATCACCGTCAAATTAACCACCAATGAAATCGTGAGAGTTTATGCAGATAAATCTGCCAACCTTGAAGTGGGAAGCCACGTGAACCTATTATTTAATCCACAAGACGTCAGAGTTTTTTAGATAAAGAGGAGAAAAAATGAGTGGCAAAACAATTCTGTTCTGGCCAGAATCAGCATATGGTCCAACCAATAACTGTATTGGAATTGGCAATGTTTTAAAAAATCGTGGACATAATGTTGTTTTTGCTGCTGAATCTTCTTGGGGTGGCAAATTATCTCCACTGGGATTTAAAGAAGAACTAGTTGATTTATCTGCACCTCCAGAAAATCCTGATGCTCAAAGTGTGGGCCAATTTTGGAAAGACTTTATTAGAGATACTTCCCCTGAATTTAAAAAACCAACTGTTGAACAATTAGAAACGTTTGTCACACCAACAAGGCAAGCTCTGATTGATGGAGCAATTTATTGCGAACCAAGATTAAAAGAAATTATTGCCAAACACAAACCAGATATAATCATTGAAGATAATGTCCTTTGTTTTCCTGCCACTGTTACAGCAGGAGTTCCTTTTGTTCGCGTAGTTTCATGCAATCCACTTGAAATATTGGGAGATAAAATTGCTCCTCCGTTTTCAGGTTTAGCAGAAAACGATCCATCATCTTGGGCAAGTTATAACCAGGCTTATGAAAAAACCCAAAGACCAATGTGGGAAAAATTCAACTCTTGGGTAGTTTCTCAAGGTGCTCCTGCTTTGCCGGATATGGACTTTATTCATACTTCAAAAGACTTAAATTTGTATGTGTATCCAACTGAATTGGACTACACAGATAAAAGACCATTAGGAAACAATTGGCACCGAATTGACTCAAGTGTGCGTTCAACAGATGCAGCATTCGAGCTTCCAAGTGAAGTTGCAAATAGACCAGCTGATTCAAAGTTGATCTATTTATCTCTTGGTTCCTTGGGCTCTGCTGATGTTGACTTAATGAAACGATTAATTGGAATCTTAGGTAAAACAAAGCATAAATTTATTGTTTCCAAAGGTCCACAAGCAAGTGAATTTGAATTAGCCCCAAACATGATTGGTGCCGAATTCTTACCGCAAATTTCAATTATTCCTAAGGTTGATTTAGTTATTACCCATGGTGGCAACAACACCACAACAGAATCAGTTCATTTTGGTAAACCAATGATTGTTCTGCCTTTGTTCTGGGATCAATATGACAATGCTCAAAGAGTTCATGAAAAAGGTCATGGCATAAGACTTGCAACTTATGCATTCAAAGATGAAGAACTAACCGGAGCAATTGAGAAATTACTTAACGATTCGAATCTACTTGCGAAACTGAATAAAATAGGTGAAGCAGTTAGATCAAGAAAAGGTATAGAAGAAGCTGCTACAAAAATTGAAGCTCTAGCCAAATAGTGACTAGAGCAATAATTAACCCGGCAACGGGTGAAGTAATTAAAGAAATAGCAGACTCAACAACTCAACAAGTAGATATTGCGATAGGAAATGCCACAAAAGCGTTTCCTATCTGGTCAAGTTTTACTCCCAGTGAAAGAACTAAGCAACTTTTAGATTTTGCTGATTTACTTGAAAAACATGCTGATGAAATTTCTGAACTTGAAGTCTCAGAGACTGGTAAACCATGGTCGACAATGCGCGACGGAGAGTTTCCTTTTGGTTTAGACAATCTTAGATTTTTTGCAGGTGCAGCTAGATCATTGGATGGAACTGGTGCAGGTTCATTTAATAAAGGTTATACATCTTTGTTAGTTAAAAAACCTGTTGGCGTGATTGGTTCAATTGCGCCTTGGAATTTTCCCTTCATCATGGCAATTTGGAAAATTGGTCCAGCAATGGCAGCAGGTAACACGGTTGTTATTAAACCTGCGCCCCAAACTCCTTCATCTACTTTAAAAATTGTTGAACTTGCAAAACAAATTTTTCCATCTGGTGCACTTGAGATAGTTCTTGGTGATGCAGATGTTGCCCAACAGTTAGTTAAAGATCCGCGAATTTCAATGATAAGTATTACCGGTTCAAGTGATTCTGGAAAGAAAGTTATGCAAGCTGCAAGCCAAAGTGTTAAACGTGTTCATTTAGAACTTGGTGGCAAAGCCCCAGTATTAGTTAGACAAGACGCTGATTTAACTCAAGTTGCTCAAGCGATTTCACTTGCTTGTACATATAACTCTGGCCAAGATTGCACTGCCGCTACCCGTATTTATGCTCATCACACTGTTGTTAAGGAATTAGAAAACCTCATGAAACAAAAAATGGAGTCAATCAAAGTAGGAGACCCAAAGGATAAAAACACTGATATTGGGCCTTTGATTTCAGAGAAACACAGAAACTTAGTAAATGAAAAGATTCAGAGTGCGATTAAAGATGGGGCGACTCTAGTAACTGGTGGAAAAAACATCGAGGGCAAAGGATTTTATTACGCCCCTACCCTGCTAACTGATGTGAAACAAAACAATTCCATAATTCATACTGAAGTTTTTGGTCCAGTTATAACTATCACTGCTGTTAAGGATGATGAAGAAGCTATTGCTTTAGCCAATGACAGCGAATATGGTTTAGCTTCTTCTATCTGGACAAAAGATGTTGGTAAAGCCTTAGAAATTTCAAAAAGAATTCAAGCAGGGGTTACCTGGATTAATGATCACTTACCCATTGTTTCTGAAGCTCCACATGGAGGAGTGAAAGGAAGTGGTTTTGGAAAAGATATGAGTCAAGAATCAGTCTTGGAATACACGACAACTCACCACATAATGATTAAACATGGCCAGCACGAAATAAAAGAAGGATTTAGGCCTGTTTAGTTATTGAAACAAATAACAAGTTCACTAAAGTATCTCTCATGTCATTACAGCTAGAACGTGGAACAACTGATCTTCCAGTATTTAAAGCGATCTCGCAGAATCTAAGAAACATTCCTAAATCATTTACTTGGGGAGCTTTACTTTCAGGTTTTCTAATTGTTTTGATTTCAACCACTGGTCCCATCGCAATTTTATTTCAAGCAGCAGATGCTGGAAACTTTTCGGACCAACAACTTGCTTCTTGGTTATTAACAGTATTTATTGGTTCAGGTTTATTTGGTTTAGTTCTTACCTTGAGACATGGAATTCCAGTTATTGGTGCTTGGGCTGCTGCAACTACAGCGCTATTAGTTACAGGTTTAACTGATCATCCTTACGCTGAAGTTTTGGGTGCTTATGTTGTGGCATCAATTGCCTTAATAATTGTTGGTGCAACTGGGTTGTTTAGTAAATTAATGGCCCTTGTGCCAAGACCAGTTGTGATGGCCATGCTTGGTGGTGTCTTATTTAGATTTGGAGTGGATGTTTTTTCTTCACTTAAAAGTGATGCGTTACTTGGTTTAGGCATGATTTTGATGTTTTTTATTGGCAAACGTTACAAATGGCGTGCCCCAGTTGTTCCTGCTTTAGCTGTGGGATTAGTTATTGGATTTCTTGAAAATGAATTAGTTAACCCACAAATTCAAGTTTCAATAACTGCACCACTTTGGGTTACCCCTGAATTTACGTTAAGTTCAATGTTGACTTTGGCTTTGCCAATATTTTTATTAGTAATGACAACACAAAATGCCACAGGCACAGCAGTTTTATACAACTCAGGCTATGAACCACCAATAAATAATGTGGTGACAATGGGTGGAGTTATTTCACTATTAACAGCACCTTTTGGAAACAGTGGTGTGAACATTTCTGCCATGACAGCTGCAATTGCTACTCAAAAAGATGCTGATCCAAATCCAAAAACCAGATATTTTGCTGGTGTTGCTTGTGGAATTTTCTACATAATCCTTGGACTGTTTGGTTCAACTGTTATGGGATTTTTTGGAACATTGCCAACAGTTTTGCTTGCAGTATTAGCTGGTTTAGCTTTAATTCCTGTTATTGGCTCATGTGTTAACGAAGCACTAGAAAATCCTGATTACCGTGAAGCAGGACTTGTTGCATTATT
>DAIRXT010000036.1:0-6311 GCA_036819575.1 Candidatus Nanopelagicales bacterium | reverse complement strand
GCATCACGTCGTGATCGTCAAAACGATCGCATTCCAGCAGTAGTTTATGGAAAAGACCAAACACCACTTCACGTTTCATTGGATCATCACACTGCTTCATTAGCACTTCGTGTTCCATATGTAACTATTAATTTGGAATTAGATGGCAAGAAATTTGTAGTTGCCCCAAGAGAAATTCAAAAAGATCCAATTAAGCCAATTTACAAACACGTTGACTTAGTTGTGTTAAACGACAAAGAGCAAAAAGAAAGATTAGAACTTGCAGATAGAGCTGACGAAATGGCTGCAGCTGCATTGAAAGTTCGTCTGGAAATTGCTGCTAAGTCCAAAATGGATCTTGGCGAAGTTGCTGCACCAGTTGCAGTTGCTGCCGATGGCACAGCTGCTCCAGTTGCTGAAGGTGGCGAAGCTGCTGCTGCAGCACCTGCTGCTGATGCAAAAGATGCAGCTCCTGCTGCAAAAGATAAAAAATAATTAAGGTTTAAAACCTAAAACACAACACAGTAAGGCGAGTAAATGACTGACTCACCATGGTTAGTCATTGGGCTGGGTAATCCTGGTCCTGAATACAAAAATACTCGCCACAATGTGGGTGCAATGGTTATTGATCAAGTTATTTCTGATCTGGGTGAAAAACTAACTCACAACAAAAAAGTAACTTCAGATGTTTGTGAAACAAGACTAGGCACAAAAAGAGTTGTGTTAGCAACACTTCGTTGTTACATGAATGAATCTGGTGGACCAACTTCTTCTTTAATGAATTTTTACAAAATTCCTGTTGAGAACATGATTGTGATGCATGACGAATTAGATCTGCCTTTTGGTGAAATCAGAATTAAACAAGGTGGCGGAGACAACGGGCATAACGGTTTGAAATCAATTAGAGGATCAATTGACAGCGGAGAATTTGTGAGATTGCGTTTAGGAATCGGTCGACCACCTGGTCCAATGGATCCAGGTGATTTTGTGTTGAAACCATTTAACTTCTTTGAGAAATCACAAATGAATGAGTATTTAGAAGCAAGCAGCAAAGCTTTATCTGACATCGTTTCTTTAGGTGTAGATCAAGCCCAAAATTTAAATAATGGAAATGCCTAAATGAATGAAGAAACAGATTTAGATTTAGCAATCAGATTAGCCATTGAATCAGGAAAAATTCTTTCCACACATAGAAAAAACAATCCTGTTCCAGATGATTTAAGTAAAAGAAAAGCTTATGGTGAAGTAGCAGATAGATTAAGTCACGATTTTTTGATTCAAGCTTTCAAAGATGCAAGACCAGATGATTTAGTTTTAAGTGAAGAAGGAATAGATCCCACAAAACGCTTAAAAGCTGATCGATGTTGGATTATTGATCCATTAGATGGAACTTTCTATTTTGCTAACAACAGAAGTGATTTTGCTGTTCATATTGCTTTATGGGAAAGACAAAGTAAAGCGCAAGCAAATATTTCAGTTGCAGCTGTTTCAATGCCAGTTTTTGAAACAGTATTTGATACTAAAAATGTAAAAGTTGCCAGTAAATCAAATCAAATCCCCAGACTTTTAGTTTCAGGATCAAGACCACCTTTAGAAATGCCTAAATTAACTGCGATTTTTGATGAAGTTTTTGGGGGAGTTGAAATAAAAAGTGTGGGATCTGTTGGTGCCAAAGTTGTGCAAATCTTAGAAGGAAAAGCTGATCTTTATGTGCACACCACAGGTTTTTATGAATGGGATATTGCAGCACCCTTAGCAGTAGCAATCGCTGGTGGTTTAGTGGTTTGTGACATTAAAGGAAAACCGTTACAACTTAACCAAGAAAATCTTCGAGTAGACAATGTAATTGTTTGTAAACCAGAATTATTAGAGGTTGTGTTACAGGCAGTTTCATGAGTCTTAATTCAGTATTTGCAGAAATAACCAGAGTTGAGCCTTGGCTCAAAATTGCTCAAGCAATAAAGAGTGAATCAACATATAAAATTGCTAGCCCAAATTCTCTATTTCCAATAATTGCTAACCACATCTCAAAAAACAGTGATGGAGTTTTATTAGCTGTTACTTCTAATGCCAGAGAAGCAGAAGATTTAGAGCATGCTTTAAAGCTTTGGAATAAAGACTTGAGCGTGGCCCAATTTCCTGCTTGGGAGACTTTGCCGCATGAAAAAATTGCTCCTACTTCAGACATTATTGGGAGAAGACTTTCAGTAATTAGACGTTTAGTTCACCCAGATAATAAATTTAAAGATGCACAACAAATAGATGTTGTTGTTGCCCCTGTTAGATCTTTAATGCAACCTTTGTTGACTTCTTTAGCTGATCTAGAACCATTGGCATTAAAAGTTGGGGACTCAATTGATTTAACACAAGCTGTAACCAAACTTGTTGAAATTGGTTATGAGCGAGTGGAAATGGTTGAAAGACGTGGACACATTGCAGTTCGCGGTGGAATCTTGGACATATTTGTGCCAGGTCACGAACATCCTTTACGTGTTGAATTTTTTGGTGACGATGTTGAAGAAATAAGAAATTTCTCTGTTGCTGATCAACGAAGTTTAGAAATTGCTCCCAATGGTCTATGGGCACCTGCTTGTTATGAACCTTTTCTAAATGAAGAATTTGAACCACTTGGACAACTTCAACTATTCACAGATTTATTCCCCAAAAATAGCGTTGTTCTTTTAAGTGATGCTGAAAAAATAAGAACTAGAGCAGCAGAAGTGTTAAAAACATCTGAAGAGTTTTTAAATGCTGCTTGGATGAGTGCAACTCTTGGTGGAAATATTCCTCAAGAAGTTTCTTTAGGTGGTTTCAAAGATTTAGAAACTGTTGAAAAAAATGCATTAAAAAAAGACCTCAAGTGGTGGCAAGTAAGTCCATTTATTGGACATGTTGATGATGAACAAAATTTTGATGTTATTGATTTAAAAGCACGAGTATTAGATGGATTCAGGGGAGATTTCACAGCAGTCATAACTGAATTAAGAAACAAGTTAAGTCTCAAATGGAAAATAGTAATTGCATCAGCAGGAGCAGGATCTGCTCAGCGTTATTTAGAGCAACTCTCAGGAGCAGATCTTGCAGCTAAAATAAGTGATAAGGAAATAGAAAACAATTTAGTAAATATCTTTGTATCTGATATTTCACACGGTTTCTCACTACCTGAGCAACAAATTTTAGTCATCTCAGACACAGACATTGTGGGCATGCGTTCAAGCATGAAAGATGTGACAAAGCTTCCAACTAAGAGAAAAAACAGTATTGATGTTTTAACTCTTTCTCCTGGAGATTACATAGTTCATGAACAACATGGTGTTGGTAAATATGTAGAAATGACTAGCAGGACTGTCGGAAATGCCACCCGTGAATATTTAGTAATCGAATACGCAGCTTCAAAGCGCGGTCAACCTGCTGATCGTTTATTTGTTCCCACAGATCAACTAGATCAAATCACGAAATTTATTGGTGGTGAAATTCCTTCCCTCAACAGATTAGGTGGAATTGATTGGGAAAAAACTAAAGGAAGAGCAAGAAAAGCTGTTAAACAAATTGCTGCGGAATTAATAAGACTTTATGCCGCCAGACAAGCCTCCCAAGGTTTTGCTTTCTCGCCAGATACTCCATGGCAAAGAGAATTAGAAGATGCATTTGCTTATGTTGAAACTCCTGATCAACTTGCATGCATTAATGATGTTAAAAAAGACATGGAAAAAAGTGTGCCCATGGATCGCGTTATTGCAGGAGACGTTGGTTATGGCAAAACTGAAATTGCTGTCAGAGCTGCGTTCAAGGCAACTCAAGATGGTAAACAAGTAGCAATTCTGGTACCAACCACATTGTTAGTTCAACAACACTTCAATACCTTTAGTGAAAGGTATTCACCATTTCCAATTAATCTCAAACCTTTATCAAGATTTCAAAGCACAAAAGAAATAAATGAAACATTGGCAGGTATTGCTGATGGAACTGTTGATGTAGTAATTGGCACACATAGATTATTAACTTCAGATGTTAGATTTAAAGATTTAGGTTTAGTGGTCATTGATGAAGAGCAAAGATTTGGTGTTGAACATAAAGAACACCTCAAAGCTTTAAGAACAAATGTTGATTTTCTCACCATGTCTGCCACACCAATTCCTCGAACACTTGAAATGTCATTAACTGGAATTAGGGAAATGTCAGTAATTCAAACTCCTCCCGAAGATCGATTACCAGTTTTAACTTTTGTTGGGGCATATGACCAAAGACAAGTGGCTGCTGCCATAAGAAGAGAACTATTGCGTGATGGACAAGTCTTTTTTGTTCATAACCGAGTTGCCAGCATTAATAGAGTTACTGCCCAATTACAAGAACTTGTTCCAGAAGCAAAATTTGCTATTGCTCATGGTCAAATGAATGAACATGAACTTGAGCAAGTAATTCTTGATTTCTGGGCTCAAAAATATGATGTCTTAGTTTCAACCACAATTGTTGAATCAGGTTTAGATATTCCTAACGCTAATACTTTAATTGTGGATAGAGCAGATTCATTTGGTTTATCACAACTTCATCAAATCAGAGGACGAGTTGGTAGAGCTAGAGAAAGAGCTTATGCATATTTCTTCTACCCACAAGAAAAACCATTAACAGAAAATGCTTATGACCGTTTGGCAACAATTGCCCAACACACAGATTTAGGTTCTGGAATGGCAGTGGCATTAAAAGATTTAGAAATACGTGGGGCCGGAAATATTTTAGGTGGAGAACAATCAGGCCACATTGCTGAAGTTGGATTTGATTTATATGTCAGATTAGTTGGCGAAGCATTAGCTGTTGCTAAAGGTGAAGCTCCCAAAATTGATAGTGAAATCAAAATTGAACTTGCTCTTGATGCCCACATTCCACATGATTACATCAAAGAAGAACGTCTGCGTATGCAAATTTATCGACGCTTGGCAGAAGTCAAAGATGAAACAGAGCTTGCAAGTATTGGTGAAGAATTATTGGATCGCTTTGGTAAATATGGTCCACCAGTTGAGATTTTGTTAGCAATCGCCAAATTGAGAGTTTTAGCCAGGAAAGTTGGAGTTAGTGAAATTGTGCAACAAGGCAGAGTCATCAAATTCGCACCACTTGAATTACCAGATTCTCGAATCCTTAGACTTAATCGTCTGTACCCAGGAACTCAAGTTCGAGCAACGATACGTTCGATTCAAGTACCTGCACCACTAACCTCACTTGTTAATGGTCAAGTATTGAAGAATCAAGAATTACTGAATTGGATAAATGACTTATTCAATCAAGTATTTGAAGACGAACTGAAAGGAACACCGTGAAGAAACAATTAAAGAAGATTATTGCTCTACTTTTTGTTTCCAGTGTTCTTGTTAGTTGTGGTCAACAAAACCCAGGAACAGCTGCTTTTGTTGGGGACAAACGAATAACTTCAGAAGAATTAAGTGTTTATATGGATGACTTAAGATCAGTGGTACCAATTGAAAATAATGATCAAGGAACAGCACAAACTCGAGGCGTGCTGGCTCGATTGATTATTGGAATAATAATTAGTGAAGCAGTTACACAATCAAATGCCGTGGTAGATCAAAGTTTAGTTGCTCAAGATTATGACGCATTAGAAAAGCAAAACGGTGGACCTGAAGCCTTAGCAGTATTTGCAGGATCAAGAAATGTTCCCCCAATTTTAATTAAAGAAGTACTAAGTCAAAATCGAGCAATTGAAGCAATAGGAAAAGCACTCCAACCGGGTGCACCTGAATTAGTGCAAAGAGCCAGAGGAGAAGGTTTACTACTAAACATTGCAAATTCAAAAGAAATTGTAATTAATCCTCGATATGGTTCATGGGTTTCAAAAGATGGTTCAATTGCACCACCTGCAAATGAATTAAGTGAACCAGCATTTGCCACACCAGTTGATCTACTTTCAAATCGTTAAATAATGCCTGCGCAAAAACCGCCAACTAAAAATGGTGTTGCAGGCCTTATTGAATTAATGGATTTACTTAGATCAAAAGATGGTTGTCCCTGGGATAACGAACAAACACACCAAAGTTTAATCGAATACCTGTTAGAAGAGTCTTATGAATTTGCTGAAGCAGTTGAATCAGGAAACAGACAAGCCATCAGAGAAGAACTAGGAGATGTGTTACTCCAAGTAGTTTTTCATTCAAAAATTGCGCAAGAACATTTGCAAGACCCCTTCAACATTGATGATGTGGCAGATGTAATAACAAATAAATTAATTAAAAGACATCCTCATATTTTTAGTGACTCAAAGGATTTAACATCTTTGGAAGTTGAAAATAACTGGGAAATGATAAAACAAAAAGAGAAAA
>DAIRXT010000035.1:0-6428 GCA_036819575.1 Candidatus Nanopelagicales bacterium | reverse complement strand
TAATTTCCAATTACATAAGGAAAAATCATTGCCCCAGAAATTGATGAAAAGAAAATAAATCCTGTTATTCGAGCATTACCTGGACTTATTTTTACCACCCAAGCAAAAGCCATAGAAAAAACTGGCCCACAAGAAATACCTAACAAAACAATGGCTAACCAGTAAAGATCTGTTGCATAAAGCAAAAAGAGCGCTGGAATTAAACATAAAACTGACATAAGAGTAACTAACCCAAAATTAAGTCTGTCAATATATTTTAAAATAACTAACCTAATTGCTAAAAGGGATATAAAGAACACAGATAATCCCAAAGATGCTTTTGAGGTTGACCAACCCTTAGCAAGCAAATAAGTGGGAATCCAGCCTGTGGCAGCTGATTCCAATCCAACGTAAGTAGAAATTCCTAAAAGTAATAAAACAATCGAAGAATTGTGATTTGATTTCTTATGTGATTCTTCAGGCTTATGAAAAAGTTGGCCTTGAGTATTTGAGTAAAAAACTACCGCAACAATTACTGCTAAAACAACAAACAGACTTAAAACATAAGCGTAATAACTTTTAAGTGTTACTCCAAAAAGAGCCGGAATCAAAATAGAAGCGGTGGCAAAACCAATATTGTTTTTATTTGCTCTTCGAGAAGCTTCAATGCCACCTACATCAACAACTAATTGACTAATGCCAACTTGGGCAAAACCAAAACTCACACCAATAATTACTACCCCTACTAAAACAAAATTCCAAGTTGGAGCAAAAACTAAGAAACTCATACCTACTGCCACAAGTAAGGTACCAATTGAACCAGCAATGGCTCCTCTTATCTTGTCAACAAAATAGGTTGCAATAAAAACACCAATGATTCCACTAAAACCTGTGAGAGCAAAAATGCGTCCACCGATTTCTAAATCAAGAGAATATTTTTCTATGTAGTAAGGAACTAAAACACCATAACCTGAAACAAATCCACCAATAACAGCAATTGTGGCAATGCCAGCACGAACACTATTTTGATTTAATTTTAATGAGGACATGAATACTTATTAAGTTGCGTCCTGATCGAATTTCTTTTGAGTTTGTGGTTTTGTTTCGTCTTTGTCTTCAAAAACATTATTAGCTAATTTATTTGGATCAAAATTAGTTAAGTTCTTCAAATCTAAATCTTTGATACCTGCTGATTCAACAATGTCATCTTTAGCCTTAGTTGCCATATCTCTAACATTTCGAAGAGTTTTAACACCTTGAGCAATATATTTAGGAAGTTTTTCTGGTCCCACAACTAATAGACCAATGATGCCGATGACAAGTAATTCGAAGAATCCGACGTCTAACAAGTTGGGACTTCCTTCTCAATCCAGAGGAATTCTTGCTCTGCTCTAAAGATACTCTCATGGTGACTCGGCTTAGCCTTGTGTCTTGCTGTTCACTAAAATTGTCAAAGCACCTCACGATCTATCTCCAAGGAGACGCCAAACCAATGAGTGACAAAATCTCAGTAGCCGTTATTTTAGGCGGTCGAAGTGCTGAGAATTACCGTTCCTGCCAATCAGCCAAAGATGTTATTGATGCCTTGGAAGAAAAAGGTTATGTCGTATCTGCTTATGGAATGACTTTAGAAGCAAATTGGATTTCATTTGGTGATTTAAATTCCTTAAAATCAGCCCTGAAAAAAGACATGTTTGAACTAACTGATGACACAGCTAAAGAAATTGCTAAGACAGAAGAATCTTTACTCCCCCCAACATCATTGTTAGAAACACCAGTGGTTTTCTCAACACTGATGGGTGCTTGGGGATCTGATGGAACTATGCAAGGAATGTTAGAAACTGAAATTATTCGCTACGTTGGATCCGACACCTTAGGATCTGCTATTTCAAGTGATAAATCAACTGCAAAACTTTTAATGGAAGCAGTTGAAGTTCCAACTCCAAAACATATTGTTATCCCAGACAAAGCCTGGAGAAGAGATCCACTTTCAAATGTTGCACGTGCCTCATCTTTAAAAGTGCCACTGATTTCTAAACCAGCTAGAGGTAGCAATGGTGTTGGTATTACCCATATAAGAGTGCCCAGAGATTTCAAAAAAGGTATTGATATTGCTAGAAATTTTGATGGCCGAGTTGTTGTTGAGAAATATCATCAACCAGCACAACTTCTTGAATGTAACATCATTGAAGATGAAAAGAAGAAACCGGTATTGAGTGAAATTATTAAAACAAACTGGAATGAAAAGGATAAAGTTTTTAACTTTATTTCAAGATCTAACAAAACTTCTTATTCCTTTGAGAAAGCAAAAGATTTAGATCCAGAAGTAGTAAAACTAATTCATGATTACGCAAAAAGAACATTTGAAGTACTGAAACTATCTGGTTATGCCCAAATTGAATTCATGATTGATAAAGAAGGCGAACTTCTAGTTGTTGAAGTCAATTGCCAACCATATTTTGGCAAAGATGGCTCATTTGCTCTTTCTTGGAAAGAAGCAGGAATTTCTTATCCTGATTTAATTGATCGCATTGTTAAAGAAGCATTAGATAGACCAGCGGGGCTTATTTGAACTTAACCCTGCCTCTTGATCTTGGAGTAGCAGGTTTTCTCATTGCTGCATTTGCAGTATTTGTCATTGGATTAGCTAAATCATCAGTTCCAGCAGCTGCAACTATGCCAGTTGGTTTATTTGCTTTGGTAATTCCAGCCAAATTATCAGTGGGTGCAATATTGCCCCTTTTAATTTTAGGAGACATTATTGCCCTACTTGCTTTTAGAAAAGCAGGTCGCTGGGACATTGTTGTCAAAATACTTCCCTCTGTTTTTGTGGGAATGTTCATTGGTTACTTCTTACTTTCCTGGTCAACCTCAAGAGAAGTTGCTTATGTAATTGGTGCAATTTTGGTTTTCACAGCCATTTATGAAATAAGAAAAAGACTAAGAAACGAAAAAATGGATCTTGAGCAAGGTGTTAATCAGAAACAAAGATCAAGATTAACTGCCCAACTTATGGGAGTTTTAGTAGGAATTATGACAATGACTGCAAACTCAGCAGGACCAATATTTTCTCTTTACCTACTTAACTTACAACTTCCCATGCAAACTTTTGTGGGAACAAATAGTTGGCTCTTTTTCATAATCAATGTTTCAAAAATTCCTTTTAATGCAAACCTAGGAATTATCACCACGCAAACTTTAATGCTGGCTGTATTACTTGCACCCTTTGTCGTGATGGGTGGACTATTTGGTCAAAAAATTATGCGAAGCATTAATCAAAGAGCATTTGAATATTCAGCGTTGGTTTCAACACTGATTGCAGGATTACTGCTCTTTATTCCCAGGTAAATCTTCAACTTCCTTTACAACGTTTTCAATCACCTTAGAAATTTCATTCAATGAAACACTTCCCTCGCGAACTAAAACTGGTAATTCACTTGTTAGATCCAATATTGATGAAGGTGCACTAATGGGAAGCTCCCCTTGGTCTAAGTAAACAGAAACATCATTTCCAAATTGGGCTTTTATTTCAGCAATACTTTTGCCTGCAAGTTGTCCAACTTTGTTTGGACTTGTGGTTGCCAGAATTTCATCTTGACCCATGATTTCGTAAGCCACTGGATGAAGGGGCATGCGAACTGAAATCACGTTAGGAATAATTCCTTTATTCCATAAGAGATTATTTAACCCTTTTAAAATAAGAGTTAGAGATCCTGGCCAAAAATTCAAATACTTACTCTTGGTTTCATCCGTGATTCCTGCAGAAAATTTGTGTAATAAAGCAATATTTCCTATAAATATGGTTAATGGTGTTTTAGGAGTTTGACCTTTAATACTCCACAATAAATCAACGGCCTTTTCATCCATTGCTCTAACTGCTAAGGCATAACTTGTGTCAGTAGGAAAAACAATGGCGCGACCTGCTGCTAATGCTTCTTTGGCAGCTTTAATTCCGTTTTCGCGGGGAGTTTCATGTGAAAGACTAAAAACTCTTGCAGCGACAAGCATTATTGAGCTAAATCTTGTTTAGATTTATATCCTGCAAAAGATTTCTCAAAAACGTTTCTAAATCCATCTTTAGACCAGGCACTTCGGCCCACAAATACTCCCTCACATAAATCTATGGAAGCTATCTCTTTAGCGTTTTCAACATTTACTGAACCACCGTAACAAAGTGGGTAATTTTTGGTCTCTAATCCTAATTCTTTTAAAACTTCATTAATTATTTGGAAAGATTCTTCAATGTATGAACTACTAGCCGGTGTGCCATTTACTCCTATTGACCAAACTGGTTCATACCCAATTAATGCCCAAGGAACTTTAAAATCTTTTAGAACTTTCAATTGTTTTTGAAAGACTTCTTTTCTCTTTTTTTTATTGACTTCTTTTTCTTTTTCACCCATGCAATAAATTATTTTTAAATCATTTTCCTGACAATTCTTTACTTGGGCAGCTAATTCTTTTTCGTTTTCTCCAAGAGCTCTTCTTTCAGCATGTCCTACCATCACAAGATCTGCATCTATCTCTTTTATTAAACTAGCTGAGATTTCACCTGTGGTGTTTTCATTACTTGCAGAAATTTGTTGTGGACCAACCCAAAGACCAGTTCCAAAGGACATTTTCTTTAAAGGAACTAGTAGAGGCATAGTTGGCAAAACAAATAATTGGGCGTCTTTATTTGATTTAGCTAAAAGTGAAGCAATTTCCACAACTTCTTCATGAAGTTCTTGATTTAGTTGTTGCTTCGTGTTTGTACCAAAATAAAACATATTCAGTAGCCTACCGGTGGAGTTCTCTTGAAATTCAGGTGGAACTAAATTGCTTTTCCTGCTTTATCGAAGAAAGTAATGTTTTCTGAGGCAATGCTTGTCCACACCGCATCTGTGGCATCTCTTCCAACGCTGTGAGAAACGCGAGCCTTGACTAGAAGACTTCCCACTGCCAAGTCAAGAAGATATTGACCACCAGCACCAATTGATTTACGGGTAACTCTTGCTTGCACACCATCTTTTGCTTGCGAAGTAGTAACACTAATTCCTTCAGCTCTTACGCCAAATGTGTCAACACTTGATGCTTTTGATCCCAAATCAATTGTTTGAGTGAAAAGTGGTGAAGTAATTTTTGATCCTGAAACTTTAATAAATTCTGGTGGCACAAAGTTCATACCAGGATTTCCTAAGAACCAACCAGCAAATTGACTGTTTGGTTTCTCATAAATTTCTTTAGGTGAATCAGACTGGGTGATAACACCATCTTGCATCAAGGCAATTTGATCTGCCAAAGTCATTGCTTCGGTTTGATCATGTGTTACATAAACAATTGTTTGTTGCAAACGACCAAATAGTTCTTTCATGCTTCGCTTCAGTTCTAACTTGGAAGTTAAATCAATGTTGGTAATTGGTTCATCAAACAAAATGATTCTTGGTTGACGTGCTACTTCGCGACCTACCGCGATTTTTTGACGTGTTCCGTTATCTAATTCTTCAACTTGACGCTTCAAAACACTGGTTAAGTCCAAAATCTCTGCAACTTCATCAATTCGTTTATCTAATTCAGCTTTGCTTAGTTTTTCAGACAACAAAGGCAATTCAAGATTTTTTCTCACACTTGTGCCACGATAAATTACTGGGTATTGGAAAACCATTCCAATGTTTCTTCTTTTGGTAGGAACATTTGTTACTTCGTGTTCGCCAAAGAATACTTTTCCTGAGGTAGGAGTTTCTAAACCAGCAATCATTCTCATCAATGTTGTTTTTCCACAACCTGAAGGCCCAAGTAAAACGGTTACTGAAGATTTAGGAATCGTAAAAGTAATGTCGTCTACCGCTGTAAAGTCACCAAATTTTTTCGTGACATTTTCTAGTCTAATGTCATACATCTGAAACTCCTTGACCTACGCGCATACCTGAAGTGGCATCAAACAAAACAAGAGCTTCTGGTTTATAGGAAACTGAAACTGTCTTTGATTTCAACTTCGCCAAAGATTCATTGTCTGTTCTTGATATAACGGTCACAAAATTCTGATCTTTAACTTCAAAATAAACAGCAAATTCAGAACCAAGATTTTCCATTAAACCAACTTTGGCATCAGTTGATCCTGATCCAATAACGAAACCTTCTGGTCTAATTCCGGCAACTACATTTGAAGAAGCTGAATCCATTTTGACTTTGGTGCTTCCTAATATTGATGTGAAAGTTGTTCCTGATAATTCACCTGGAAAAATATTTGCTTCTGGAAAACCTAGTGAATTCATACTTGCAACTGAATTAGGGGTGTCATAAACAACATCAAGTGAGTCTTGTTGCACAATTTTTCCTTGCGCCAAGATCATGACAGTTCTTGCCAAAGACAAAGCTTCTAATGGATCTGAAGTCATGTAAACAAATGAAACTTTTAGTTCTTCTTGGGTTTTTCTTAAATCATCAATTAATCTTTCGCGAAGTTTAAA